>JBCCER010000099.1:0-15627 GCA_039030175.1 Pseudomonadota bacterium
GCCGTACTTCCGAATTCCGCTTGCCAATGGCCACATGAAAACGGGGCCTCGCCCCGGGAAATCTGGTCTCCCGGGCCGAGGCCCCGCTTAATCGGATGGTTCGGCCGGGTCCCTGGATTTCCGGATCCGGCCGAGGATCTTACTTGTTGAGCGCCGCCTCAGCCTGGTTGACCAAGGCCCTAAACGACTCCGGCTCGTGCACGGCCAAGTCGGCCAACACTTTGCGGTCGACATCGATGCCGGCCTTTGCCAGCCCGTTCATGAACCGCGAATAGGTCAGATCCGACGCCTCGCGCACGCCGGCATTGATGCGCTGAATCCAAAGCGCGCGGAAATTCCGCTTGCGAACGCGCCGGTCGCGATAAGCGTATTGGCCGGCCTTCTCCACCGCCTGGTTGGCGACGCGGAAGGTATTCTTGCGTCGGCCGCGATAGCCTTTGGCCTGCTTGAGAATCTCTTTATGCCGGGCGTGCTTGGTAACGCCCCGTTTTACTCGTGCCATTGTTCAGTGCCTCCAATCAGCCGTTCGGCAGCCGATATTTGCGGATGTTCCGTGCGTCGCTCTCGGCCATGATCTTGGTGCCCTGATTCCGCTCCTTAGCGGACTTGGTCTTGGAGATCAGGCGGTGGCGGCGCATGGCCGAGTTGAACCGGACCTTGCCGGAGGCAGTGAGCCGAAAACGCTTTTTCGAGCTCGAATGCGTCTTAATCTTGGGCATTTCAACTCCTTCAAAGCTAGGGAGTGATTTTCTGGGCGGTTGGGCATGCCCTGGGCTTTGGACGCATTTAGGCGCCCGCCCGGCCTCGCCGCCCGGTTTCAAGGTCGCGGTATATAGCCCCGACCCGCCGGTGTTGCAAGGGTTTCCGGCGGCTCGGGGCTGTTGGTTTAACGAATTAGTCTTGGCCCGGGATCATACAGCCGTCGCGCCCATAGGCGTATGTCGCCTGGCCTGTGCGCGACAGGACCACGACGATAGACCCTTCGGGGCATTGTTCGACCTTCACCCATGCCTGGGCGCCGCCGAATTGGTCCCTTGGGTCGGGGTACGGATAGACGCTGACTTCGATCACGTCGTCCTCGGCGATCCCCAAGGCGCTCAGTTGATCTTGTACCCCGCGTTCATAGCGGAACTGCGCATCGGCCTGAAGCGGCGTCAGCAACAGGGCTGCCAGCGGCATTGCCAGCAACGCGCGGGTTAGCAGTTTGATGGTCATCAAACCGTCTCCTCTTCGGTGATGTCCCCCGAGAAAAAGACGACTAGCGCCAGACGCTGCGATTTACTGGGTCAGCAATCGTCAAGAGCCGGAATCTCGCAGTTGCCGCTCGTCCAGGCAGAGGTCACCACGCCCGTGCGGCCAACATCCATGACGATGGAACCCTCTGGGCATTGCGCGACCTTGATCCAAGCCGTCGAACCCCGGCTGCGGCCGTCAGATCCGTCTGTCTGTGGGTATGTGTTGATCTCTATGACCTGATCGCGCGTGATGCCGATTTCGGCCAATCGGTCGTAAATGCCGCCGACTTGCTCGGTCTGAGCAAGTCCCGCGGTCGGCAGCAGGAAGCTGCAACACAGTGCGGCGGCTGCGGCTAGGCGTGTGGTTGATCGATCGATCATTCAACAGTCTCCTTACCTGGTCAGGATGCATCCAGCCCTTGGATCTGGCAGCCGTCACGCGTGTAGGCATAGGTCGCCGTTCCGGTACGCCCCAGATTCATAACTATTTTGCCTTGCGGACATTGCTCGACCTCGACCCAGGCGTCATAGCCCTGCACACGGTCATTGTTGTCACGTCTTGGATAAATGCGCAGGTCCGTAACCTGATCGGGCGTGATACCGATCTGGGCAAGCCTGTCGTAGACCCCCTGCTCGGTTCGCGATTGCGCGTGCGCGGTGTGGGCGGCCAGCAAGATGGCCAGCAAAGTAGGAATGAGGAATATCCGAACGCTCGAAAAAATGGTCATTGATGAAATCTCCAAGCCAAATAAATCTCTGAACTTGAAGGGAATATGGACCGCAATTGTTCATCGGCAATAGAGATGCGGCCGCAGGTACGCCGAGGCCACCGCATCTCAGAGGCAAACCTCGTCCGCTCGGTAGTCCGAGTGGACGAGATGCCCCAGACTGCTAACTGAGACCAGGAACTTCGCACTGTCCACGCGTGTAGGCGTAGGTGACCGTGGCAAAGGCCGACAGTTCGACGACAATCTGACCTTCAGGGCACTGCTCGATATGCACCCAGCCGGTCGCGCGATCTATCTGATCGCGTCGATCATAGTGCGGATAAACCCGAAGACCGACCACGTCCGCTTGGCTGATGCCGTATTCGGCCAGTTCCTCAATCACCGCTTCTTCGAAATCTTCGATGCGCGGGGAGAAAAGAGCGCTTGCAGAGGTGGTCAAAATGGCCGAGCCGATGATGGCTGCCGCGGAAATGCGGAAAAAACGGCCTAATGTCATGTGACAAACTCCATGTCTTTCACGATGAGACGGATATGGAGCAGGTCTTAGGACCGGCCAGTCAAAACGGCGTTAACTGATAGTGGGATGGGGCCAACCGGGAGCTTGCGTGCAAGCACTATCCGGTTGGCCGGGATCTACTATCTGTCGACTTATCGAGGCGCCAAAACCATAACCATCTGGCGGCCTTCCAGCTTTGGAAACGCCTCAACCTTGGTCATTTCTTCCAATTCGTCACGAACGCGTGTCAACACGTTCATGCCCAGCTCTTGGTGAGCCATCTCGCGCCCTCTAAAGCGCAAGGTGACCTTGACCTTATCGCCCGCCTCAATGAAACGGCGCGCGTTGCGCATCTTCACGTTATAGTCGTTGTCATCGATGTTGGGGCGCAGCTTGATCTCTTTGACGTCGATGATCTTCTGCTTCTTGCGCGCCTCGTTGGCCTTTTTCTGCGCCTCATACTTGTACTTGCCATAGTCGAGGATCTTACAGACCGGCGGATCGGCGTTCGGTGAAACCTCCACCAGATCCAGGCCGACATCGTCGGCTGCGCGTATTGCATCTCGTGTGGGCACGACGCCCACCATTTCCCCGTCGGCAGCGACCAGGCGCACCCTCAGGGCTTCGATTTCGTTGTTCACCCTTGGGCCCTCGCGGGTCGGGGGAACATTCTGGGTTGGACGGGCTATGTAAACCTCCTTTGCTTGTTTAACAGGCCCTGGATTAACAAGGCAGAACCCGCGGGCGTCGGATTAATCCGGACGATCCAGCGGCGAGCGTGCCTCGTCTGTGAGTTTATTGACAGCATCGCTGAGGGCAAGAACTTCTTGCGCCTTCCCCCCTAGACGGCGCATGGCCACCGTTCGCTCCTCTGCTTCGCGCCTACCGACGACGAGGATGACCGGTACTTTTTGCAGCGAGTGTTCGCGAACCTTCAAATTGATCTTCTCGTTGCGCAGGTCAATGTCGGTCCTCAGCCCTGCCGCTTCAAGGGCAGCCAGAACCTCGCGCGCATAATCGTCGGCATCGGACGTGATGGTGGCGACGGTCACCTGGACGGGCGCCAGCCAAAGCGGGAAGCGTCCGGCATAGTGCTCGATGAGGACGCCGATAAAGCGCTCCATGGATCCCAGAATGGCCCGGTGCAGCATCACCGCGTGGTGTTTTTGGCCGTCCTCACCGACATAGGCCGCGCCCAGCCGTTCCGGCAGCACGAAATCGCACTGTAGCGTGCCGCATTGCCAATCGCGGCCGATGGCGTCGCGCAGAACAAATTCCAGCTTCGGCCCATAAAACGCGCCCTCGCCCGGATTGATCTCGAACGGATGGCCGGATGCCTCGACCGCCTCGCGCAGTGCTTCCTCCGCCCGGTCCCAAACCTCGTCCTCACCGGCGCGCACCGGTGGGCGGTCGGCGAATTTGATGCGCATCTCATCAAAGCCGAAATCGCTATAGACCTGCCGTAACTGCTCGATAAAGGCGATGCTCTCTTCCTTCATCTGGTCGGTCCGACAAAAGATGTGAGCGTCGTCCTGTGTGAAGGCCCGCACGCGCATGATGCCGTGCAAGGCTCCCGACGGCTCGTTGCGGTGGCATGAGCCGAACTCCGCCATGCGGATCGGCAGGTCGCGGTAGCTCTTGATGCCCTGACGGTAGATTTGGACATGCGCCGGACAATTCATCGGCTTTAGGCCCAATACCCGCTCGCCCTCATCGGTGCGCACGATAAAGATATTGTCGCCGAACTTGTCCCAGTGGCCGGACTGCTCCCAAAGGGAGCGGTCGATCAGCTGGGGCGTCTTGACCTCTTCATAGCCTGCCTGTGCGAGGCGGCCGCGAATGTAGTTCTCGATGACGCGCCAGACGGTCCAGCCTTTGGCGTGCCAGAAGACGGAGCCGACTGCTTCTTCTTGCAGATGGAACAAATCCATCTCGCGGCCCAGCTTACGATGATCGCGGCGCTCTGCCTCCTCCAATTGATGGAGATAGGCTTTCAACTCGTCCGGATTGCGCCAGGCCGTGCCGTAGATGCGCTGTAGCATGGCATTGCGGTGGTCGCCCCCCCAATAGGCGCCGGCGACCGAGGTCAGTTTGAAGGCCTGGCCGACATCTTTCGTCGTGCGCATATGGGGGCCGCGGCACAGATCCAGCCAGTCGCCTTGGCGGTAGACTGAGATCGGCTCGTCGACCGGCAGGTCGCGGATGAGTTCGGCCTTATAGCTCTCGCCCTTGTCTTCAAAGAACGCAATCGCCGCATCCCGATTCCAGACTTCCCGCTCAAAAGCCGCGCCTCGCCCAATGATCGCGCGCATCTCCGCTTCGATACTGGCCAGCTCGTCCGGCGTGAACGGTTCGTCTCGGGCAAAGTCATAGTAAAAGCCGTTTTCGATCGCTGGCCCGATGGTGACCTGGGTGCCCGGATAAAGCCGTTGCACAGCCTCGGCCATGACATGGGCGGCGTCATGCCGGATCAGTTCCAGTGCCGCATCGTCCTTGCGGGTGATGATGCGCACGGCGGCATTGCGGTCCACCAGAGCTTCAAGGTCTCGCAGTTCGCCATCGATCTCAATCGCCAGCGCCGCCTTTGCCAGGCTGTTGGCAATAGACGCCGCGATTTCGGCACCGGTGACGGGCCGGTCATAATCACGCGTGCCACCGTCGGGCAGTGTAATTGTCACGGGCGCCCCGTTGGCCGGGGGCGAGGAAACAGGTTCGGCGGCGGTCGACGACATGGACGGTCGGTCTTTCTAGCGCGTCAAATCGGACGGGAGTGCGGGAAACCCACGCGAATTTAGGCGTGAAGGCGGTGCTGTCAAGAAATCCGCCGCGATTACCTATTCATAAGATGCATAGGATTTTTCCTCGACGAGATCTGAGCCCAAGGCGTCATTGATCTCGCGCTTGAGCGCTGCGCGCCTGTCGTTGGTTTTGTAGACCGCGCGGGCCAGATCGACGAACCGCGCGTCGAACCGATCGAGCCGTTCGCACTCGCGAATATCGTCCTCGATTTGCCAAAGCGTCTCGTTAACCTCGCGCAGATTGGTCACCAATCGTTCGATGGGGCTGAGATCGATGCCGGCATCGTCTCGTGTCTGGCACAGTACTGCCAGTTCCTTGGCCACGTTGGCGCTCTTGCCGGGATCGGAAATCCGCTCTGCCTTGATCTCCAAGATCGTGATCTTGTCGAGCAGTTCGCCCCAGGAAACAGGTGCATGAATCAACATGGGCGCGGTTTATGGCCCGCCATGCATCACCGCGCAAGTCTGGTCAGTGCAGATGTCGGTTGCGTTGGGGGCCAACACATACCCATCTCCAATCCAAAGCGGTGTTTTGAGACAAGCAATATTCTTGGAAGTGATTGTGATGCTGGACGAATTTCTAACATTGGGCGACGGGACCCGCCTTCATTATTGCCACCGGTCGCCGGCCGCGAATAGCGGCCAACCGACTGTGCTGTTCTGTCCCGGTTTTCGATCGATTTCCACAGGGATCAAGGGCCAGTTCCTTGCCAAGATGACGGCGGCGGAAGGCCTTGGCTTTGCCAGCCTCGACTATCGGGGGCACGGAACGTCATCCGGCCGAATCCAAGATGGCACGGTAGGGGCCTGGCTGCTGGATTTGCTGAACGTGATCGATCGCGTGACCAAAGGGCCATTGATCCTGGTGGGGTCTTCAATGGGGGGCTGGCTGGCGGTGCTGGCTGCCCGCGACCGGCCAGAGCGTGTGATGGGCTTGATCGGCGTTGCTGCGGCCCCCGACTTTACCGAGGATCTGCTGGCCGCGAAAATGGACGAGGCCGCGCAGGCCGCGATGGCATTGGACGGTATCTGGTATCGGCCGTCAGACTATGATGACGAACCCGACCCCATCAGCAAATCTCTGATTGACGAGGGCCGAAAACACATGGTCTTGCGGTCGCCCGTCGAGATCATCGCGCCGGTGCGTTTGCTCCATGGTGTCGCCGATCCGGACGTGCCCTGGCAGCAGAGCGAACGGTTGATGCGGGCGCTGGCAGGGGGCGATGTGCGACTGACCTTGATCAAGGACGGCGATCACCGGCTGTCACGACCAGAGGACCTCGCTCTCCTGGCCGATGCGGTGCGAGAGTTGGCAGCGCGGGGTCGCTAGAAACTGGAACGCCGCCGGCGCCGAAAAAGGATCATCAGGATAAGACCGAATCCACCCAGCACCAGCGCGGCCGGCCACAACAGTACGGTGACGATGCCCGGATCCCAAAGTTCGGGCCAGACATAGCGCTGTATCGCGGCCTGGGCGCCGTTAAGGCTTGACGGGTCGATCATGAACCAGAGCTCGCCCAGCGGTTCCAGGCGAAAAACCTCGCCATCGATCAGCCAGCGCCACACATCGAAGCCGAACGCGGCGATACCGGCGAGAAAGAACAGCCGACCGAGAAAGCGGAATATCACCATTCGAAAACGGCCAAGGTTGGTTGTGGTGACGCGGCCGGATAGGGGCCTGGTCCCCCAACCAACGCTGATAACTTTCGCATTAGATACCAAATCACCGTGCTTGCCCAGGCCCGCGATGGGTTGGGCGCGACGAAATGCCAGGCGGCGTCTTGCGCGGGCCAGCCGACGCCGCTATCGTCCCGCCCGCGCTGGAGGGGTGGCCGAGTGGTTGAAGGCGCACGCCTGGAAAGTGTGTATACGTTAACAGCGTATCGTGGGTTCGAATCCCATCCCCTCCGCCACCAAATCTCTGATATTGAAGAGTTTTTGGTCGAGATTCGAACTCTCGGTTCGTTTTGGGGTGTCCATAGATGACAATGCCTTCGGGTCTGTTGCCCTTCCGCATCCGGCAGCCTCAATGGGCTAACCTGAAATCATCTCTGGGCCCCCGATGTCGGCAAACTCAACGCATCAGGCATCAGTTCAACCAACTCCTTCGACCGCCAACAGGCGGTATGATGGCCGGGCGACATTTCTTGCCGGTCCGGTTCGTTGGACCGGCAGCGATCAATTGCCACCGGGCACCGTGTGTGAAATCGGCACCCCGAGGGCGGGTCGGCGGGACTTGGAAGGTCGCCGCTCAAAATGATCCGCCTTCGTTGCCGTTCAACAATCGGATCGGGCACCGGAATCGCGCTCAGCAAAGCGCGCGTGTAGGCATGGCGCGAATTGGCGAACAATTCTGCCTTCGGGGCCACTTCCACGATCTTGCCCAGATACATGACCGCTACCCGGTGCGAGATATGCTTCAATGCGCCAAGGTCATGCGCGATGAAAAGATAGGTCAGCCCGAGACGAGCCTGCAGATCCTCAAGCAAGGCCACGATCTGCGCCTGAATGGATACGTCGAGGGCGGACACCGCTTCGTCGCAGACGATGACATCCGGCTCGCACGCCAGCGCGCGGGCAATACCGACGCGCTGCCGTTGCCCCCCTGAAAACTCATGCGGATAACGATGGGCGGCCGATTGGGGCAAACCCACGAGGTCGAGCAGTTCGTGCATCCGAGCCACGACCGCTGCGCGCCCCTGTCTTAGTCCGTTCAGGCGAACGGGTTCCGCGATGGTAGCTCCTACCGTCATCCTAGGGTTGAGGCTGGCTGATGGATCTTGAAAGATCATCTGCACGCGCCGATCTCGCGTCATGGGTTTGTTGTCGATCAAAATAGTGCCGCCCGTAGGCTTGGTTAGTCCCACTACGGCACGGCCAAGAGTCGACTTGCCACAGCCGCTCTCGCCGACCAAACCAAGGGTCTCGCCTCGGGCGATCTCCAGCGTCACCCCGTCCACAGCTTTGATGACGCCACTGGTCCCCGACATGAGCCCCTTGCTCACGGGGAAATGCACGGCGAGATCGCAGAGTTCGATAAGCGTGTTCATGCGGTAGTACCCGCAAGAATGCAGGCGGCGTGGTGGTCAGGTCCACAACGAGCAAGGGGCGGCTGGCCGAGATGACACCGCGCCTCAACCAGTTCGCAACGGGGCGCGAAACTACACCCCTTGGCCAGCCGCATCACATCGGGCGGGCTGCCGTGGATCGGACGGAGCGGCCCCTCGTCGGCCTGGTCCAGACGCGGGACCGAGCGCAGCAGGGCGCGCGTATAGGGCATGCCCGTTCGCGAAAAGACGGCTTCAGCCGACCCCGTCTCAACCACACTGCCCGCATACATCACCAGCACGCGATCCGCGATCCGCGCAACCACTCCCAAATCGTGGGTCACCAACATGATCGCCATACGCATCTCGGCCTGCAACTCGGCCAGTAGTTCAAGGACCTGAGCTTGCACGGTGACGTCCAGGGCGGTCGTCGGCTCATCTGCGATCAGGAGCTTTGGTTTGCAGGCAATGGCCATCGCTATGCCGACACGCTGGCGCATCCCGCCCGAAAACTGATGCGGATAATCCCGCAGTCGCGCCTTGGCCTGGGGTATCCCCACTTGATCGAGCAGGTCTGCTGCACGGTCCTGCGCTGCCGCGCGGGTCATGCCCAGATGGACTTCGCCAATCTCGGACAATTGCCGGCCAATGGTCAAAACCGGATTGAGAGAGGTCATCGGATCTTGGAAGACCATCCCGATGTCTTTGCCGCGCATCGCGCGAAGCTGCTCTTCCGACAGCGCCATAAGATCGCGCCCATCGAACCGAAGGACGTCAGCCCGCACCGTCGCCGTCCGTTTCGGGAGAAGTCCGAGGATCGCCAACGCCGTGACGGACTTTCCGGAGCCGCTCTCTCCAACGACTGCCAGGGTCTCGCTCTCCTTCAGGGACAGATCGATCCCGTTGACCGCTTTCGCCTCGCCCCGGTCGGTGGAGAAGGCGACGTGCAGACCTTTAAGTTCGAGCAGTTGCATCAGCCCATCCGCATCTTTGGATCAAGGGCCGAGCGCAATCCGTCGCCGACAAGATTGCAGGCGATCACGACGCTCAGGATCGCCACTCCGGGAAAGGTACTGATCCACCAAGCACGTTGCAGCATCTGCCGACCTTCGGCCGACATCAGCCCCCATTCCGGGGTGGGCGGCTGCGCGCCCAGCCCGAGGAACGACAGGCCTGCTCCGATAAGGATCGCCGAGCCGATCTGCAGGGTCGCCAGCACAACAATAGGGGCATTCACGTTGATCAAGATGTGTCGTGCCAAGATCCGCAGATGGCTATTGCCAACGAGACGCGCCGCTTCGACATAGGGTTGAGATTTGATCGCCAGGACCGTGCCGCGCACCAAGCGGGCATAATCCGGCAAAGTCGCGATGCCGACGGCTATCATCATGTTCTGGATTGACGCCCCCAAAGCTGCGATCACCACCAGCGCCAACAGGATCGACGGGAATGCGAGCAGCGCGTCCACGAAGCGAGAGATGACTGTGTCCACCCAGCCCGCGAAATAGCCTGCCAACAATCCCAGGATTACGCCGGATACGCCGCCAAGCAATACGGCGATAAACCCGATCGAGATCGAGATGCGGGAGCCGTAGATCACCCGGCTCAGTACGTCGCGTCCCAGCATGTCAGTGCCAAGCCAGTGGTCGGCAGAGGGGGCCTGACGGGCCCGACTGACCAGTTCATTGGGATCATAGGGCGCGAGGATTGGGGCAAATATCGTAACCAGGATCCAGCACACCAAAATGATCAGACCGATGACCGCACCGGGGTGGCTGAAATACCGCCCCATCGCCAACCGCACGGGTCGTTCGGTCGCCCCAACATCCAGGGTCTCAGTTGCCATACCGAATTCTTGGATCGAGCAAGGCGTATGCGAGATCAACCGCGAGGTTCACGAGCAAATACACAACGGCCAGAAACAGGATCGCCCCCTGCACAAGCGGGTAATCCTTGGACAGGATAGAGTCGACGATTAGCCGTCCCAGCCCGGGACGGCTGAAGACGGTCTCTGTAACGACCGTGCCCGCCAGAAGCGCCCCAAATTGAAGGCCCATCATCGTGAGCACCGGAATCATCGCGTTTTTCAGACCGTGCCGAAAGATGATCAACCTTGGGAACAGACCTTTGGCGCGAGCCGTGCGCATATAATCCTCGGTCGCGACCTCAAGCATCGAAGATCGGATCAAACGTGCAAGCACGCCCGCCGACAAAAGGCCGAGTGTGAATGCTGGCAAGATCAGCGCCTCGAAAGACCCGCCGCCAGCCGATGGGAACCAATGCAGCGTGAAGGAGAAAACAAGGACAAGGAGCAATCCCAGCCAATAGACTGGCATCGACGAGCCGATGTATGACAGCGTCATGCACAGGGAATCGATCCAGCCGCCCTGGCGCGCGGCGGCAATCATCCCCAGCGGCATCCCGATGACGATGGCAAGGAACAAGCCTGCGACGGCCAACTCGAACGTGCTGCCGAACCGATCAAGGATCAGCTCTGTTACTGGGACTTGAAACCGGATCGAGCTTCCCAGATCACCCTGCAGCGCTCCCAGTACGAAATTCAGATATTGTGCGGCCAACGGCTCGTTCAGACCCATCTGCTCGCGCAGTTCGTTCAAACGCTCAGGTGTGATCGCCCCACCCTCAGCGCCCGACAACATCAACAGCGCCGGATCGCCTGGCAACAAACGCATGACCGCAAAGACGATCAGCGAAACCAGAAGCAACACCGGGACCAATTGCAACAGCCGGCCCAACACATATCGGCGCATCAGGCTTCCTTCTCAGGGGGACGGACGGCGGCCGCCCGGCAGGACGGCCGCCGCAGTATCAGTTTTCGATGGACGCGTTTTGCAGGAAGAACCAGTTCCCTTCAGCACCCATTTCGAACCCCTGAACAGAGGCATCTAGGCCAACGATGATCGGCTGGCTCAGCGTCGGCAGCATCAGGGCGTTCTCCATGATGATTTGCTGCGCCTCGCGAGCCAGGCCACAACGTTCATCGTCATCGAATACAGCCCGAAGCTGCTCCAGGATCGCGTCAAGGTCTGGATTGGCGTATCCCGTCCAGGCCCACCCACCGGGCTCGTCGTAAGCCGAGTTCCAAACCTGATCCAGGATCAGTGGGCTCGGCGAGCGCTGCCGCTCGTACATCAGCTCAAAATCGCGTCGCTGAACCATATCGAGTTGCACGGGGCCGGGAACGACCTCGATTTGCAGGTCGACACCGAGGGGCCGCAGCTGCGCTTGGAACACCTCGCCGATTTCCTGGTGGTGAAGGGTCGAATATCGGACGGTAAGCGGCGTGCCGTCTTCGACGCCCTCAACGCCCTGCGCGACCCGCATCCCGCCGTCGCCGACAACCCAGCCCGCGTCGTCCAGCAGGGCTGCCGCCCGTTCCTGGTCGACGGGATACATTTCGCTCGACCCCTCCCAGAAACACGGGTGGATATTGTTAAGAGGGCCGTCCGACGCCTGATAGAGCCCGTCATAAAGGATATCGTTTGCCGCCGCGGAATCTGTCCCAAGGATCAACGCCTGACGGACACGGACATCGTCGAGTGGTGGAACCCGAGTGTTCATCACCATCTGAAGACCAGTCCCCGCTTGCCCCTTGCTAAGCAGCGTGTAGTCAGAATCGCCGACATAGCGGTCAGAGAACAGGGGCGGAAGCGTATAGACCATGTTGACTTCGCCGGTGGCGAGGACTTCCCCCATCACGGCGCTTTCGCCGATGAAACGAATTGTCACCGAGTCGAGACCAACCGGCCCCGGCGCCTCCGATATCGCGGTGACGCCGGCGTAGTCGTCCCATCTTTCCAGCGAGATGTTATCGTTTTGCACCCAATCAACGAACCTGAACGGGCCGGTCCCGACCAGGATCGCGGCCATATCGCCGGGCTCTGCCGTGGCGAGTGCCGCGGGCGACCACAACGGGGCGCGGCGCACCGCATCCAACAGTGTGACCCAAGGTGTATCGTAGTTAATGGTCAACCCAGTTTCGCCGTCGGTTTCCATCGAGGCGATCGGACCAATGTCGCTGGCCATCTGCGCCGACGCCGTCTCTGGCGCCAAAATCCGTTCCAGGTTGGCCCTGACTGCTTCGGCATTGAACGGCTCGCCATCGTGGAAAGTTAGCCCTTCACGTAGGGTAAAGGTCCAAGTCGTCCCATCGTCACTGACAGACCAGTCCGTTGCAAGGCCCGGGATGTAGGTCCCATCCGGAGAGAGGACCACCAGAGGATCGGTGATCAGCGAGTTGATCAGCCATGTGGACTGATAAGGATCTATATGGCCGTCCAACGACGCGGGCTCATTACTCGCGGGCATCGCGATGATCAGGTCGCTCTGGGCGAAAGACTCACCGACCGACGCGATCAAAGCTAAGGATGCTACGCCACTCAGTAAGGCCGCTGATTTCATTCTGGACATGCTGGCTCCTCTCTGTTTGGCCGCGCATTGGATTGAGCCGCGCGGCTGGGTCAATTCTTCAGGCAATCCACTCCCTAAGTTTTTCACAAAAAAATGTAATCATGCGGATTGTCGACCGTCAACATTATAACACGGATGAGGATCTGTCGGTTCAGGCCTCACTCCAGTCCTCGGCTGGATGGTGGTCACGAGTGCGCAGGAGGAGGTTTCTTACGAAGTCTTCACCATGGCCCTCGCGTTTTCGATATGCCTGTCTCATCTGCACACCTTGGTGGTTGCGATGAGTCCAAGGACCCTCCGTTGAGAAATCAGATCAATTCGGCACAAGAGTCCCAAATGGGAACACGGCAGGATCAGGCAGATCGAAAATTGTTGAGCCGAAATCCAAAATTCAGGATGACGGCCGTCTGCTCGGAATATTTTCCCTCAGGATGATCCTCGGCTCGATGACCCTGAACGGAAGAACTTGTGAGCGTGTCGCGATTGAGCCGAGGAGATGGACGACCGCCTGTTCGCCGACAATGCGCGCATTCTGATCTATGACGACATCGATCAAATCATTTGCCAACCAATGCCGCGAGCTGTCCGTCAGATCATGCATCACAATAAAGGGGCGGTGGTTGGGAGTCTTGGCTTGCACCGCGTCAACAATTCCCTTGCGGCCCGCGCCGACGCAATAGATCCCTACAAGGTCATCGCTCGTGTTCAGTATATCTGTCGTCAAAATGCGCGACCGTTTTCGGTTCTCGCCGGTCTCTTCGACGGAAAGGATCTTCAGATGCGGGGCCTGTTCTTTTAGCAACGCGCTGAATCCGTTTTCACGTTCCTGGTGGCCGTGAAAGGCGCGCGAGCCGACAAACAGCGCCACCGACCCGCTGTTTGACCCAATCGCAATGCTCATCAATTGGGCAGCGGTCCGGCCGGCAATGCGGTTGTCTACGCCGACATAGGCCGACCGGGTTGTCGATAGTACATCCGATGCGATGGTCACGACGCGCACCCCGGAGTCGACGACCTGTCCTATCGCGTGGCGTATCTTGGGATGGTCAATCGCGACAATGCCGATGCCTTCGGTGGGCAGCGATACCGCTTCAAGGCCCCGAATGATGTCCTCGGGATCAATCCCAGCAAGTGGGATGATATTGCAGGTCGAAACCAGCGGCGATCGTGCCGCGAATTCGGTGATGCTATTGGTGATGTCCCGCATGAACGCGTTCTGTCCAAATGGAATGAGGAATTCCAGATGGGCAGGACGAGAGGGCAGGTGAACCATCCCTTCTGAGGGCAGATACCCCAGCTCTTTCGCGGCTTGTAGAACGCGTTGCCGGTTGGCGGGGCTGACGCCGGGTCGTCCATTCAGCGCACGATCGACAGTGGCGGCCGAGACACCGGCCTTTCGGCCAATGTCAACGATTGTCGTCTTTCCCATTTCCCTTTCGCCGCCTCCAAGAGTGCTTCCAGCAAGGCAAGCTTTAAAGCCTTCGTTTTGATTGTCCCCTTAAGAACTCATCAGATTCCATCATTTGATTTTCATTTTCTCCCATTAAGATTGTTAAAAAACAGTATGTTATAAGCTTGATGCCTGTGTAGCAATGCCACTTGGTGATGTGATCTGATGTAGTGTTGGCTTGAACGATATCTTGCGAATTGGAAGTGTTTCAGCGGATCTGCCGTTTCTTGGGCGTTCTCGCCAAGTGACGAAATGCGGGCTGGGGGTTGATTGGACCGCCGCACTTGGGAGCAATAGCCGACATGGACGCGCTGACTGTCGACGGTAAGATGTCGAGGGCTTTGGAAAGGGATTACTCTCTGACTGGCCCAGAATCCAAGCGCGCGGTTGAGGCCGGTCTGGCTGCGGCCGAATGGTACCACTCCGACGTCCCACGCAAGACGATGAAGCGTCTTATGAAGCGCAGGAACGGCCCGGCGGCGCGAGATACCGCAATCTGGGTTGCCCTGCACGTACTGTTCGCCGCCGGGGGCACTTACTTTTGGGGATCGTGGCTTGCTGTACCTTTCTGGCTGGCCTATGGCGTCATCTATGGTTCGGCCTGCGATTCCCGTTGGCATGAATGTGGCCACGGGACCGCGTTTCGCACTCGGTGGCTAAACGACATCGTTTATCACATCGCCTCTTTTCAGGTCATGCGTAACCCCGTCAGTTGGCGATGGAGCCACGCGCGTCACCATACCGACACAATCATTGTCGGCCGCGACCCCGAAATCGCCTGGATGCATCCGCTGAAGGTGGCTCTGATGGCGCTCAAATATCTCGGTATCTCCGACGCGTGGGCATCGCTGAAGGTAATCTTCAGGAACGCCTTTAGCGGCCTGTCGCCGGAAGAGCTCGACTACATTCCAGCTGCCGAAACATCAAAGGCCGTTTTCTGGGCAAGACTTCACGTTGCCATCTATCTGGCCACCGTGCTGGCAACAATCTGGATGCTGGCCGCAGGGTATGGCTGGATGTCTGCGATACCGATCTTGCTTATTGGCGGGCCACGAATTTACGGCTGCTGGCACATGGTGATGACCGGATTGCTTCAACATGGGGGGCTGGCGGAAGATGTGCTCGATCATCGCCTGAATTCACGGACTTTCTACCTAAATCCGGTAGGGCGCTTCATCTATCTGAACATGAACTATCACATCGAGCATCACATGTTTCCAATGGTACCGTACTATTCACTGCCCGAGTTACACGAGCTAATCAAAGATGACATGCCGCCTGCCAACACATCCCTTTTCGATGCCTATCGCGAGATGGTTGTCGCAGTCATGCGGCAGCGGCACGACCCGAGCTATTACGTGAAAAAGGTGCTCCCCAAGACGGCAAAGCCCTATCGGGAGAGCCTCCACGACGTTGTTCCAGACCGCGCGCTTGCTTGAACC
>JBCCER010000100.1:0-15598 GCA_039030175.1 Pseudomonadota bacterium
ATCCTCCGCCAATTTGGCCGCCGCATCGTCCCGCACGCCGATCTGGCCCCACAGAACCTTTGCCCCGATCTCAATGGCCTCTTCGGCGACCTCATAGAGAAACTCCGAGCGTCGGAAGACCTGGACCATGTCCACCGGCCGGTCGATCGATTTAAGGGTTGGACAGACCTTCAGCCCGCGAATTTCCTCGCCACCAAGGCGCTCGTTAACCGGGATCATCGTGTAGCCGGTTTCGTGCAGCACTCGAAGAACACCGTAAGAGAACTTCGTTCTGTCGTTACTGGCGCCGACCATGGCGATGGTTTTCACCGACTTCAAAATGCCCTGCAGATACGCCTCTGGATAGGGTTCGTCGTGGTTCATGTCTTGTCCTCCAGCGGCGTGGCAATGTCGGCTTTCAACTCATGGGCCGCCAACGGGTCGAGGAAGGGATTGCGGTAGAGCTTGTCATGGCTTTCGACACCGACTTCCAACGTGCAATCGGTCACCGGCCGGGCCACGCAGAGGATGACGTAGCCATTATTGATCTGCCGATTGTTCAAAGCGACCTGGGTTCGCTGGTCGACTTCGCCGGAAACCAGTTTGGCGGCGCAGGTGATGCAGCCACCGTATTTGCAGCCGTAGGGAAGGTCGACACCTTGGTCGCGAAGACTGTTCAGTAGCGGCTTGTGCCGTTCCACCCGATAGGTCGCGTTGCCCTTATTGGCGATGGTGATCGTGGCGAGTGTCATAGCCAGATGTCGCTCGTGCAATCGCCGCCGGGGTAGCGCGTTTCGTGACAACGGCTGGGCCCATTCGGCTCCTTGCCGAAATCGACGACAAAGTCCGGGTCGATCTCCATTCCGCCTTCGTCCGTGTCGCAATTGACCATCAGCATGCAGCCGCCATTCGTCCGGATCTCGGGATAAAACTGGTTGTCCCAGGTCGAGAACAGGGAGGTGGTCACATAGAGGCGTTTACCGTCGAGGCTGAGCTGAATCATCTGCGGGCCGCCAGTCACTCTGACGCCGTTGACCTCCGGTGCGCGACCTAGAAGACCGCCCATCCAGACTTGCCCGGTGAGCCTTGGATTGTGCGGGTCGCTGATGTCGTATTGGCGAATGTCGCCGTGCAGCCAATTGCAGAAGTAAAGGAACCTGTCGTCCATCGACAGCAGGATGACCGAGATGACCCCCGGCACCGGGATCGGCCATTCCGGATGCGGTTCGTTATCCACATCAATGATCTTCTCCCACTGCCATTCGCCCGCATCATCCTTCCACCAATGGATGATGTTGGCGCTCAACGCCGCGCCGACGAAACCGTGGGAACTGTCTGGATTATGGTGAAACCTGACCTCTAGCGGGATCAAGCCATCCTCGCCCAGATAGAAGGTCTGTTTCGGCTCCTTCTTCTCGAAATCCCAAATGTGCAGCCTTCGCCCATACTTCAGATGACCGACTTCCTCCAGATCGAAGCCCGGCATGAAAGTGTTCGGTGCAGCCCATTCGGAACTGACCATCGCGTTGTGGCGCGGCTGGTACCAGAAGTCATAACCGAAGAGGACACCCTCCATCGAGTTCTCCCAACGGCCAATGATCTCAAAATTCTTGTCGAGATGCAGGTAGCCGCCCGGTGCTCTGCCTTGCGCATCGCCCAGCATCGAGATGATGATCTCCGATCCCAGGCAGTGCACCGTGTGTGGCGCCGATAGGTTGGTCTTGGTTTTGATCTCCGAGCCTTTGACGACCTTGTGCAAGGTGGGGTTGCTTGGGTCGGTGCCGCAATCGACGATGTGAAGGTTCGTCGAACGCACGCCTGGCACGATCAGGTATTTTCGCTCCATGCTCGCGTCGCCGTGGCAGGACGAGCAGGCATTCCAGCCCATATGGTGGAGTTCGTCGCCGATGCCCGGCATCTCCAGCCGGCTGATCACCTGCGAGTAGGTTGGGCTCTCAGGATCGGCATCGATCGTGCACAGATAGTCCGGCTGCTGAATGCCCGTGCCCGTGTAGATCGCGATCGTATAAAGCAGCTTCTCGCGCGGCGCCTTCATGGCTTCGGCGGGGGAGGCATATCCCGGGCCGCAACACGCCTCGGCCGGCTTGGTGTCTTCGGGCAAGATCAGTCCCTCAATAATCCACGTGCAATGACCACTTTCATGATCTCGTTCGTGCCCGCATAGATTCGCTCGATCCGATTGTCGCGATACATGCGTTCAATGGGATATTCGCTCATCACGCCGTATCCGCCAAACAGTTGCAGGCAGCGATCGACGATATTCGCCTGTAGGTCCGTCAGCCAGTATTTTGCCATCGACGCCTTCTCGGTCGTCAAGCACCCCTCCAAATGCTCGGCGATGCAATGGTCGAGAAATACCTTGGCAATCGTGGCCTCGGACGCACATTCGGCCAAAACGAACTGTGTGTTCTGAAAATCAGCGATCTTCTTGCCAAAAGCCGAGCGTTCCTTGACGTAGTCCACGGTCAACCTGAGGGCACGTTCGATGCGGGCGACGGCATAGACGCCGATCAACAGCCGCTCTTGCGGAAGCTGTTGCATCATCTGGACAAAGCCCTGGCCTTCTTCAGGACCCAGCAACGCGGATGCCGGCACCTGCATCTCGTCGAAAAACAGTTCCGACGTGTCATTGGATTTCATGCCCAGCTTTTCGAGATTTCGGCCGCGCCTGAACCCTTCGACCGTGTCGGTTTCGACCAGGAACAAGGACGTCCCCTTGGCCCCCTCTTTCGGATCGGTCTTGGCGGCAACGATCACCAGGTTGGCCAACGCTCCATTTGTAATGAAGGTCTTCGACCCGGAAATTCGGTAATGGTTGCCATCCATGACGGCGGTGGTCTTGATCGCCTGAAGGTCCGATCCGGCCCCGGGCTCCGTCATGGCGATGGCGCCGATCAACTCGCCGCTGACCATGCGTGGCAGCAGGCTCTGCTTCTGCTCCTCGGACCCGTAATCGACGATGTATGGGATGACGATGGAGTTGTGCAGGCCGCCGCCCCATCCGTCGATCCCGGCGAGATTGCCCTGATAGGCAATGACGGCGTCATGGGCAAAGCTGCCACCCGGGCCGCCATATGGTTCCGGAACCTCGGCGCCGAGCAGGCCCATCTGTCCCGCCTTTTCCCAGAGGCTGCGTCCGACCGATCCCTCGGCCTCCCACTCCTCATAGTAGGGGACGCATTCTCGCTCGTAGAATTGGCGGCAAGCATCCGCCAGCATTCTCAATTCCTCGTCCATCCAGGGAGATGCCGGGAGATCGAGACCAGCCATTTCTTTAAGACCCGAGCTTGTGATTGCCGAAGGGAAGGCTACGGGGATGGACCGCTTGCCACCAATTGAATTTATTTGCTGGGGTATGTGAGAACCGAATGACCTGGCCGTATGTATTCACATTTCGTGGGCTGGTGTCCGTCGACGCTAGCTCAGGACATTGGGCAGCCAGGTCGCGGCTTGTGGAAAGAGGACCATCAACACGCCGAAGACAATCCCGATCAGCACGAACAACGGCACCTCGCGGAATGCCCGTTCCGGGCGCTCTTTAGCGACGCCGGCGGCCGTATAGATGCCCACGCAGACGGGCGGCGTGATCATCCCGATGCCGGCAAAGGCCACGAACACGACATAGAGGTGCAAGATGTCGAGCCCCAGCGATAGGGCCAATACGGCGAAGATCGGCACGGTCAGGTAGAAGACGGGAACGATCTCGATGAATGTGCCCAAGATCAGGCAGATTACCGCAACCGCGAGCCAAAACATGATGGCCGATCCGCCCATCTCGGTAAAATAGGTCACGATCGCCTGCGGCGTCTGCGAATAGGTCAGAACAACGCTCAAGAAAGTTGCCATGGCAATGATGGCGAAGATCACGGCAGTGATCAGGGCCGTTTGGCGCAGGCAGTCGATCAGACCCGGCAGTGTCAGCTCGCGATAGATGGCGAAGCCGATGATGATGGCCCAGATGCCTGCCGCGGCCGCCGATTCCGATGGTGTGAGCAGTCCCGCATAGATACCGCCCAGGATGATAACCGGCGTTAGCAGGCCTGGAATCGCCGCCCACGCTGCTTGAAGTTTTTCCCTTCCCGTGGCGCGCTCGGGATTGCGGATGTTCCGACAGCGCCACATGACGACGGCCGACATCAAAACCAGCAACACGATCCCGGGCACGAATCCAGCCGCGAAGGTGCGGGAGACCGGCACATCGGTCAGGGCACTGAACAGGATCGCGGCGTTTGAGGGCGGGATCAGCGATTCAAGCAGTGCTGCCGAGGCCGCAAGGACGATCACGAAGGGTTTCGGATACCCCTGTTCGACCATCTTGGGCATCATGATCGTGCCTACGGCAGTGATCGCGGCCAGGATCGAGCCGCAAAACGCGGCAAAGAACCCCATGGCGACGACCATGGCGATGCCGAGGCCGCCCGGCCAGTGGCCCACCAATGCCGTCGCAAGCGAGACAAGCCGCGAGGCCGCCCCGCCGCGCAACATCACCATCCCAGTGAAGATGAAAAGAGGCACCGCGATCAGCACGTGTTTGGTCATCGAGCCGAAGGCGACCTGGATCAGCGTGGACCAAGGCAGATCCATCACCCAAATCGCAGTCACCGAACTGCCCAAACCGAAGACCATGAAGATCGGTACCGACAGAAACAGCAAAACCGTCGACAGGGCGATGACCAGAATGTTCACGACGTCTCACCCCGCTCTTCACGGTCATAGGCAACGAGAGCGCGGATCGTGTCGATGATCAGTTCGATCGCGAAAAGGGCCAGCATGGCGAAGCCGACCGGAAACGCGAGATACATCCACCAAATCGGGATGTCGATTTCCAGTTCCATCAACTGTCCCAGCCGACGGAACAGCTCCACCGCTTCGGTGCCCGCAAACAGGAATATGATGGCGCCGGCAAGCGTGATGGTGAAGCAGACGAGCCTCAGCCAGATCGCCCACGGCTTCGGCAAGAGCACCGGTAGAAAGTCCACTTGAATGTGGCCGCCCGACCTGAGCAGGGGGCCGAGCAGCGGAAATACCAGCCAAGGCACCAGGGCAGGCGGCAGTTCGATCAGCCAATCATAGCCGGTGCCGGAAACGAAGCGTGTTGCGGCACTTGCAGTAAGGGCAGTCACCATCACCGCAACAACGCTGCTGGCGACGACGATGGAAGCCCGCTCCAAGACCGCATTGAGCAGGCGCAGCAACTTTAGCGGGATCGCCATTCTGCCTCGAGCCCGTTAGGGAAGCGGCATCGAGAATGGTGCTCGATGCCGCGATCCAAGGTTAGGGACCTTACCGATCAGTTGGCAGTATACTCATGGGCGGCCTGAAGCACGGCCGGATCGATGAGGTCCGCCATGGCGGGCATGACCTCTTCCTGCATCAGTGCGTCAAACTCCGCCTTCACGTCGCCCTCGAGTAACGTGATGATGCCGCCACGCTCCTCAAACTCGGCGAGCGTCTCCTCCCCGGTCTGCATGATCGTGGCCGTCGAGATGTCTCCGATCTCCTGTCCGACCTCGAGCAGCAACTCTTGCAGGTCTGCCGGCAGGCCGTCGAACCATTCGGTGTTCGCCATCAAATAGGCATCGGAGAAATACTGGTATGGCAGCTGGGCGAAGTTTAGATATTCCCACCAGCTGTAGGCGCGAATACTGCCCGGCGGGCTGTTGATCGTGTCGATCATGCCAGTCTGCAGGGCGGTATAGACTTCACCCGTTGGAAGCGAGACGGTGTTGGCGCCGTATGCTTCCCACATGGGCCGCTCGCTGCGAATCAAGGCGCGGGCCTGCAGCCCTTCCATCGCCTCCAAACTGTCCAGTTCGTGGGCGGCGCTGAATGTCATCACGGGGCCAACCGGGTCATACATCAGCAAGGTGGTGCCCGACCGTTCCAAGAGGTCGTTCCAGATCGCTTGCCCGGCCTCGGAGTTCATGAAGAAATCGCGTTGCTGCTCGTAGGACTCAAACAGTCCCGGATAGGCTGCGACATTGTAGTCGGTGTTGATCGGCGGAAAGCTGACAATCGGAACGATCCCGCCGATTTCGACCGCACCGGAGGTCACGGCGCCCAGCTGTTCGCGGATGCCGAACAATTGGCCTGAGGGAAACACGTCGATCCGCAGCCTGCCGTCGGCGCGTTCGTTGACCTCGTCGGCAAACATCTGGGCGTGGATGGCGCTGTGGTGCGTTGGGCTCCAATGAACGGATAGGCGTGCGACATGCTCTTGCGCCGATGCCGTCCCGAAGCTCAGCAGCGCGGCAGCGCAGGTCGCAAGGGCTGAAAACCCGCCGACGGTCGCAATGCGGGATTTTGAGATGGTCGTTGTCTCGGGCATTTTTCCTCCCTTCGCCGAACTGAACCGTTGGCCCAGTGTGCGGCATTTTATGGTCGGGTGGCGCTTGAGACCCCACCCAATTCGAAGCGGCACCGCCTTCAACGTGCGGTCTCGATCGGAACCATAAGGGCCTGCTATACATCAAACAATTAGCATTTGTTTAGCTACGCATTCGAAAATACTATGAAAGTCATTGGCTGGAACTTCGTATCAAATGGCCCAATGCAAACGGTCGGGGAGGTGGGAAATCCGATGAATTTGAGACAACTCGACGCCTTTCGCGCAACGATGCAACGCGGGTCGATCACGGCGGCGTCCGAGGCGCTGCACATCTCCCAGCCAAGCGTCAGTCGCCTAATCTCCGACCTTGAACGGTCGATCGGTTTTTCTCTGTTTATCCGTAGTGGGCGCGGCCTGACCGCAACGGCCGAAGCGAGGACTTTCTATCAAGCCGTCGAGGACATGTTTGTCGGGATCGACCGGTTAAAGGAACTTGCCGACGCTATCAAAAACACAGCCGGCGGCGTGATATCGGTCGGCGTGATTCAATCGATCGCCTCCATCGAACTACCCAGGGCGGTCGACGTTTTGTGCCGCAGGCATGCGGATGTAAGGTTCATGATCCAGTGTCGCAACACGCCGGCGATTTTGGATGCGGTTCAGATCCGCCATTACGATATCGGCATCGTCGGCCGGCAACCGCCCTATGCTGGAGTCGAAGTCCTGTTTGAGACCTCGGCTCCCTATGTCTGCCTCTTGCCGGAAGAACATCCTATCGTTGGCGAGGCGGGCGCCGTGGATCTGGCCGAACTGGCGGAAACGGAGTCGTTTGTCACCTTTGGCGGCGCATTCCCCGATGAAATGATGAACATGGATCAGGCCCTGTCGCAGACCCTGCGTAAGAACTCCCGCCTGTCTGCGACCAACATTCCCATGGCAGCCTCACTGGTGCGCGAAACAGGCGTTCTGGCTATTGTCGACCCGTTTTCGGCCGAACAAGCGGTTCGCATTGGCGGCGTCGCGTTTCGGCCGATTCAGCAAGATCTGACCTACCACATCGCCGTTATCACCAGAGAGAGCGAGAGCTTGCCCAGAGTGGCAGCGGAGTTTGCCGAGGTGATTGCGGCCCAAATGTCCGAACGCGTTCGGGCCGTTTCAAAGTATGCCAAACAGTGATTGAGCCCAGGCCGGCGGCCGCAAGGAAGATGATTAACCGGGGGCGGCAACGTCAGGTTGGCAGCTTCGACTCATAGTATTTCAACATATCCTGCTTCGATTTTTCGATTGGTTGCATGAATTGGGTTTCGAATAGTCTGCCCTCGAACGTGCGGAACATTCTGGGAAATGGCCATTTCACTGCCGGCCGAAAACAGCATGCAGGCGAGCAGGAAGGTCTTGTGTTCGGAAGATGCAAGACGGTTTGCGAAACGTCGTCTGCCGCGCCTGATCTTCGATTTCGTCGAAGGAGCTGCCGGGCGCGAGGTAGCCGCTGCGCGCAACGTCTCGGCTTTTGACGATATCGAGCTTCAGCCAAGAGTGATGGAGCTCAACGAGAACCGCAGTCTGAAAACATGGTTCCTGAACCAGGAGTTTGGCTACCCGTTCGGCATCGCGCCGATGGGCATGTGCAACCTGGTCTGGCCTGGCGCCGACACGATGATGGCCCGCGCCGCCGCCGCGCTTGATATTCCGCTTTGCGTTTCGTGTTTTGCCTCCAGCTCGATCACGGAGCTACGGCAAGAGGCGGGCGAAAACTCCTGGCTTCAGCTTTATGTCAATCAATCGGCTGAGGTCGCCCTTGCCCAAGCGGAACGGGCCCAGCAGGAGGGCTATGAGGTACTCGTACTGACCGTTGACGTGCCGCAATTGGCGCGCAGAGTCCGCGATCTCAGAAACGGTTTTCAGCTTCCGTTTAAGCTAGGCCCCCGACAGTTTCTGGACCTTGCGCTGCATCCAAGCTGGTCTTTGACCACGCTGGTCAAGGGGGTGCCGAGACCGCGAAGTTTCGACTTCGGCGGGGCGAGAACCGATGTTGACCGAAGTGCAAGCCGGGTCGGTGCTGATTGGCGCTTCCTTGATCGGTTGCGCGCGCTCTGGAACGGAAAGCTGATCGTCAAAGGGGTTACAGCGGGCGCGGATGCCAAACGTGTTCGCGATAGGGGCGCTGATGCAGTTTATGTTTCCACACATGGCGGACGGCAGCTGGATTCTGCCCCCTCGGCGATCTCGATTTTGCCGCGCATTCGCGAAGCGGTCGGGCCGACCTTTCCGATCGTTTTCGACAGCGGCGTGCGCAGCGGTGAGGATATTGCCAAGGCTTTGGTCCTCGGCGCCGACTTCGTGATGGTTGGTCGCCCGGCGCTGTACGCGATTGGCGCAGATGGCGAGCGGGGGCTGCTCTCACTCCTGAAAATTATGGCTGAGGAGCTGGACTTGACATTGGCTCAACTGGGCCTGGGTGAGATTGGTCAATTGTCCAGTGCCGTTCTTGCCGGGGCCGCGGAGACTGGCGGCCTTTCCGGGACCGACATAACGCTTCGCATCGCAGCTGGCCTGAACGGGACATGAGGAGGGTTCTGTGACAGACCGACGACGCATTCGCGGTGGCGGCATTCTTGCCCAGGCGCTGAAGGAAAAGGGCGTCGATCACGTCTTCACGCTTGCCGGCGGGTTCTGCAACCCAGCCCTGGAAGGCTTCATGGAATGCCAGATGCCGGTGATCAACTGTCCCCATGAGCAGGTGGCGGGCCATCTTGCCGATGGGCACACACGGATCACGCGTAAACCTTCCGTTTGTCTGGTCGGCCCGGAAGGGTTTGCCAACGCGGTGCCCGCCATGCTTGAGGCCGGAGGTGAGCGATCGCCGGTGATCTTCGTGACCGGATCGTCGACGCTCAAGCGTCAGGGTGCCGGCGGTTTCAAGGAAATCGACGATGTGGCGATTGCCGCGCCGCTCGTGAAGTACTCGGTCCAAATCACCGACGGCGAGCGGATCCGTGAATTCGTGGACCGCGCCTGGACCGCGGCGACAACCGGCTATCCGGGGCCTGTGCATATCAGCCTGCCGGTCGACATAATGTTTTCCTCGTTCGACGAGGAGGCCGGATTGCAAGAGCGACCGTTCAAGACGGGCGATCGATCTCCGCCCCGCGCCTGGCCTGATCCCGATGTGCTCGACCGGATTTTGGGCATCGTTCGAAGGGCCGAGCGGCCCGTGATCATCGGTGGCCATGGCATCTGGTGGTCGCGCAACGAGGACAAGCTGGAGGCAACAGGTCGGACATTGCGCATTCCGATATTCAATGTGCCTTATCACCAGAAACTGCTTGGGGAGGAGTGCGAGGCCTATATGGGGCTCGCCGATTTTCACCAATATCATCCGTCGAAGCGTGCGATCCATGAAGCCGACGTCGTCATGATGATCGGCGGACGCCTGGACAATCAGATGAATTTCGGCAACTCGCCTTTTTTCCCTGCCGGTCAAACCTTGATTTGCATAAACGGCAGCCATGAGGAGTTGGAATACAATCGCGCGGCCGACGAGGTCCTGCTCTCCGATCCTGGTGCATTTCTCGATACGCTGATGGGTGTTGGAAAAACTTGGAGGACCTGGTTCGACTTGCAGCGGCAACGCCGCGCCGAATGGGTCGCACATTGGTCGGCCGATATCGCTGCTGAAACCGCAAGAGACGAGGCCGAGGGACGGCAAATGCATCCCTTGCAACTGTCCCTCGACGTGCAGGCCGAACTCGCTGCCGACGACTGGTTGGTTTTCGATGGCGGCAACACGCATTTTTGGTCCGAAATTGCCGTCAACCTGGCCGGCTGGAATGGACGGAAGCTGGGTGGGATCATGCATCCGGGGAACTATTCCCTGCTCGGGGTCGGTGTGTCTTTTGCCCTCTCGGCCAAGGCAATCCATCCGGACAAGAACGTGGTCCTGATCACCGGCGACGGCGCCTTCCTCTCCGGTGGGCTGTCGATCGAGGCGGCGTTTCAAGAGGGGCTGCCGATCACAGTTGTCGTCGATAACAATGGCGGGTTGGACTGCATCAGCCAGCAGCAGGAACGGCTTTTTGCCAACGGCCAGCATTTCGCCACCGATTTCCGTGACATTCCCTTTCATGGGATGTTCGAGGGGCTGGGCGGCCATGGTGAGTTGGTCACTAGACGGTCGGAACTCGTGCCGGCGCTGCGGCGCGCGATGAACAGCGGCAAGACGGCGTGCGTAAATGTGAAATGCCGTGGCGTAATCAGCCCCATAGTTGCTGCGACATCCGACAAGCGCGACAAGGCGTCGATCGAGTAATGGCGATCATCACGTCCCACCTATTGAACGGCACAGACGGCACCCACGCTGGAGGGATTCCGGTGAGCCTGTACAATCGGGCGACTAGGGAACTGTTGTTAGCGGCCGAGACGGACAAGGGCGGGCGCGTTTCGCTAGAAGTCGAAGATCACCGGGTCGATCCGAGCGGCTCTTACGAGCTGGTGTTCAGCGTTGGCGGTTACTGGTCGGCTCGGTCAATTCAGCGTGCTGGTAGCCAAATCATGTACGAGATCGTCCTGCGGATCGCCATGCCGAACCCGGCCGGCCGCTATCATGTTCCGGTGATCGTGTCGCCCAATACCTACTCGGTTTGGTGGTCGACCTAGCCTGAACTCGCCCCAGCGTTCGGTTTGTTGCCGCCAGACCCGAGAGCATTGACCGTTAACCGCGCGCTGACAGACGTTGCCGGTTCGATCTCATGTCAGTGAGGTCAGCGCTTCTTCCGCGATCGCGAGCGTTTCATGCACTTCCGTATCGCCATGAGCGGTCGAGACGAACCATGTGCCCCGGTTTGTTGGACGCACGCCGCGCAAGACTAGCGCGGCTAGGAACGCCTGCTGCCGGGCGAGGTCGGTTCGTTTGTAGCTTTGGTAGTCGACGACGACATCTTCATCGGAGAAGAAGGTGTTGAAACAAGTTCCATACCCTTGAACCTTCAGATTGCTCCCGGTCGAGGCGGCGAGGTCTTGCAGGCCGGACATCAACGCGTTGCCGGTAGCTTCAGCACGGACGAGGGCCGCGCCATCGTTGGCTGCGAGAGCTTCGACCGTCGCGATGGAGGCGACGATGCTGGGGACATTGGCATTGTAGGTGCCCGAATGGTTAACAGCGCCGGTGCCCAATTTCTCCATAAGCTCGCGCTTGCCGACCAGCGCAGCGATTGGAAAGCCGCCTGCCATGGCTTTGGCGAAGGTCGACAGGTCGGGCGTAATGCCAAAGCGCGCTTGGGCGCCGCCGACCGCGAGGCGGAATCCGGTAATCACCTCGTCGAAGATCAGCACGATGCCACGCTTTTCTGTGAGGTCGCGCATCCGTTCGAGATAGCCTGGTCGGGGTGCGATTGAGCCGGTGTTGCAAAGCGCCGGCTCGGTGATGACCGCCGCAATTTCGTGTCCGTGAGTGTCGATAACCTGTTCGAGGGCACCGGCATCGTTCCATGGCAAGACAATGATGTCATCGCAAGCGCTCGCCAACTGGCCCTCAGATTCCAACTTGGGCGTACGCGGGAGCGGCAAGGCTTCGTCCGGTTCCGCGACATTTGGGGCATAGCTCACCAGTACGCTGTCGAACCAGCCATGATATTGACCTTCGAACTTGATGAACTTCGTCCGTCCCGTATGCGCACGCGCCAGGCGCAGGGCGGCGTGTACGGCCTCGGATCCAGTCATGCCGATCCGCACCATCTCAGCGCTGGGAATGTGGCGGCTGAGCAGCTTCGCGAGTTTCAATTCTGCGCGGTGTTGTCCAGCAAACATCTGGCCTTGCGAAAGGCTTTTGGCGACCGCGTCGCAGACCTGTTTTGGGGCGTGGCCCAAAATGTCCGGCCCCATACCAAGCGCGTAGTCGATGTAACCATTGCCGTCGATGTCGAAGAGATGTGCACCCTCGGCGCGCTCGAAGCACAACGGAAATGGCGGACCCGCCAACCGCACATTCGAATTCACGGCCCCCGCCAGCAGCGACTTGGCTTCATCATTGTAGCTCGCTGAAGCGCTGAAATCATAGGAGGCAGCCGGCATTGAAATGTCCTTTCCAAGAGCGTGCGCGAGCGCGGCCGCTGGGCGTCCGAGGCGGATCGTACAACGGTTTGACCACCGAATGATAATGTTAATATGATAACCGAGTTGGTTGCCTGTTTCTGTACAGGTCGCATTGCGGCAGGAGAGCCCAGCTTTTGACGCGCACGGTCCTGGTCGCCGGACTTTTTCACGAGACACACACATTTCTCGCTGAGACAACCGGCATGTCCGAATTCGAGTCGGGTATCGTAAGATTTGGCCAAGAAGTCATCGAAAACGCGCGGGGCGATGGGTCGCCGATGGATGGCTTTCTCAGCTATGCCGAGGACGGCCGCTGGTCATTGATTCCGTCCGTGCAGATGGCGGCGATGCCAAGCGGGCTGGTCGAAGATGAAGTTGTCGAGGTGTTTGAAGCACGGCTTTTCGACGATTTGGAAAGTTCCGCCGACAAGCTCGACGGCATCTTCCTGGTGCTGCATGGCGCGATGGTCAGCCAGTCGCGCGACGATGTCGAAGGTGCGGTGCTGGCATCGTTGAAGTCGCGGCTTGCGGCGCTGGGTCGAGACATACCGATTGTCGCCGTTCTGGACCTGCACGCCAACGTGTCTCAGACGATGGTGGACAACTCGACTGCGCTGACGGCCTATCGGGAAAACCCCCATAGCGATGCGCGGGAGACCGCCATTCGCGGGGCCACCATGCTCGACGCGCTGTTCGACGGTCGCCGCCCCACGCAAATCCATAGCGCGACCCCTTACGTCATTCCGCCCGTGGGGCAGGGGACGGACAACGAGCCCATGAAAAGCGTTCTCGCCCGCGCGCGTGCGATCGAGGCTGCCGACCCGGACATCTTCGCCATCAATGTCATGGCGGGCTACGCCTACGCCGACATCGCCGATTGCGGTTTCAGCCTCAACTGCATGACCTATGGAGATCGAGGCCGGGCCTTGGATTACCTGTGGGAACTGCAACAGATCGCGGAGGTCAATCTTGCGAGTGCCTATCCACGCGACGATCCGCTCGACCGGGTTTTGGAGAAGTGCGACGCGCTGCCTCCAGGCAAGGGTCCGATTCTTCTGATCGAGCCGGCCGACAATATTGGCGGCGGTACCCCCGGGGATGCGACCGGTATCCTGGGGCCGCTACTCAAGACTGGACGCCGATCCATAGTGGCAGCGATCAACGATCCAGCCTCAGTGCAAGCCTGCGTGCGGGCCGGGCAGGGGGCGATAGTAGCGCTGTCAGTAGGGGCCAAGACCGACCGCCACCACGGAACGCCAGTGCCCTTTGAAGGAATTGTTCGCAATCTGACTGATGGCAAGTTCGAGCTGGAGAATCCAAGGTCCCACATGGCCTCGATGCGCGGCACAAGGATCGACATGGGTCCCTGTGCAGTCGTCACGAACGATCAGGCAACGATATTGCTGACCACTCACAAGACGGCGCCGATGGATCTCGGCCATCTGCACTCACAGGGCATCCGGCCCGAGGATGCGAGCTATGTCATCGTGAAAGCGGCCGTGTCGCACAAGGATGCCTACGATCCGATCGCGCGAGCCTCGTTCTATGTCGATAGCGAGGGCCTTTGCACCAGCAATCTGACCCGGCTGCCCTACAAGAAACTGGCCGGAAAGCAGATCAGTTTGTTTGGCGCCGGCCCGTCCGCCGGATAGAGCGGCTTCCAAGATGCGCATCGTCCCGAAGGACAGTTTCACGATCTACGAAAACCCGGCGCCGTTGCTGGTCAGTCGGCAGGCCGTGTTTCCGGGCCTCATCCAGTTCGACGACGGCGAACTGCTGGCGATGTTCTCGATCGGGCAAGCGTTCGATGCTGCTGATATGCTTAGCTATACAAGCCGCAGCGTTGATGGCGGGCAAAGCTGGTCGTCGCCTGAGCCAATGTTCCGGCGTCGACCTGACGGACGATTAGAATCTGAGTCATTCAAACCCTTGTTGCTGCCCGATGGCACGCTTATCGCGACAGGATATGTATTTGAGCGGCCAGATGCGCTGACGCCTATCGTCAACCCCGAAACCTTCGAGATTCTGCCCCTCCGCAACAAGGTTAGCGTCTCGCGCGATCGGGGGCGAACCTGGACAGAGCCGGAGGTGTTTTCCGTAGAAGGCAAGCCGCTCGAGCTGTCCGGTCCTGCGATTTTGCTTGCCTCCGGTCGCTTGCTGGCGGCCGCGGCACCGTTTCATCTCGGCAAGGACAATCATGCAGGCTGGATCATCGCCAGCGACGATGGGGGTCAAAGCTGGCAGCGACTGTCGGTCTTCTATCGCAGCCCAAATGGGAATGTCGCGCCTTGGGAGTGCCGGCTCTGCAATCTCGATGACGAAAAGGTAGCCGTCCTGTTTTGGGCCTACGACGCCGCAAGCCAGTGCAACCTAACCAATCACATCACGGTTTCGAGCGACGGTGGGGAGAGCTTTGAACTCGCCATCGCTACGGGTATCAAGGCACAGGCGTCGAACCTGTTGCCGCTCGGGCCTGACCGGCTGCTCAGTATCCATTGCCATCGCGAAAATCCGGTGAGCCTAACCGTCCGCGTTTTGCGGATGCTTGTTGGGTCTGTCGCGGTGGAAAGCGAGTGCGCTTTGTTCACCGGATCTGCCTTGGCCAGCCGGACCGACGACATCGCACAGCAATTTGGCAGCCTCAAATTTGGCCAGCCCTCGTTGCTGCGCGTTTCGGACAACCAGGTGATCGCAGCATGGTGGCAGGTGGAAAACTGCCAGCACATCATCAAAGGCCGTCACCTGGTCCTCGATTGAGCCTCGGCCCGGCTCAAATCGATGATCGAGCGCTAGCGGCACCCGTCAGATTTTCCGGGCCAGCCCATCAATAGTCGCGTGTCCTCTTCAGCGGCTCGCGCCTGCTCCGCATCCTTGAAGATGCGCATGACGCAGTGCGGTTGCTTTCGGTCGATCACGTCATAGACCAGGTGGTAGCCAAGCTTGTCCATGATCGGACCGATCCAGCCGGCGCAATGATCGCAATAACGGCCCATCGGCGCGGCGTCGTTGTCCAGAACCTTGCCCAGGCTTGGACATTTTGTCATGCGCAGTTCGAACTTCTCGTCGTCGCGCTCGATCTCAAGCTCGCAATTCTCTTCGTCGCGAATGCGCGTCCAGTACTCCTCCATGCCGGCGAAGCCCTTTTGCCGGAACACATCGAGGACGTGGCGCTCTTGGTTC
>JBCCER010000101.1:0-15566 GCA_039030175.1 Pseudomonadota bacterium
GACCAGCCACGATCGTCCGCCGTGTCGGTAAAGACATCGATCATCTCGTTGGTGGTGACGGAGCTGAGATACGGCGTCAACACCGCCACTTCCTGGGCCATGACAGCCGGACTTAGAATAGCGACAACGACGGTCGTGCCGATGAGCGTGCGGTACATGGTTCAAAACCTCCCCTTATTGGATACTGACGTTTGCGATGTCTCGATGGATCAAGCCAAACGGTCGCGTGCGGCGTTGCCCGGCTGAATGGTCAAGGATGGCGCCAACTCGCGCGCCAATTCGACCGCGGACAGATAGGATCGATAGCGCGCCTCCGCCCGTTCGGCCCGTTCCGGTCTCCGGTTCTTGGTCCGCGTGGCGTCAAGCGTGCCGTCGCCCAGCCCCAGGGCTCGGGCGGCGATGCGCCAGGCGCCATAGGCGGTGGCCATGCGCGGCAAGGGCGGCGCGGCGATTTGCAGGCCGGTGACGTCGGCCAAAAGCTGGCGCTGAATGTCACTCTCCGCCGCTCCGCCTATCGCCGTCATGTCGCGCCAGGCCACCGGAAGGCTCTCCAAATTGTGCCGCACGGCGTGCGCCAGCCCTTCCATCACGGCATAGGCCAGACTGCCGCCATCGCAGCCGGTGTCCAAACCAAACATTGCGGCCCGAACGTCGCGGTCCTCGAACGGCGCCCGCTCACCCATCAAATAGGGCAGGAACAGCCCCGCCGGCGGTTCGCCATCCGCACCCTTCGCGGCCTCGATGGCCTCAGGAACCTCTTGGCCAGTGATCCGCGCAATCCACTCCAGGGCCGTGCCCGCCGTCAGAAATGGGGAGACGACGATCACATCGTCGCCGACGGGCGCGGCCAACGTGTAAGTCTGGCGCGGCGGCGCGGCTTCCCGCATCGTCATGACAGCGGCGACCCAGCCCGTGGTGCCGAGATAGGCATAGGGTCGTCCATGCTCATCGGCATGGGCCCCCCAGGTTGCCGCCGCCGCATCGCCGGTACCGGTCAGGACCGGCAGGCCGCTCGGGAGACCCAGCGCCTTGGCCGCCGGATCGGACAACTGGCCGGCAATTTGGTCGGCCGGCAAAATTCTTGGCAGCCGATCTTCTTCAATGTTCACTGCCGCCATCACGTCGGGCAGCCACTGCCGGCTGGCCAGATCCATCAAACCGGTGGTCGTGGCTGTCGTCGCGTCCGTAACCGCCACACCAGTCAAGCGATGGACAACCATATCCTTGGCGCCGAAATGGAATGCCGATGTCTTGTCAGCCAGATCCGGCCAGCGCGTCTGATACCAGCGGATCTTGTAAATGCACTGGGCATTGTCGGGATGGTTCCCGATCTGCTGATCGAATCCGAGGGGCAGATCAGCCTGCCACGCCCGACGAAGATCGGTCGTCACCCGTGCATCCGAATAGAGCATGGCCGGCGCAAGAGCATTTCCGCCTTCATCGGCCAAAATGAGATTTTGCATCGAGCCGGTCAGCACGAGGGCGTGCACCTTGGCCTCCGCCGCCAAGGGGACGACCGCGTCGATCAGCGCGCGCCACCAATCGTCCGGCTGCTGCTCAGCCGCGCCTTCGGACGGCGCGCTGGTCGGATAGGGCTTAACCTGCCGGGCCAATACCTCGCCGGCAGCAGAGAACAGCACCGCCTTGAGAGCGGAACTGCCCACATCGATGGCGATCACGGCATTGTCTGGCACAGGGATTGTCACTCCGGCATCGTTGGGTCGGCATTGGGCGACAAAACGCGCTGAGATTCCAGTCTTATCGAACTGGAGGTAGCCGGAAACCGTTCTTAACTCGGGTAGCTGGATGCCCAACCGGTGGACAGACAGCCGGTGCCTGTCGTAGCTTCGCGCCCGCCGGCGGTCTCCGCGAGGAGATAATAGGGAATTCGGTTGCCGAGCAACGGCGATAGCCAGGCTCGAAGTCCGAAGCTGCCCCCGCAACTGTAAGCGGCTGCGGCCGTTCCATGAAGCCACTTGTGCCCAACGGGTGCTGGGAAGGCGGAACGGCCATTGAACCCGCGAGCCAGGAGACCTGCCGTCGGCCTTGGACCCCTATCACATGTCGGGCGGGGTGAACCGGCGGAGGAATTGACATGACACGTCTCCATCAAAATACCTATGCGCGCTTATCATTCGACGGTGCGCAAATGCGCTTTTGCTGCTGCAGCCTCATGCGTTGACCGGACGACGCCGCTTTAGGCGTTGACGAGATCCCCTAGAGGCAACAACCGGCCGCCGACGACACTGTCCGCGGCCCCTTCCCGCATGAGGAAAACATGACCAAAGCTGCAAATCTCGGATTCCCGCGCATTGGCGCCAACCGCGAACTGAAGAAAGCCACCGAAGCCTATTGGAAAGGCGAGATCGACATTCAGGCGTTACGAAAGGTCGGCGAAGTGCTGCGCGCCCGTCATTGGCGCCTGCAGAAAGAAGCCGGGATCGAGATCATCCCCTCCAACGATTTTTCATTCTACGACCAAATGCTCGATATGACCGCGATGCTGGGCGTTGTCCCACCGCGCTTTGAGCATGAAGGCGGCGCCGTCGACCTCGACACCGTCTTCGCGATGGCGCGGGGGACGGACCGGGCCGAAGCGATGGAGATGACCAAATGGTTCGATACAAATTATCACTACATCGTCCCGGAATTTCACGCCGATCAGCGCTTCGCCCTGTCGTCGCGCAAGGCGGTGGAGGAGTTCGCGGAGGCGAAAGCCCTGGGCATCCACACAAGGCCGGTTCTGATCGGACCTGTCACCTTCCTGTCGTTGGGCAAAGCCAAGGATGGCGGTCTCGACCCTCTCTCCCTGACCGACCGCGTGCTGCCCGTCTATGAGCAACTGATCGGTGAGTTGCGCCACGCCGGCGCGGACTGGATACAGCTCGACGAGCCAGTCCTGGCTCTCGATCTCGGTCCGGCACAGGGTGAGGCTCTAGCAACCTCATACGAGAGCCTCTCAAACGGCGGCGCGAAGCTTCTGATCGCCACATACTTTGGAGGATTGAGAGACAGTCTCGCGCAGGTCGCCGGCCTGCCGATCGACGGGCTGCATGTCGATCTGGTGCGCGCTCCCGGCCAACTGCCCGCAGTACTAGACGCCCTCGACGATGGCGGCGACCGCCAACTTTCTCTTGGCGTTGTCGATGGCAGAAATGTCTGGCGCACAAGGCTCTCGTCCGCGATAGACCCCATCAGAAAGGCCATCGACCGTCTCGGAGCCGACCGTGTTCAGATCGCCCCTTCCTGCTCGCTGCTGCACACGCCGGTCGACTTGGACGGCGAAACCGGCTTGGACGCAGAGCTCAAGTCCTGGCTCGCCTTCGCAAAACAGAAGCTGCACGAGGTGGCTGCGCTTGCCGATCCGGACGCTAACGAGAAGATGTTTGAGGCCAGCAACCAGGCTGCGCAGTCGCGCAGTGCGTCGCCACGCATCCACAACCTTGCCGTATCCAAACGAACGCAGGCCGTGACACGGTCCGACTTGGAGCGGTCGACCCCGTTCAGGATCCGCCGCGAGAAGCAACGCGCGGCACTTGACCTGCCGCCCTTCCCGACCACGACCATCGGCTCGTTTCCGCAGACCGGCGACGTGCGCCGTGCCCGCGCTGCGTTCAAGAAAGGGCGGCTGAGCCCGCCCGACTACGACGCGTTCCTGAAGGCGGAAACCGAGCGAGCAGTTCGGATCCAGGAAGAGCTGGGGCTCGACGTCCTGGTCCATGGCGAGTTCGAGCGCAACGACATGGTCGAGTATTTCGGCGAACAGTTGGATGGCTTTGCGTTCACGAAGAATGGGTGGGTTCAGTCCTACGGCACACGCTGTGTCAAACCGCCGATCATCTATGGCGACGTGGCGCGGCCCCAGCCCATGACCGTCGCATGGTCGACCTACGCCCAGTCCCTAACGGATAAACCGATGAAAGGCATGCTCACGGGGCCCGTCACCATCCTGCAATGGTCTTTCGTGCGTGACGATCAGCCAAGATCGCTGACCTGCAAACAAATCGCGCTGGCCATTCGGGACGAGGTGGCCGACCTCGAGGCCTCGGGCATCCGCCTCATCCAGATTGACGAGCCCGCCTTGCGTGAGGGGCTGCCGCTACGGCGGGCGGACTGGCGAGCCTATCTCGACTGGGCCGTCGACTGCTTCCGTCTTGCCTCGTCCGGCGTCGCCGACGAAACCCAGATCCACACCCACATGTGCTATTCGGAGTTTAACGATATCATGCCGTCGATCGCCGCGCTCGACGCCGATGTAATCTCGATCGAGACCTCGCGTTCAGACATGGAACTGCTCGATGGCTTTGCCGGCTTTGACTATCCCAACGAAATCGGCCCAGGCATTTGGGATATCCATGCCCCCCGCGTACCTTCCCAGAACGACATGCGGGGACTGCTTGAGAAGGCATCTTCCGTCATTCCGGCAGACCGGCTTTGGGTCAATCCCGACTGCGGTCTCAAGACACGCGGCTGGGCGGAGACACGGGCGTCGCTAGCGCATCTGGTCGGTGCTGCGCGCGATATGCGAGGCGCATTCGCGTCCTCACGGCGCTAGAAGAAGAGAGCTACCTGAAGCCCGGTCCCCGGTCGGCCGGGCTTCATTCCTTCTGCTCTTCGTCGTCGCTTTCCTGAAAGGCGATGGCGGCAACATAATCGTCTGTCGAAACATCGATGATGTTGAAAGTGCCATAGGATTCGGCGCCCCGCGAAACAGTCACCGCCTCCATGTCCTCATAGAGCGGCGGATCGATCAGGATTTCTTTCAGCGGTACGTTAAGGCCAATGCCAAGCACCTTCATTACCGCCTCCTTTCGGGTCCAGTTCTGGAGGAAGAACGGCCCTCGTTCCTCGGACGGCAGAGACATGAGCTTTTCCAGCTCAGCCGGCACCATGGTCAGTTCCGCCAGGCTTTCGACATTTTCGATCGGCCTCATGGCCTCAACGTCCACGCCAAGTCGGCCACGGTCGCCAAGCACGATCAACGACCAGGGATAGCTGTGACTGACATTGAAAGAACGATAGTCGGTCTCGCCCGTGGTCACGAACGGTTTGCTGCGGCTGTCTCGAGCAACCGACAGCTGCCTTGGACTCGTTTGCAGACGGTCTGCAGCCAGTAGCTTCAAACACGCCCGGGTGATGCCAGATTCGAGTTGATTGTGTCGGCGGGCCATCTTCGCCGCCGTTTCCAGTTCGTCCGCCGACAGCAGCGGGCTCAACAAGTCTTCGTACGGCTCCAACAGATCGATGCGAATCCGAAACAGATCTGAATCAAAGGGCAGCGCGGTGCGCCTGACCGCGCCGGACACGCTAAGCGGTCCTTCTTCTGGCGTACCGAGCGGCAGTTGATTCATGCCTCATTCACCATATTGACCCCGAAGCCGCACCCCGGCAGACAACTGCCATTGCGACCTTTATTGAAGACTATCTCAACCGAAGAGATAAGTCTTGCCATATTCTTTTATACAGTTGTTCATCGCAAACGGATCATCAGGAAGAATTAAGAGAACAACTTTAATCTGATCTCGTTGAGGTTGATCATCTACCTATAACGATAGTCGCACCTTTCTTGTGGACTTAAATTTCGCACACGGCAATGCCGAATTCCGATCACGTCCGCCATGGGAATCCGGGCATAGTAGGGGTGGAATCGACGAAACAAGGATCAATCCAATGGATTCACTTTCCGGGGTATGGGCGGCAGCGCTGACCCCCATTGACGAGGCGGGGTGCCCGCGCCTGGACCAGGCCATCTCCCACGGACAATGGCTGTTGGAAAACGGCTGCGACGGGCTAGGAGTGCTGGGGTCGACGGGCGAAGCGAACTCACTGGGCCTGGATCGCCGCGACACGCTGATCGCTGGGCTCGCCGACGCGCTGCCCCGTGAAAAGCTGCTTGTTGGCACCGGCGGCTGTGCCCTTGAGGACACCGTGAGGCTGACGCGCACCTCGCTGGACTCTGGCGTCAACCGCGTGCTGGTGCTGCCACCGTTCTTTTATCGACCGGCCGATCCTGAAGGGGTGATGGATTTCTTCGACGGTTTGATCGCGGCGATCGGAACCACCGATCTTCGGCTCTATCTTTATAACTTTCCACAGCTCACGGGCTTTGCCTTTCCGGTCGACTGGGTCCGCCGATTGAAGGATCGGCACGGGGATATCGTGGCCGGATTGAAGGACAGCTCCGGCGACTTTTCTTCCATGCAAGGCTTTGTCTCCGTACCCGAGTTTGCGGTGTTTGCCGGAACGGAGACATACCTGCTCGACATTTTGAAGGTGGGTGGTGTTGGCTGCATCTCGGCTTCGGCAAACGTGACCTCACCCGGCTGTCAGGCGGTGTATGCAGCCTGGCGCAACGGTCAGACTGAGATGGCAGAAGCATTGCAGCGCGAGCTGACGGACCAGCGTGCCGCCGTCCAGGCACTGCCCATGATCCCAGCAGTGCGCGCGCTGACAGCGGCCCGTACCGGCGACGAAAGCTGGCGCCAGCCTCTGCCCCCACACCGCGCCCTGGCACCTGCCGCCGTTAACGAACTTTCCGAACGGTTGTTTGGCAGTCAGGCGGCGTGAACGCCGGGCTATTCAAGATGCGCCGTTAGCCAAAGGGCTATCTGGAGAAAAACACAGCAGTAGGATCGTGGCGCCCATCGCTGCCAAAAAGGGCATCGTGCCAAGGGCAATCGCGCGGATCGTTACGGTCTTCGCGATGCCCTGAAGCACGAACAGCTTCATGCCCACCGGTGGCGTGATTAGCCCGGCCTCCGCAACGATCACCAAGATGATGCCGAACCAGACCGGGTCGAACCCAAGACTGACGATCAGTGGGAAGGCAACTGGCAAGGTCAAGACCAGCATCGAGATCGAATCGAGAAACATGCCCAGAATGAGATAGACGGCCAGCATCAGGGCCAGGATCAGCCAGCGGCCGACATCGGCGTCCGTGACGGCAGCGAGCAGCAGGCGTGAGAGCCGCAGGTAGTCGAAGCCGAACGTAAGGATGTGGGCGCCGACCACAATCATGAAGATGAACGCGGTCACCACCACGGTTTCGGCCAGCGCGCTACGCACGATCGGCCAGCTTAGCCGTCCGCAGGCCAGGCAGATGACGGCAGCGAAGAAGGCCCCGAGAGCCCCCGTCTCGCTAGGGGTCGCCAGGCCGCCATAGAGCGACAGGATGATCATGAGGATCAGCAGGATCACCAGCGAGGTGTCGATAAGGCTGTGCCATCCTAGTGGCGCTAGGCCGCCGGTATCGACGCGCGGCGCTGCCTTAGGGCGCATCAGCACCCAAACCAAGATCACCAGCATGAAGATGCCGACGAGCAACAGGCCGGGAGCAATGCCGGCGATGAATAGGGTCGCGACCGGCACACCTGCGGTCGTGCCGTAAATGATTAGCGGCACGCTGGGCGGGATCAGGATGCCCAGTGTGCCACCGGCGGCAACCAGGCCGTAGGTTAGGCCGGGGCTGTAGCCGCGCCCGCGCTTGGTCATCTCCGGGCAGGCATCAGTGCCGATGGTCGCCGCCGTCGCGACGCTGGAGCCGGAGACGGCTGCGAACACGGCACATCCGGCGGCGCTGGGCTGAGCCAGACCGCCCGGCAGCCTGGCGAGCGCCCGGGCCATCACGACGAACAGTTCGCTGCTGAGCCCGCTGCGGATCAGCAAGGCACCCATCAGCACGTAAAGCGGCACGGCGGTCAGGGCGAAGCTGTTGACCGACCTCAGGTGCGATCCGGCAGGGTGATGGGGAAGGGTGTCGGCGTAAGCAGATAGATGCAGATCAACCCGATCAAGCCGAGTGCGAAGGCGATGCGCATGCCGACGGCCAGCAGGCCAGCGATTGTCGCCAGGATCAAGACCGTCAGGGCCGTCACGCCCCAGTCGGCCACAAGCTCGTAGACCAGCACGCTCCCGATCATCGCGGCTAGGACAGCCACGCCGACGACGCGGCCGTTAGCAATGAAGGCGCCGACCGCGATGGCGGCCAAAACGACCACGCTACCGACGTCGGCGCCCAACCAGCCCAACATCGGCGGCCCCGGCCCGACGGCGAGAAGTACGATCGTGACGATGATGGCCAACCCGTAGGTCGCCGATCGTCGCCAAGCCGCTCCAGGTCCGCCCAGACGTTCGATTTCCACCAGCAGGGCCACCGCCAGCACGATCATGCCCACAGCGATTGGCGTCTTGGGCATCCAGGACGGGGTCAGGAGCAGGCTAGACAAGCGCGAATTGTGTTCATAGTCCGAGATCACCAGCAGCACCGCCTGCCACCCGGTGAGCGCGACAAAGATCAGGGCCAGCCAGGCTGTCACGGCCTCGACCGTTCGGCCACTGGCCGGGCTTAAGCGCCGGATCAACACCTCGACCCGCACGTTTCGGCCGATTGAACAGATATCGCGCGCCGACATCGTAAACGGTCGCAAACATCGTGGCGGCGACCGCGACGCAAGCGATCACGAGCAACCCCGCCGAACACCGCGCGATCAGCCGACCCGGTATCGTCAAAATCTGTTCGGCAGGCAAGTCGCTTTCGGGGGAGGTCATAATCGTTGCCTTAAACCGACCATCACCTCGGCTGCCCCCCTTCTCACCAAGTGTGCCGTTTCGCCATTGGGCCGTTGACAGCCAGACACTGCTCGGCAAAAATTTGTCCGGACAAATTTCGATATTATGGGGGCGTTCGCAATGAAAAAGTTCTTCTTGGGATTCTCCGCGCTGGTAGGTGTCGCCGCGATCTCGGGATCGGCTGCAGCACAGGAATTCACCTGGTCCGTCGGTTTCGTGAACGCGGTCGCCGATCACATCTCGATCTGGCGGATCGGCACGGTCGTGCCCTGGTCCTTCATCGTGAACAACAATGCCTGGGATGCCCTGCCGGACGATTTGAAGGAAGCCACAACGGCCGAGTTCCGGGCCATCGAGGATGAGCATTTCGCCAACCACGCATCGTACAGCCAGGCGGCGATCGACGCGCTGGAGGCGAACGGCATGACCGTCCACTACGCCTCGCCGGAGGAGATGACGGCCATGTTCGCCGACCAAAATGTCGAAGCGGTCTACGCGAACTGGTATGAGCTGAACGAAAGCGTCGGCACCGATGGGCGCGCATTAGTCGACCGCATCATCGAGATGCGGGACGAGATCGCCCAGTAGCGTCTCGGTGAGTACTTCTGAGGTTGGGTTGGCGCTGGTCGATGAGGCCGGCGCCGCCGCGCTCGCGGCGGACGGCCCGGAAAGTGCGCTGCGCGCCATCCTTCAGCGCTGTTACGACACGCTGGGTGACCGCGACGCGCATCTTCGGCCAGATGCGCTGAAGCCGGGCGAGACACAGTACTTCGTTGCCGGCGCTTTCATGATCAGCCCGGACGGCGCCTATCACATGCTGGTCGGCAATGTGAACTTCCCGCCCGACCAGGAACGGCTGATGATCCCGATCGATGAGGGCAACCCCGGCTGGGTGGTGCGCAACCGGTCCAAGCTTATCCTGGAGAATACAGATGAGCATGGCGATTTTCGCCAATATCTGAAGACCTCGCGCATGGGTTCGTCGATCTATGCGCCCTTGTTGTGGCGCGGCGAGATCATGGGGCAGCTTGCCATGGCGGCACAGGCACGCTGGACCATGCGGCAAGCAGATCTCGACATACTGGTCGCCTGTTCCCACATCGCATCGGCTTGCTGGGTCGCCCATAGCGGGCCCGCCTGGCTGAACGATATGTACCCGCCGGACAATGCCTGGCGGATCGACGAACGGCGACTTGACCGGGTTTAGCGCGCGCGATGGATGGCGGTCGCCATGGACAGCAGCTTTGCTTCTGAGTAGGGCGCGCCGACCAATTGGATGCCAGCCGGCAGTCCGCCAGCTTTGGTCGGCCACGGAAATGACAGCGCCGGACAGCCGGCAGCGTTGGCCAGCGCCGTGAGATCTGCCTGATTGGACGGAACTGGTGCGTCATGCGGAAAAGCTGTTTGAGGCGCGGTTGGCAGGATGAGCGCATCGAACTCGGATAATGCACGGCGAGTTGCATGGCCGACAGCACGGAGCTTATGGTAGGCGGCGGCCAGCTTGACGGCCGGCGCGGATCGGCCATAGGCGAGCAACGATTTGAATCCCTCGGAAAACCCGTCGGGATCGCGCTTGACTTCGTCGTCCAGCAGACACGCCCCCTCCGCCTCCACCGCCAGCAGACCAGCGCGGCGCAGTTTGCCCGGATCCCAGCCGCGGATGTCGACATCGCGGATGGTGGCGCCGAGGGAAGCGGCTATCTCTTGGGCTGCCTCGAACGCCTGCGCAACGTCTGGGGTCAACGGCACTTCCGACAACGCAGTCGGGCGGCCGAGCACCACACCCTTCAAATCTTCAAGAGAGCTAAACTGAGCCGACCAGGCGTCCCGCGGAGCGATGCTGCTTGGATCATCCGGATCGAATCCGGCGACAGCATCCAGGCCGTGGGCGATCCTTTCCGCCGAGTCTGCCAGCAAGCCGATCGTATCCAGAGTCCAGCTCAAATGGAGCAAACCTGTCTCGCCGATCAGACCAGCAGTGGGCTTCAGGCCCCAGATGCCACAATAGGCGGCCGGGATGCGTACCGACCCCATCGTGTCGGTGCCCAAGGCCAAGGGAACCAACCCCGCCGCCACAGCGGCCGCCGAACCTCCGCTCGACCCACCTGGCGTATACCCGGAGGCAAGCGGATTCTCACAGCGGCCAAAAAACGGATTGTTCGTCGTCGCGCCTAGGGCGCCCTCATCCATGTTCAGGGTTCCAAGTAAGATCGCGCCGGCAGCGCGCAGTCGCGACACCACAGCGGAATCCCGCGAGGTCAGGCGATCCCGAAAGGCGCCGATGCCCGCCGTCGTCGGCAAACCGGCCACCGCGATGTTGTCTTTGACTGCGACCGACATGCCATCCATCGGACCACTATTCTTACGGTCTCGCAGACGCAGGTCGCAGGCATTAGCCGATCGCAGAGCGTCATCTTTCGCAATTGAAACAAACGCTTGTAGATGTTTGTTAATTTCTTCTATCCGCGCCAGTAGAGCGCTGGTTCGATTAACTATGGGACCGGTCTCTGACATCGGAGCGTTAACGCCGATCGATGAGGCGAATGGGTTTTTGCCTCTGTTCGATTTGGGTCACGGAGGCAAGGGCGCCGGGCGCGGCCAAGGCCACTTTGATCTCAACACTCAGCCGCGCGCGCAGCAGCGTTTCATAGGCATCGGTCGGTCGATCGAGTGGGCCATTTGCCTCGACTGTAACCGTCATCTCGTCGCGCCCATCGATGCGATCAACATGGCAGACATATTCGCCGGTGAGGTCGCTGTGCTGCTCAGTCAGGACAGCGCCAATTCCGGTTGGATAGATGTTGATGCCTCGCAGCTTGACCATATTGTCGCTGCGACCCAGGAAACCGGCAATGCGCCTTAAGGACAGGCCCATGGGCGAGCTGTCCGTCAAGAATTGCGATACGTCATGGGTGTTGAATCGGATAATCGGAAAGACATCGCGTTTGAACAGGCAGGTGCAAACCATGTCGCCAGGTTCGCCATCGACGACGGGCTTGCCCGTCTCAATGTCAAGAATTTCAAGGAACTGTGCGTCTTCTTGAACGTAAAGCCCTGACCGATCCGGCCCCTCGCCAGCAATCGCCCCCGTGTCACCCACGCCATACCAATCATAGACTTCCGCCCCGCCCCAGGCTTCGGACATGGAGGCGTGGCTCTCGGCACCGAGATGACCGGAGATGATGCGGATCGGTATGTCCACGCCCGGCTCCAGGCCGGCTTCACGGGCCACGTCTGACAAGCGACGGATAAAATCGCCGAAGCCGATTAGGACGGTTGCGCCGAAATCGCGCATCAGCGTGACTTGATTGGCGGAGCGGGTTTCGGTACCGGTCCCAGCCGTCAGCATCTGGGCGCCGATCCAGCGCGTAACCGTCTCGCGAACATAGTGGCCGCCATTGACCATGCCATGGCCATAGACAGAGTGGATAACGTCATCCCGGTTAATACCCTGCAGCGCATAAAACCGGCCAAGCAGCAGGTTTTGGACTTCTCGGCTGTAGGGGCCGAACAGCAGGGGCTGCGGCCTACCCGTTGTGCCGCTGGTGGTCTGGAAGATGAGCGGCGGGCGGCGATCCGGCGGGTGAGCATGAAGGCCGTCAAAATCGCCGATGGGCGGATGGGCCTCGACCGACGCCATCAGGTCGGATTTCGAATAAGGCGGCAGCTTGGCAATGTCCTCGAGTGACTGAATGTCGCCTGGCTCTAGCCCCGCTGCACCCCAATGCCGGCGATAGAAGGGGACCTGCCAGGCGAAGTTCATAACCTCGCGAAAGCGGCGGTTTTGGATCGATGTCAGTTCGTCTCGGCTGAGGCGCGCGAAATGTCCTGCGAAGTCGGACGGCTGACCGTAGTCAGCGACAAGCGCCGGGTAATCCACCGCCTCGAAATAGTTCAATCCTGCCATGCCACCGCCCTGGTTAAGGCTCTGATGCCGGTAATCGATCGCCCAACGCGGCCAGTAGATCGCCGAGCGAGCCGCCATCGGCGATGTTAAGTGCTGCGGCAATGGCTCGTTCCGACCGCTCGGACGACCAGCCGGCGGCCGCCAAGAGTTCCCTCGCCTTGGTGAGGCGGCCCTCATCGTCCATCGGGTTTTCCGGATCACCCAATGCGTCCGCGACAGAAGCGCGGTGTCGCCTGCCGCTCTCGTCGATGATTTCGACGGCGCTTCCGAAATGGGCGGGATAGGTGCGATCCAACGCTGCGTCGACCGTAATGCTAGTCTTGGCCCGCATTACGGTCAGGTCCGATCGCTGACAGGCGGCAGGTTCAAAGTCGCCGAGGCTGGGTCGCCCCTCGACCAACACCACCGCGATCGCATGTTGCAGACTGAATTTGGCTTCGACTGCGGTGGTCGGATGGGGTCGGTCGCAAAAGCGGGCGGCATCGCCATAGGTTTCAACGGTGATCGAGGCGATCGTCTCGGGGTCGATCTCGCCCAGCGCCAAGGCAGCGTCGATGGCGGGATGGGCGTGTCGGCAGGCCGGCCAGGGCTTAAAGCTCGTGTCCCAGATCTGCCATTGCTCATTGGGCTCGGCCACAACGTCGCTTGGATCTCCGTCCGGGCAGGTCGCGGCGAAGAAGCCTTGTGGGCCTTCCAATATGCTGGCCGGGCCGGTGAAGCCGCGCGCGGCCAAGCTGGCCGCTGTCACACCTGACCAGGCGGCATGCGCGTTATGCATCGGCTTGGTCATGACCGGCTCGTGCCGGCACTGCCAAAAGCCGGCCGACTGCGTGCCGGCATTGCCGAGCGCGCTGACCATTTGCCCATCGTCAAGCCCAAGGACGGAACCGGCCGCCGCCGCCGAGCCGAATGCGCCGCATGAGCCAGTGTTGTGGAACATGGCGTAATGGCCCGGTCCGACCGCTCGGCCTAAACGGATCATGGCCTCATAGCCGCGAATGATTGCCTCCAAGAGGCCAGTGCCGGACGCCTCGACCTCCCGCGCGGTCGCCAGAGCAGAGGGCACGATCACCGGCCCTGGATGGAGCAACGCGGTCCTATGGACATCGTCCATTTCCAGCACCGCGCCCAAACCGCCGAGGCCAAAAGCCGTCATCGCTGGTCCGGCGGCTGCGAAGGGCAGCAGACCGTCTCGACCAAATCGATCCGTGACCTCGGCCAACAGCAGGGCGCCCGACTCGGTCGTCGCGCCAATGGCGGTGCAGGCAAGCCAATCGACCAGATGCCAGGCAGCCCGCTGCCGATCTGCGTCCGATATCGGCCGCTGAAGGATTGGCACCAGGCGCTGGGTCACTGTTTGGTCGGCCGGCAAGATGGCCGCCTGCGAAAGGGTCATCTGGGTCCTTGGAAATTTGTCCGGACATATTTTACTGTTCGCTGTCAGCCTGGCAACCGTGACGGAGCGTGGATGGCCAACTGGATCTCAATGGCGGACGCGGCGGCCCTGCCCCGGCCAGGCGCGCGGGTCTATCTCGGTGGTGCGACCGCGGAGCCGACGGCCTTGTTGGACGCCGTCGACCCTGGCCAATGGCGCGACGTGATACTGACCGGCTCCTTCTTGCCCGGAATCAACGATCGAGATTATCGGCAATTTGGCCGGGTCGAGACGATCATGCTGACCGCTGGGCTGCGCGGCCAATCGAACGCCGCTCAGGTAGCGCAGTTACCCCTCTCCTACACCGGGTATCGACGTTATCTGCAAGAAAGAGGCCGCGTCGAAATCGCCTATTTCCAGGTCTCGCCGCCGGAGAACGGCTCTGTAAGCCTTGGCCTTGCCGTCGACTTCGCACCCACGGTCGCCCGAAGCGGCGCACGGTTGATTGGAATCGTAAACCCGCTGATGCCAGTACCGAAGGACGGTATCGCGCTGCCGATCGACTTGTTCGAAGCCTTGGTTGACCACCCGGCCCCGCTCGCGGAGTACGATGCCGGGCAAACCGACCGGACGCTAGCAGAGATCGGTCGGACCGTTGCGGGACTGATCGAAGACGGTGACACCGTCGAGCTGGGCATCGGTCGGCTGCAGGTGGCGGTGCTGAACGCACTTCAAGACCATCGCCGTCTTGCCTTTCATGCCGGTATGATTGCAGGGCCAATTGCGCCGCTGCTGGCCAACGGAACGTTCGACCAAGGGGTTACAACCGGTGTGGCGACAGGGGACCGTGCGTTCTATGACTTGGCTGCCGCCCATGATCATGTGCGATTTCGAGACGTCGAGACGACACATGGCATCCGTAGCCTCAGCCAGATCCCCAACTTCGTGGCAGTGAACTCGGCGATCGAGATCGACCTGTTCGGCCAGACCAATGCCGAGACGATGGGCGGAAGGCCATTCGCCGGTCAGGGCGGGTTGCCGGACTTTGTGCGCGGTGCCCGGGCGTCGCATGGCGGTCGTTCGATCATCGCGTTGCCGGCCACGGCGAAAAACGGCACCGTCAGCCGTATCCGGCCAGCTTTCCCAGGCGGCATACCCATCACCATTTCCCGCGCCGAAGCGGAGCTGTTCGTCACCGAATATGGCGTCGCCGATCTGCGCGGAGCGACTGTCGAGCAGCGGGCGGAGCGGCTGATCGGGGTTGCTGCGCCGCAATTCCGCAATTACCTGAGCGAAGCTTGGGAAAAGATCCAGGCCGGCTACAAGATGGGGGATGGATGACAAGCGTCATCACGGACGATGCCACGCTGCCGCGCTATCACCGGCTCGGCAACGTTTTGCAGCAGCGCATCGAAGACGGCACCTATGCAGTCGGCAGCTTCCTGCCGACAGAGAGCGAACTGTGCACGGAATTCAACGTCAGCCGCTACACCGTGCGCGAGGCGTTGCGCCGTTTGACAGACGCCGGATTGCTGGAGCGCCGACAGGGCTCGGGCAGCCAAGTGATCGCCCGCGAAACCAGTACTGCTTTTGTCCAATCGATGCGCTCGATCTCGGGCCTGTTCCAATACGCCACCGATACCCAGTTCGATGTGCGAAGCGTCGAAAAAGTACGCGATGACGACGAGCTGATCGGGTTTCTGGGCGGCGTGCCGC
>JBCCER010000102.1:0-15564 GCA_039030175.1 Pseudomonadota bacterium
CCAGCAAAGGACCAAAGATCCAATTACTCAATAGATACACGGTTCAAAACAGCCAAAGTCACAACACCACAAAGACATCGAGACCCAAACCGACTACCGCGTATCCCTTCTCTACTCAGATTCAATTGTCAAATAGCCGGCGGATTAGCCATCCGCGTGACCGTGCGACCTCTGGCCGCAAAGCCGAACCGCCCTGACGCGACCTCCAAGAGGAGCCACGCTGAGCGGCGAAATTTCAGTATACGTCCCCGCTGGCTTTCCGACAATCGCTTTGGGATCAAATTGGAGAATTTGATCCAAGGCCTTGTCGCCTTGGTCTCGCCTGTCCCCAACCGTTTGGCTGGCGACGCGCCGGACCGCGCGAACGACCGTGTATATAGGCGCGGGCTTTTTGGGTGTCCAGCCCATTATCGCACCGCAGCGCAAAAAGATTTCTTGCCACGGTCAGAAGACACCCAAGCTCTTGAGTTCTCTCACCATTTCGGCCGGCAGATGGTCGCCACTCCCCGCTTCCGCAATGTGCAGGAGGTCGGCCGGCGCATCAGCGGGCGCCAAATAGCGCCACCCCTGCATGGGTCGATGCGGCCGCGAGTCGGTCGGTACGAGAACAGGATCGAAATGGAAACGGCAAAAAAGCCTCCCCTCCTCGTCATACTCGTCGATAAGATCAAAAACGCGCTGACGAACCTGGATAACGCCTTTGATGATCCAGTAAATCGATCCGCCGTCCCGAACCTCGTCGACACGCCTCGGCTTGCGCCTGGTATAGCCATAGACGACGGTCCGACCGCCAATGTCGTGCCGGCGGCCAGCCTGCAACCGTTTCAGATGATCGATGTCGGAAACGCCGACCGACATTTTAAGCAAATGAACCGTCATGCTCTGTCCATATCAGCAGTATCAGCCCGGCAGCCCCAAGAAGCGCCACCATAAGAAATCGAGTGGCCACAAAAAGATGATCGTCAGGACAGCCATAACAACCAGCGACCTCGTTGCCGCCGCCAACGTCACGCCGGTCAAGCTCAGCGCCACCAGCATCGGCGGCACTTGATAGGGCAAGACAGCAGTCGAAAAGCCGACCACCAAGGCCATCAGAACATCCATGATCGGCCAGCCCGCCGTGGCCGCAAGTTCCGGCGCGACCGGAGTGAGAACCGCCCCGACGCCCGGCATGGTGGCGATCAAACCGACGGCCAACGATGTAACCGAGAGACCGGCAAATGTTTGAGCGTCGGCACCCGGCGTCAAGGGCAAGATGGCCAGTAGCTCGGCCGAGAACAGCACGCCCAAACCGCTGGCGGAGACGTAGGCACCCAGTCCCAGCATGCCACCGACATAAAAAATCGGCGACGTGTTCAATTGGGCAAAACTGTCGCGCTTCAGAATGCCGACGCTCGGCAATAGACAGACCAGAGCCGCCGAGAGACCTATCCAGGCCGGGGATATGCCGTGCCAAAAATCTGTGGCCCACAACGCCAAAGTTACCAGCAGCACCAGTGAAAGACGCCGACCCGCCGACGTCAGTTTGACAGGTTCGGCCTTGATCGAGGTCTCAGCCAGCTTGTCGGGAAACAGCCATAGGATGACCGGAACGATCATCGCGCCTTTGATCGCGCCCAGAACCGGGAAGTGGAGAAAGAAGTAGTCGGCATACCGCAACTGAATGTCGAGCAGCGCATCGGCCGCACCGGCCAAGACCATATTGGGGACATTGGCCGGCAAAATGGTCGCCGGCACCAAGTAGGTCGACAGAACGGCGGCCAATACCATGCCTGTTCGGCCGTTGCGGCCCTTCCCAAATCCAACGCGCTCGGCCAAGGCCAAGACAATGGGCACCAACAGAAGGACACGGCCCATCGTCGACGGCAAGACGAAGGCGAGTGCTACCCCGACGAGGACCAAACCGATGATGAGACGCGGATAAGAGCTGCTGAGTCGAACTACCATGGCCTCAGCCAGTCTTGCAGCAAGGCCGGTTTGGTTGACCGCCGCACCTAGAATTACGCCGGAGAAGACCAGCCAAAAGGCGGTTGAAGTGAAACCAGAGAAGATAACCGAAGCGGGCGCGGCTGCGAGCAGCATTGCGGCGGCCATGAAGATCAGGGACGTGACATATTCCGGCAGCAATCCGGTGGCCCAAAAGCCTATCGTGAACAGGGTAAGGGCCGACGCTAATCCGATTTCTGGCGCAAGACCGAGGGAAGATGGGAAAGCCGCCAATAGTGCGGACAGACCTAAGATAATGACCGCCATGATGGCGGCCCGAATATTTGCTAGCCGCAAGCCTCAGTCCCCGCGCGCCATCAAGGCCTGTGCCGCCTTTGACGATGGCCGCCGCCCGAGCGCATCGCTGACATAGCTACTCGCCCGTAGCAGCTGATCCATATCGACGCCTGTTTCCAACCCTAGCCCGCCTGCCATGTAGACGACATCCTCCGTCGCCACATTACCGCTGGCACCCTTGGCGTAGGGGCAGCCGCCAAGACCAGCCACGGAACTGTCGACAATGCGCACTCCTTCCTCAATGACTGCATAAAGATTGGCCAACGCCTGACCGTAAGTGTCGTGGAAGTGAGCAGCGAGTTGGCCGACCGGAACGGTCTCGGCGACCTGCCGGATCAAAGAGCGCGCCTTGCCCGGCGTGCCGACGCCGATCGTGTCGCCCAGGCTAACCTCGGCACAGCCGAGTGCCGAGAGCTCGCCGGCAACCCAGGCAACTTTGGCCGGATCGACATCGCCCTCGTAAGGGCACCCAAGCACGCAGGAGACATAGCCGCGCAGCCGGATGCCTGCATCAGCGGCCATGGCGGCGACCTCGGCGAACCGCTTCAGGCTCTCGGCGATCGAGCAATTGATGTTGCGCAGGCTGAAGGTCTCCGACGCGGCACCGAAGATGGCGACCTCTTGCACGCCGGCCGCAATGGCGTCGCCCATACCCCGTGCGTTGGGGACGAGCATGGGGTAGCGAACGCCGGGATGCTTCTCGATCCCGGCATAGACCGAAGCCGAATCCGCCATCTGTGGCACCCATTTCGGCGAAACGAAAGCCCCCGCCTCGATCACGGGCAGACCGCTATCGGCCAGCCGGTTGATCAAGGAAACCTTCGTGGCCACGGAGAGAGCGGTCGGCTCGTTTTGCAGCCCGTCTCGGGGACCGACCTCGACGATCTTAATCCGCTCACTCACTCGGCCAATTTACGCCGCAACGCGTCCTTCACCTCGCTCGGGAGTTCGTTCCATCGCATATCGAGCACAGCGGCCTGCAGGGACCAAAGCAGGTTGAGGCTCGCGTCCTGTGGCCGTAACGCCTTCACTTTGGCGTAGGCTGCCATTGGGCCGATGTGACGGAGATCTGCCTCGGTGTCGATGCCAACCTCGGCAAGCCAAGCGGCCGAACGCGGGCCAAGATTGCGCAGGCGGGCGACGGGCGTGTCAGTCGCCACCGTCACGATCCACCCTCAAATCCGATCAGCTCTACGCCTTCGTCAACATGATCACCGGCCGCGAAGGGCACCCGCCCAATCGTACCGTCGGCCGGAGCCTTGACTGTATGCTCCATCTTCATGGCCTCCAAAACGAGCAAAGCCTGGCCACGCGCCACTTGGTCGCCTTCAACAACGAGTACGGCGACGATTTTGCCCGGCATCGGAGAGGCCAGCGATCCGGCGGAACCGTGATCGGCGTCGGCCTGAGCGATCGGGTCGTCGAGCTCAAGACGGTAATCAGCGTCTTCGGTCAGAACATCGAGGTTGCGACCGTCGCGTAGAAAGGTCGCTCGATGTTTTCGGCCGTCAATGGTGGCGACCAGGTCGGTTCCGATGAGGTCGCCTGTGACCGTGTAGGTCGTCCCCTTGAGAACCATTCGTTGGTCGTCGCCGTGATGAATGGTGACGGACAACTCCCGATCACCATCCGTTAGCAACATGGTTTCTTCGAAATGCCCGTTGAGCCGCCAGCCATCCGTGCCGGACCAGGGGCTGCACCAGCCTTCAGGGACTGAGAGCCGCCGACTCAGCGTGACACCAAGAACCGCTTGGAGGATCGCTTCGCGTGGGGCATCCGCCGGCTCGGGCAGCAAATCTGCGCGAAAATGTTCGATAAAGCCGGTATCGAGATCAGGCGCCCCCTCGCCGGGCGCGAAGGCAGGGTGCCGAGCAATGCGTCGTAAAAAGTCGAGATTAGTTGCCGGGCCGGCTACCTGAGTTCGCGACAACGCGCTTGCCAAGCGGCGACAGGCAACCGTCCGGTCCGGCCCATGAACGATCAGCTTGGCGATCATGGGATCATAGAAATGTGTGATCGTGTCCCCTGCTTTCACCCCCGCATCGACGCGGATGTCGTCGCTCTCGTGTGGAAATGCGAGATGGCGCAACCGCCCCGGCGCCGGCAGGAAGTCGTTGTCCGGGTCCTCGGCGTAGAACCGAACCTCGATGGCATGGCCGTTGATGACGAGATCGTCTTGGGCAAGCGGCAGCGGCTGACCCTCAGCCACGCGCAATTGCCACTCGACTAGATCGAGGCCCGTGATCATCTCCGTCACCGGATGTTCGACTTGGAGCCGTGTGTTCATCTCCATGAAGTAGAAGGCACCGTCCTGGTCCAGCAGGAACTCGACCGTGCCCGCACCGACATAGCCGATGGCCTTGGCCGCCGCGACGGCCGCCTGGCCCATGCGCTGGCGCAATTCCTCGGTCATACCCGGGGCCGGCGCTTCCTCGACCACCTTTTGATGGCGGCGCTGGATCGAACAGTCGCGCTCGAACAGATAGACCGCATTGCCGTGGGCATCGGCAAACAGTTGGACTTCGACATGGCGCGGTCGGGCGAGGTATTTTTCGATCAGCACCCGGTCATCGCCGAATCCGGCCTTAGCCTCGCGCTGAGCGCCGGCCAACTGGTCGGCAAAACTGCCGGCGCCTTCGACCACGCGCATGCCTTTGCCGCCACCGCCGGCCGACGCCTTGATCAGCACCGGGTAGCCGATTTGGTCGGCGGCTGTTGCTAGCGTCTCGGGTGACTGATCGGAATCGTGATAGCCGGGCACCAGCGGCACACCGGCCTCCGCCATCAGTGCCTTGGCCTCGCTCTTTCCGCCCATGGCTCGAATCGCGGCTGCTGGCGGGCCGACGAACGTAGTCCCCAACTCGGTACACGCCTCGGCGAAATCCGCATTCTCCGCCAAAAAGCCATAGCCGGGATGGATCGCATCAGCGCCAGTGGCCCTGGCCGCATCCAGAATGCGATCGGCGCGTAGATAGCTATCCATGGCTGGCGCGGGGCCGATGGACACCGCCGTATCGGCCATCTCGACATGCATTGCCTCGGCATCGGCAGTGCTGTGAACCGCTACCGTGCGATAGCCCATCTGGCGTGCCGTGCGGATGACCCGGCAGGCGATCTCTCCACGATTTGCGATCAAGATCGTGCGCATCAACCCTTGTCCCGGACCCAAGCGGGCGGCCGTTTTTCCAGAAAAGCGCTCAGACCCTCCTGCCCTTCGGTGCTGGCGCGAATTTTGGCGATACTGCCTGCCGTCTCTTCCGACACGTCCGCCGGGTCACGGTCCGCGACCAGAGCGACCAGCGATTTGGCCTCGCGGTGAGCTTCGGGGCCGCCTTGGCGTAGCGCATCGACGATGCCAGCGATAACGGCGTCCAGCGCATCTTCGGCCGCAACCTCGTGCACCAAGCCAAGACGATGGGCTTCAGCCGCGCCAAAACGTTCCGCAGTTTGGACATAGCGCCGGGCCGCTCTCGGACCGATGGCGCGAACGATGTACGGGCCGATCACCGCCGGCACGATGCCCAGCTTCACCTCCGATAGGCAAAAGCTGGCGCGCTCGGACGCGACGGCGATATCGCAGCACGCGACCAGACCAACACCTCCGCCGAAGGCCGCGCCTTGAACGCGGGCGATGGTCGGCTTCGGGCAGGTATCGATCGCCTGCATCAACTCCGCCAACGCCTTGGCATCGGCCAGATTCTCGGCCTCTGAGTAGCTGGCCATCCGGCGCATCCAATTAAGATCCGCGCCAGCGGAAAAACTCTTGCCTTCGGAGGCAAGGATGACCGCCCGAACGGCACCATCGCCGCCAACCTCGTTGAAGGCCGCCGTCAGATTGGCAATCAAGACGTCGTCGAAGGCATTGTGGATCTCGCTACGGGCCAACGTGATAGTGGCAACGCCATCGGTGATGGAGATATCGAGCGCAGCCATCACCTACATCCTAAAGACGCCGAAACGGCCGCGCTCGATCGGGGCGTTGAGCGCCGCCGCCAACGACAGGGCGAGGACAGTTCGGCTTTCCGCCGGATCCAGGATGCCGTCGTCCCATAGGCGCGCGCTGGCATAATAGGGATGGCCTTGATGTTCGTATTGGTCGAGGATCGGCGCTTTGAAGTCCGCTTCCTCTTCTTCGCTCCAGCCCTCGCCACCGGCTTCCATCCGGTCGCGCTTAACTTGGGCCAAAACACTGGCCGCCTGCTCTCCGCCCATGACGGAGATCCGCGCACCCGGCCAAATCCACAAAAAGCGTGGACCGTAAGCCCGGCCGCACATACCGTAGTTGCCAGCGCCAAAGCTGCCGCCGAGGATCATGGTAATCTTCGGCACGCCCGCGCAGGCCACGGCGGTGACCATCTTGGCACCGTCCTTGGCAATGCCGCCCGCTTCGTACTTCCGACCGATCATGAAGCCCGTGATGTTTTGCAAGAAGACAAGCGGAATGCCGCGCTGGTCGCACAGCTCGATGAAATGGGCGCCTTTCAATGCGCTTTCAGAAAACAGGATGCCGTTGTTGGCGACGATGCCGACCGGCATGCCATGGATATGGGCAAAGCCAGTGACCAGCGTGGTGCCGTAGAGCTGCTTGAACTCGTCGAACTCGCTGCCATCGACGATACGGGCGATGACCTCGCGTACGTCATAGGGCCTACGCAAATCCGTGCCGACGATGCCGTAAATCTCGTCAGGGTCATACAGCGGCGGCGCCGGGTCGCGTAGGACCGGGCCGGACGGTTTCGTTCGGTTCAGGGTGCCGACGATGCGGCGGGCGATGGCCAGCGCATGGGCGTCGTCGCGGGCATAATGATCCGTAACGCCCGAGACCTTGGCGTGCACATCCGCGCCGCCCAACTCCTCCGCCGAAACCACTTCGCCGGTCGCGGCTTTCACCAGAGGCGGGCCACCGAGAAAGATCGTGCCCTGCCCTTTGACGATGATGCTTTCGTCGGACATGGCTGGGACATAAGCCCCGCCGGCCGTGCAGCTGCCCATGACAATCGCGATTTGCGGGATGCCGTCCGCGGACAGGCGCGCCTGGTTATAGAAAATGCGTCCGAAATGGTCCCGGTCGGGAAAGACTTCATCCTGGCGCGGCAAAAAGGCGCCTCCGGAGTCGACCAGGTAGATGCATGGCAGATGGTTCTCGCGCGCAACCTCTTGGGCGCGGAGATGCTTCTTCACCGTCAACGGATAGTAAGTTCCGCCCTTTACCGTTGCATCATTGGCCACGATTACGCATTCGGTGCCTTGAACACGCCCGATGGCGGTGATTATGCCGGCGGCAGGCACGTCATCCTCGTAAACCTCATGCGCGGCAAACTGGCTGAGCTCCAGAAGCGGCGTGCCGGGGTCGATCAGCCGGTCAACCCGGTCGCGAGGCAACAGTTTGCCGCGTCCGGTATGGCGGTCCCTCGCCCTCTGGCCACCGCATTCTTTGATAGCCGTCGCCTTTTCCTTCAGGTCATCGACCAGCGCCTGCATCGCTGCCTGTTTATGCCGAAAATCCTCCGAACGTAGATCGACGGCGGATTTGATGATGGTCATGCGGCCTCGGAATAGCAGGCAACGGCAAATTGGGGCGCGCAACATCCTGTCGCCGCCCGCCCGTTCCGTCCAGGCAAAAGCGCGCATGGCACGGCTACCGAACCGAACCTCCATGGGCATTGCATCGTTTTGTGTTCCGGACGACTCTGTTGCCATGACATCGATGACAGCCACTTTCGAGGCCAAACCCTCACCAACGCCCCAATTGCCCTCGCTTGAAGAGTTGGAGGCAGCCGCCGAGATCATCCGCCCGATCCTGCCGCCGACACCTCAATATAGCTGGCCGCTGCTATGCCGGCGTACGGGAACGGAGGTTTGGGTTAAGCATGAAAACCACCTGCCGGTCGGGGCCTTCAAGGTGCGCGGTGGGCTTGTCTATATCAACGACCTTAAGCGCCGCCAGCCCGACTGCCGAGGCATCGTCAGCGCTACGCGGGGCAATCACGGCCAGTCCCTTGCCTTTGCCTGCGCCCGCCGTGGCCTTCCCTGCGTCATTGTTGTGCCTCACGGCAATAGCCGGGAGAAGAACGAGGCCATGAGGGCACTTGGCGCCGATTTGGTGGAGCATGGCAGGGATTTTCAGGACGCCGTCGACCATCTGGACACGCTTGTCGCAGAACGGGGTCTGGAGCGCGTGCCGAGCTTCCACCCCCTGTTGGTGCAGGGCGTCGGCACATACTCGCTGGAGTTTCTGCGCGCCCGGCCGGATCTCGAAACGGTTTATGTCCCCATCGGCCTTGGCTCCGGCATCTGCGGCATGATCGCCGCGCGCGAGGCGCTGGGCCTCACAACCGAGATTGTCGGCGTCGTCTCAACCGGTGCCCCCTGCTATGCTCTCTCATTCGCTCAAGGCCGCCCCATCTCGACCAATCAGGCTGCGACAGAGCTTGCCGACGGCATGGCCTGTCGAACTCCGGTGGCGGAAGCGGTAGCAATCATCAATGCGTATGTGGACCGAATCGTCGAGGTGACGGACGAAGAGATCGCCCATGCGATGCGGGCATTTTTTGCCGATACCCACAATGTGGCGGAAGGTGCCGGAGCGGCGGGATTGGCAGCGCTGATGCAGGAACAAGAGCGGCAGCGCGGGCGGAAGGTTGGAGTGGTAATGACGGGCGGCAATGTCGATGCGACGATGTTTGGCGAAGTGCTGACCGACGGGAAACCATAAAGTCGCGGGGAAAGCCCTGAGATGTTCGGATTGGTTTGGACGGCCCTTTGACGATCAATCACACATAGATTGGCCAAGAGCAAGGAGTGTCACCTGAACTCAAGACGGGGACTGCAATGGTAAATCGAGACAAGCCCGTCCTTTGCCTAACGTTCGACAATATGGGCGAGGCACGCAATGTTTTCCTCGGGAACTCAGCGGTTCCCGATCCGGATGCGCCGGGGATTGTGGTTGGATTTCCGAACCTGCTTCGCTTGCTTGAAGCATACGATTTACGTGCGACGTTTTTTGTCGAAGGCTGGAGCGCACTCCACTACGGCGACACCATGGAGTCGCTGTTGGCTGGAGGTCACGAGATTGGGTTGCACGGCTGGATTCACGAGACATTCGCAGATTTGCCGGCCCTGACCGCCAGACAGTTTGTGAATGACGGCTTACAGGTCCTTAGGCTGCGCGGCGTGGAGCCAGCAGGATTTCGCGCGCCTGGCGGCAGGATCGGCCCCTACGGTCGCGAAATCCTCGTCGAGGCCGGGTTCTCTTTTGACAGCAGTGTTGAGACGGCGCTGCCTGCCGAAATTCCCATCGAACTAGACGGCTATGCGGGCGATGGGGTGGTGCGATTGCCGAATAGTCTGGTCAGCATTCCCTGGCAATGGTTCATGATCGATGCAGTCCACTACGTTCTCGCCCGGAATGGCATACGCGACCCTGAGGCTCTGGCCGATTATTGGAGCAAGGTCATACGCAACGTCGCAAACAAAAAGGGAATTGTGACGATCATCTGTCACGCTCACTTGACCGGTATAGATCCTGGTCGACTAGCCGCCCTGGAACGGGTCCTAAGGCTGGCGTTGGAACTCGATTTCGAGATTCTCCCGTGCGCTCGGGCAGCCTGCTATTGAACGAACAGATCCCAATCGATTGATTTTTCGACGACATCGTCGCGATAACAAATCCCTGCTGAAGATCATATGCCTCGCCCGATTCATCAATCGCGGAAGGGCATGGCTCACCATTCGTCGACATGAATGACAATCAAGCCTCTGAGCCTGGTCTGCCCAAGTTTTGAAAGCCTACCCCGCGATGAACACTAGAAGACCGAAGAAGATCGACGCGGGCCAAGTTGTCGAAGCCGTTTCAAAGTATCGCGGCGCCAAAATCATTGCCATCGACGGTCTGCCTTGTTCCGGGAAGAGCACTCTGGCGACGCGCGTGCGCGATATCGCGGGGTTCGAATGCATTCATCTCGATGAGTTTGCCCTACCTACCCAGCATTGGCCCCACGATATTGGGCCAGCATTCCCCTTCAGATACATCCGCTATGGGCAGTTCCTCGAAGCCGTCCGGCTGCTAAAGTCGACGGGCAGCTGCACCTATCGGACATATGATTGGGAGAAGGATTCAATCTCTGCCAATTCCCGAACCGTTGAGCTTGCCGACCCAGTAGTTGTCGAGGGCGTCTCTGCGCTAAACTCTGCCATCTGCGATCTATACGACACTCGTATCTTTGTTAAGAGCGATCCCGCCACCGCGCTTTCGGCAGCGATTGACCGGGCGGGCGATGGTTGGGCTCACACTTGGCGAAGCCTCTTCATGCCGAGCGTCGATATCTATATGGCGACCACCCCGAGCATGAGAGCGGATCTGATTGTCGAAGGCCGAATGAGGCATTGATGAAGCCTCGCGGCAAGGGCGGCACACCCCACCGGATGTGAAGGCCACAACGGCAATGTCCGCTAGCCCTCGCACACGGCGGGTCGTGCCGTTACTTCGCTTAGCCCACGTCATTAAGGCGACAAAGGAGAGATCAGTGGTGTTCTCAAGACGTATGTTCCTTGGCGCAACGGCGGCGCTGGCTGGGCTTTACCCCCAAGCAAGCTTGTTCGCGCAAACGCAGCCGATCCAACTTGGCACCCTTTACAACACTTCTGGGTCGCTAACGATTTTCGACATTCCATCACTGCATGGAGCAAGGCTCGCTGCCCATACTATCACCGCGGCTGGCGGCGTTCTTGGCCGGCCATTGGACCTTGTCCTGTCCGAGGGCGACAGTGAAGCGGATGGCTGGACGACCAAAGTGCCGGATTTGATGCGCGCGAACCCAGACATTGTCGCGCTATTCGGTCTGTCGGACAGCAACAACGCACTGGCTGCCGGCCGCGCATCGGCAGCCGAAGCGCGCGTATTCGTGACAAGTGGCGCCACGTCACCGCGGTTGCCCGAAGAGGTGCCGACCTATTTGTTTCTCGCCCCGTTCGGCGACAACGTACAGGCTGCCGCAGCCGCGGAGTATGCCTATGGGGATCTTGGCGCGCGCAATGTATTGGTTCTGTACGATCCAAGCCGGATCTATACGACACTGCTCAAGGGCTATTTCATAAACCGATTTGAGGGGTTGGGCGGATCGGTAATCGCCGACGCGCAGATCGCGCCGGACAGCAGCGATCCGAGTGTTCCGGAAATAGGCGGCGCCGATCTGGTTTTCCTGAGCGTAGAGTCGGCCGACGATGCCGCCAGGATGATTCCGCTTGTTCGGGCGACAGGATTCACCGGCCCGATATTCGGAGGCGATGGATACGATGCGGCGTCCGTTTGGGCTGCTCACACGGACATCTCGGACGTTTACTTTACCACCCATGTCTGTTTGGGGGCCGACACGACTAACCCGAGGGTTGCGGCTTTCGTGGAGGCCTACGAAGAAGCTGAACCCGGCGAAACACCGACAGCATTCTCAGCGCTCGCTTACGATACGGTGGGCCTGCTTGCAGCGGCTGTAGAGAATGCGGGTGCCCCCGATCCCTCCATGATGGTGGACGGAATGTTGGCGATTGATGGCTATCAAGGTGTAACCGGCACTATCAGTTACGCTCATGGGAATCACATCCCCACTAAGAGCGTGACGATCCTCGAAGTTAGCGGCGGCGTGCAGTCTTTCGTCACCGAGACAACGCCATCGGTGGTCCCCGCGCCTTAGGGCGGTGATGGGCTGCAGCCGCCTATAGCGGCCTGCTGGTAACGGTCACTACCAGCGCATCAACGCCATGAAACTGCTCATGGTGGACCCGTTCGGCAAGGCCGGAAAGGATCCGCACGCCGGCCTCTTCGGTCGACGGGGCGGTCTGATCAAATGTCGCCACCAGGGCCTCAAGATTCTCGCCGGCGGCCGCGCTAACGAAATCGAGTTCGATTGCGTCCTGCTTGACCGAGACGGCAAGGCGGATCTTGCGAGCCTGTTTGGGATTGGCCGCGCTGGAACCTTCGAGCAGGAACAGCATCGCCTCCTCGCCAATGAGGTTAAGGCGGGCCATGGCGTCCCGGTCCCAGCCGGCGTCGGCGCCGACGCGGTCGAGAAAATCCATGATCTCCTGGATCGAACCGTCACGCGCCGGCACCACTATGCGCTTGGCACGGCCGTATCGGGCGCTGACTAGAAAGGTCAGGATAATCGCGACGATCGCACCGGCCGTCATGCCGTTGTCGAGTAGGCCGCTGGTCCAATCGGGCAGATGGTCGGCGAAGATCTCCTGCTCCTGAAAGCCGATGGCAAGCCAGAAGGAAACACACACCACCATGCCAGTCTCGAAGGTAAGCCCTCCTTCAGCCACCAGACGCAGCCCGTGCAAGAACAACAAGATCAACAGGATCATGATGTAGGCGCCAGCCACTGGGCTGGGGATTGACATCAGCAGCACGGAAGCTTTGGGACAAAAGCCTATGACGATCAGGAACAGGCCGCCGAACAGACCGACCTTGCGCGCGGCGACACCCGTCAGATCGACGACCGATAGGCTGGTCGAATAGGTCGTGTTTGGCAGGGTGCCGGCCAGTCCGGAGAGAAGGTTCCCCATCCCGTCGGCGTTGACGGCACCTTGGACTGCCCGGAAATCGATCGGCTCGCGCTTGCGCTTCGACAAACGTTGGATGGCCACGCCGTCGCCATAGGTCTCGATAGCGCCCACGATGGTGACGATGGCGAACGGTACCAGCAAAAGCCAGAAATCGGCGCCGAAGGTTAGGTCAAGGCCGGGCCATGTGGCATCTGGCAGGCCGATCCACGGCACGGCTGCGACGGCGCTGAGGTCGAATGCCCCCGTCGCATGAGCGACGATGGAGCCGGCGATCACGCCTATGATCGGACCCCATAGCCTTGCCGGACCTTTGACAAACAGCGAGATGCCGAGGATGACGCCAAAGGTGATCACGGCCATCAACGGGCCGATCTCGCTGCCTTCCTCCAACCCTGAGGGCGTCTGGTTGATCATCGAAAAGCAGATCGGAAAAACCGTCACCGCAATCAGCATGATGATGGTGCCGCCCACCGTGGGCGTGATGATCTTGCGTAAGGCGCTCAAACGATGGGCAAACGCGAACTGGATGAGCGCAGAGGCAACAACCAAAGTCGCCAGCAACGGTACGCCGCCTGACTCCACCGCATTGATGGAGATTGCGATGAATGCGCCCGAAGTCCCCATAAACAAGACGTACCCGGCACCGATGCGGCCAATACGGTAGGCTTGAACGATTGTCGTTAACCCGCAAACCAAGAGGCCCGCGAAAACCGCCCACGGTGTGTAGCCCCCAGGGTCGCCGGCTGCACGCAACACGATTGTCGGCGTCAGAACGATACCGGCGACAATCAAGATGACGACTTGCAGCCCCAAGCCAGCGGCAAGAAGCGTCGGCGGTTCTTCATCGACCGCGTAGCGCAGGTTTCTGTTTTCGTCACTCGCCATGTAAGCGCCCCCAACAACGAGCACGGGAATGACGCCGTCCTCGAATCATCTATTTGATTTCAGTATTTTGGCCACGAAACATTGCCGATGGGATAGTAGGCACGTGATTTATCAGATTGAGGCCGGCAAAGTGACAAAGAGACAAATCAGCCAATAGTCGACGGAGACAACGATGGGCGAGGTGGCAGACAGCGGAGAGCCTAGCGGTCCAGCCGGTGATGCCGGCGACCCCGAGATCAGGCGCTCGCTGGGTGTCTGGACTTGCATGGCAATTGTCATCGGCAATGTCATCGGGGCTGGCTTTTTCCTGGCACCTGCAGCGCTGGCACCTTACGGGGCCGTGGCTCTCATCGGCTGGCTGGTCATGGCCGTAGGAGCCATGTCGCTGGGGCTTGTCTTTGCGCGGCTCAGTCGTTTGTCGCCCAAGACCGGCGGTCCTTACGCCTACACAAAAGAGGCGTTCGGCAACTTTGCGGGTTTCATCGTCGCTTGGGGCTATTGGATCGCGGTTTGGTCCTCCATGCCTGCCATCGCGCTGGCCATCGTCGAGTATTTGCATGTCTTCGTGCCGGCGCTGTCGTCCGTTCCGATCTCAAATCCGCTGATCGCGCTCATCGCCATGTGGGGAGTGGCTATGATCAACATGATAGGCGTTAAGGAGGCTGGGCGTCTCCAGCTTGCCATGGTGGGAATCAAGCTTGTCCCATTGCTGGCGGTCTCGCTGCTCGGCCTGTTTTGGGTTGATTGGAGCCAATTCACGCCCATCAACCCGTCGCCGCTGCCGTTTTTCCTGGCGCTTTCGGCAACAGCGCCCTTGATCATGTTCGCTTTCAGCGGCGTTGAATCAGCCACCGTCCCGGCGGGCGACATCAAGAATCCGCGCCGCACCATTGCGATTGCCACGATCGGCGGGACGCTTGTGGCCGCGGTGATCTACACGTCCGGCACCATGTCGGCTATGGGCGTCGTCGGGCTCGAAGCCCTCGCCCACTCCGATGCGCCGTTCGCCGACACGGCCTCGATCATGTGGGGGCCATGGGCCGCCGATGTGATGGCTGCCGCGGCCATCCTGTCCTCCATTGCCGCGCTCAACGGCTGGACCTTGATGATGGCGCAGGTCCCGATGGTGGCCGCGCAGCATGGCCTTCTCCCGAAGGCTTTCGGCGATCTCAATCGCAAGGGCGTGCCAGCAAAGGGGATCGCCATATCGATGGGGCTCGCTACCTCGATACTGGTTCTCCAGGCATCGGGCGCGCCGACTTTAATCGACGTCTACGACTTCATCGTGAACCTGTCGATCACGACCTACATGGTCCCGTACGTTTTCTGCTGCTTTGCCGAGGGTATCATCCTCATCACGATGGGCAGGCGTGTCGGATACCTGGCGCCGAAAGGCTATGGCCTCATCGCGCCAGTAGCATTCCTGTTCTCGATGTGGACGATCTATGGCGCAGGTGCAGACGCTGCCATGTGGGGATTTTTGCTTATCCTGGCCGGATTGCCTGTCTACATGGTTTTGCAGAACAAGGTCCCGCCAGCCCCACCAGCGTAGCTGATTTGCCGATGGCGGGTTCAGTCACGAAAACCAATCACGGCTCCCACGCATCACATGGGCAGATAAGTTAGGCTGACCGACTTGCACGCTTTCAACAATCAACGCGGTGCCGGCCAGCGCTGAGGGGAAGTTGAGGGGCACTGGCCGGCTTTTTGCGTCCCGGGACGCCGCGAGCGCCCCACGTAACCGCTCCCTCGATTGCGGTTTGTCCACAAAGAGGAGGTCGTTGGGGCTCGACACTAAGCCCCGTCAAGTCCGATTACCATGGTATGGGGCCG
>JBCCER010000103.1:0-15495 GCA_039030175.1 Pseudomonadota bacterium
ATGGACGAGCCGCTGTCCAACCTCGATGCCAAGCTGCGTGTCCATATGCGTGCCGAACTCAAGCACATGCAAAACACACTCGGGACCACGACGATCTATGTCACCCATGATCAGGTTGAGGCGATGACCCTCGCCCACCGGGTCGCCATTCTCAATCACGGCCGGCTTATGCAGTTCGACAAGCCGAAGACGATCTATCGCGATCCAGCGAACTTGTTTGTCGCCGGTTTCATTGGCTCTCCGCCGATGAACATGATCGACGGGACTCTAACCAACGGCGAATTTTCGGGACCCGGCTTCGGCCTCAACCTTGGAAGGGACGTTTCTCCAGGCGCGACCGTAATGGGCTTTCGCCCAGAGGACTGCTCGGTGGTGATTGAAGGAGAAGGCCTGATCCCGGCGGAAATCTATTCCAACGAACTGATCGGCGACCACACGCTCGTCACCTGTGAGTTGCGCGACGGCTCAGCCACACCGCACACCGTTACAGTGAAGATGGATAAAGATTTCGATGCCCCGATTGGTACCGCTGTCGGCATCGCAATTGCACCGGAAGATCTGTACTTCTTCGATAAGAACAGCGGAGATCGGCTGCGCTTGTGATCGGGTAGTTGTATCCCACCTGATCACGCATTCGGCAGCTCGTTCGGGCGGTCAAATAGCGCGGCCCTATCAGCTCACCGGGTTATTGTGCGTTCCATCGCACAGGGGCCGATTGCCGGTGCTCTTGCAGGCGCACAGATAAAAAGTGCCGCTGCGCCTCGCCTTGAACTCAATTGGCGTGATGTCCGTGACTTTGTGGCTGCCGTCGCAATAGGGCTGGTTCTGGCTGCGACCACAGGCGCACCACCAGACAGTCTGATCTTTGGTCAGGTCAACGGCAATGGGTTCGTCGCCTGCGCGTACCTGTTGGTCGTTGGACATGCTGCGTACCTCTCAATGTTGGGTGCGTGGCTCTTTGGTGATCAGGTTTTCCGCTGTCGCGAGATCATCTGGCGTGTTGGCGTTGAAGAAGGGGTCGTGGGGCTCGGTCGAAAACACCGCATTGGCCAACCGATAGCGCGAAGTCCAAGCATCCACCTTACGAATCCCCTCGTCCAGCAAAGCCGACCTTAGCTCATCGCGTGCCGCCACCGGCCACAGGCCAATGACAGGATGGTCACGGCCGCCCGAATGGGCGCAGACCAAGTCGGCCTCCTGCTCGTTAAGCACCTCGGCCAGCCGCACGACGAGATCCAACGGCAAAAACGGGGCGTCGCACGGAAAGCTGGCGACATGGGTAACGCCAGGCACCAACTCCGCCGCCCAATCAAGCCCTGACAGTACGCCGGCCAGCGGGCCAGGATTACCAGCAACAGGGTCTGGGACCACGGGCAATCGCCAATCGGCAAGACGACTTGCTTCGCCGTTGGCGTTTATTGCGAGCTCAGCAACCTGTGGCCCTACCCGGGCAATGACATGGTCGAGAACCGGGCGGCCGGCCAGGAGGCGCAACCCCTTGTCGCCTCCCCCCATGCGGCGACCCAAACCGCCTGCTAACACGACGCCTGCGATGTAGGCGCGCTCAATCATGGCGTTCCTCCGCGGACTTGCGAGCATGCCGGCGATCTTCCGTCGGCACTGTGCTAGGGTCGGCGTCATAAACCAGGCGTTCCTGCCCCGAAAGCGCAACGAACCGCTTGCCCTTGGCCCGACCGATCAGCGTCAAGCCGGCGCGCTTGGCCAGTTCCACGCCCCATGCGGTAAAGCCGGAACGGGAGATCAGGATCGGAATGCCCATCTGTACGGTCTTGATCACCATCTCGCTGGTCAATCGGCCGGTGGTGTAAAGGATTTTGTCGCCGGTTTCGATCCGATTGACATGAAGGAAGCCACGAATCTTGTCGACCGCATTGTGCCTGCCGACATCCTCCATATAGATCAGCGGCGTGTCTTGCCGACAAAGAACGCAGCCGTGGATCGCACCGGCTTCCAGATAAAGGCTGGGTGTCAGATTGATCGCTTTGCTTAGCGCATAAATCCAGCTCGTATTCAAACGCACATCGCCGGGCAGCACCATCTCATCGAACGTCTCCATGATGTCGCCAAAGACCGTGCCCTGGGCACAGCCGGATGTCGTCGTCTTCTTCTTCAGTTTCTCCTCGAAATCGGTCTCACGATCGGTGCGAACCACGACGGTTTCTATGTCCTCGTCATAATCGACCGCAAGAATCTGGTCGTCGGGACGCAACATGTTCTGGTTCAGCAGGTATCCCGCCGCGAGGTCTTCGGGCAGATCGCAGATTGTCATCACCGTGACGATCTCTTGTCCATTGAGGAAAATGGTCAGCGGCCTTTCCTCAACCACCGCGATCTCGACATCGGCGCCGTCGTGATCCCGTCCCATCAAACGCCGTGTCAGACGAGGGTCCCCTGGATCGGGACGGACCAGCCACGTGTCGTCGATTTCGTTCGCCGCATCCGGCATGTCTGCCCTCGTTGCAATTCGGTGATGCAGTGTCGTGCCCGATCGAACCGCATTCAAGCGCAAGCCGCACTTCGCGAAAAATAACATCTCGCTGATGGGGGGCGACGTCCCGCAACGGAATGACTATGTTAAGCGCTTACCAATTTCAAAACGCGAAAGCTCAAGATGGAAGGATTGTCCCTCGCGCCCGGCCGTGAAGCCCCGCTGATCGACCCGTTCGGGCGGGCAATCACCTATCTGCGGGTTTCGGTCACCGATCGGTGCGATTTTCGCTGCGTTTACTGCATGGCCGAGGACATGACCTTCCTTCCCAAGGCGGACTTACTGAGCCTGGAAGAGTTGGACCGGCTGTGTTCCGCGTTTGTCAGGCAGGGCGTTCGCAAGCTGCGGCTGACTGGCGGCGAGCCACTGGTTCGGCGCAACATCATGTGGCTGATCGAAAACCTGTCCCGGCACCTAAGATCCGGGGCTTTGGACGAACTGACGCTAACCACGAATGGCAGCCAGCTCAGCCGTTTTGCCGGCGATCTGGCTAACTATGGGGTCAAACGGGTCAACGTCTCGCTGGACACGCTCGATCCGGACAAGTTCTTGGAGATCACCCGCTGGGGCAAGTTCGACAAGGTGATGGCGGGCTTGGAGGCGGCAAAATCCGCCGGCCTCGCGGTGAAGATCAACGCAGTCGCCCTGCGCGGCGTCAATGACGACGAGACAGACCAACTGATCGCCTGGTGCGGCCGCGAAGGCTTCGATCTGACCTTCATCGAAGTTATGCCGATGGGCGATATCGGCGGCGAAACGCGGGTTGACCAATACCTGCCGCTCTCGGTCTTACGGGCGGATATTGAAAAGCGCTGGACCCTTTCAGACCTTGACTACACGACCGGCGGACCAGCCCGCTATGTGAGAGTCGCCGAAACCGGGCGACGGATCGGATTCATCACGCCCATGACTCATAATTTTTGCGAAAGCTGTAATCGCGTTCGCATCACTTGTACCGGCACCTTGTATATGTGTCTGGGTCAAGAAGACGCCGCTGACTTGCGGGCACCCCTGCGGGCCGATCCGGACAGTGACGAGCTTCTCGACGCCGCTATCGAAGAGGCCATCGGTCGTAAGCCTAAAGGACATGATTTCATCATCGATCGCCGCCGGCGACAACCTGCCGTCGGTCGGCATATGAGCGTAACCGGGGGATAGAATAGAAATGGGGATTCAAAGCAGAATCGCTGGACTTTTAGCCGGTGCCACGATGCTAGCGGCGGGTGGAGCCCATGCGGGCGACGCGGCCAGCTTGCATATCGTCGGATTTTCAGACGATGCCCGCTATTTCGCCTTCGTTCAGTACGGCCAGACCGATGGGCTGGGGGCCGGCTATGCCGACTTGTTTGTGATCGACAATGCCGACAACACCTGGGCAGACGGCTCGCCGGTGCGCGTGTTGATGGACGAGGATACCGTCTATCAGATGGAAGCAGATGGGACTCTCGACCAGGCAACCTCGATAGCTTTCGACCAAGCGCTTCAGGAAGGCGCAGGCGTCCTGGCGCGCTACGACATTTCGGGTGACGTCCCAGGCCTTACGCTGGCCGAGCGCACACTCTTCGACATGACGCCAGCGGATGTGCTGAGGTTCACGACACTGCCGATCTCACCGGTCCGCCCCAACCAGCCCTTCTTGCAGGTTCAGCTCACCCAATCGCCTTACGAAGACAAGGTTGATGCCTGCATTTTCGACTATGATCAACCGCAGCAATACAGTCTCAGCCTAATGCTGGACAGCGGTGAAATCGCGTTGAGCGATAGCCAAACAATACCCACCAGCCGAGGCTGCCCGCTGGGCTATCGGCTGCACACGGTCGTGGTTTCGCCGCCCGGCGCTGGCCAAACGGCCATGGTCGTGATCACGGCGATGACACAGCCGGGTTTTGAAGGACCCGATCACCGGTTCCTGGGGGATGGCGCCATCATCGACGATCTTTGGTCCTTCTAGACGGCGTAACATCCGGTCATAGGAGCGAGATTTGCGCTGTCAGGTAACGACTCTCAGGTGCACCTTCCTGATCAGAGTTGTTGAGCTTCGAACAGTATTTGATGGGTGTAGGTACGCCCATCGCTAATCGTCAGCTGCTCAAATCCCATCAACACCAGTAGATCGAGAAAGGTGTAGAAGTCCTCGACCCTGTTGTCGACAAAGACAGGTGATACGCGTGCAATGGAGGTGAGTTGGGCGAGATAGGCGCGCGCCTGATAGAGCGAACTGATGACGCCGTCCGTTGTCGCGACGATGAGCATTTTTTCCGCATCGGTGCCCTTGGCGAACATCGCCACAGGCGGGAAGTAAGAGCGCTCATACTGCTGCTGGGTAAAACCGATGACAAAGCCCAAGCGACGCTGCCTGTCGCTATCCGGCAGCGAAGGGGCTCTGGCGATATAGGTCTCTTGGCTGGTTACTTCGGGATAGTAGTATAACTCGTGCCGATCGCTGTCCTCTTCCGCCTCGAACGGCTGTTCGGACGTCTGACTTTGAACGGCTGCCGTCATGCCGAGCACGGCGAATGAGGCAATGAGTATCAGCGCGAATGTCTTACCTATCTGCACGTGTTGGTCTCCCGCGTTCACCGTGACTGTTGGTTTCAGCGCTCATAGTGGCACAAAGCATGTTGGACAGTGCACACAATGATGGGAAGTGCGCCGCGGGTTAAAAGCCACCAAGGCTCGAGCCCCATATCTCAGGCCGGCGATTTGGTATAGGGTCAGCGCCAATGACTGAGCCTGCCGATTCAAGCACTTCCACCGGGCCGCTCGCGGCCCTTAGTCCGGACCGGATCGCCTTCGTTGCCGCCGAGACCGAGGAGGCGGAGTCGGCCAAAACGGCACTGGCCAAACGCTACGGCGGCACACGGCCGGAAGATGCCGATATCGTGGTCGCGCTAGGCGGCGATGGGCACATGCTCGAAACGCTCCACCGGTACATGGATGTCAACCGTCCCATCTATGGGATGAATTGCGGTTCGGTTGGTTTCCTGCTGAATCCATTCCAAGAAGAGGGCTTGCTAGAGCGTTTGGCGCGGGCGCAACGGGTCAGACTTCACCCCTTGCAAATGCGCGCAGTCGACATCTTCGGTGGCGAGCATCACGCACGCGCATTTAATGAGGTGTCACTGCTTAGGGAGACCCGCCAAACAGCGAAGTTGCGTATCTCGATCGACGGCGTCGTGCGCTTGCCTGAATTGATATGCGACGGGGTGTTGGTCTCCACGCCGGCGGGCAGCACCGCCTACAATCTTTCCGCCCATGGCCCGATCGTTCCGCTCGGCGCGGGGGTCCTCGCGCTCACGCCGATCAGCGCCTTTCGACCCAGGCGTTGGCGCGGCGCGTTGGTACCGCATCTGGCGACCTTGCGATTTGAGGCTCTCGAAGTTGCCAAGCGCCCGGTTAGCGCAGTTGCGGACTATACCGAGGTGCGCGATATCGCCTCCGTCGAAGTAACCGAGGATCGCGATACCGATCTGACGCTGCTGTTCGATCCCGAACAGAACCTTGAAGAGCGGATCCTCAAGGAACAGTTTGAAACCTAGCGGTATCAAGTTCGAAGCAGGATGGCACCCCCGCCGCGGTGTCCCCTTGTCCGCGGCGGGGCGTCGATATCGCACACGCTCGGTAGCTGGTTCAGTTGCCAGCGAATTCTGGCGATATCGACAGGTCGCCGTGCCAAGCCCAAATATCGTTTTTTGCCGTTAACGCGGCGTCAAAAATACTCGGAAGGCCGACTGGCTGCCTGACAGATCGACGTTACTACTCGCTGTTGTCCAGTGCCGCCTGTGCCGCCGCCAGCCTGGCGATCGGCACCCGATAGGGTGAGCAGCTCACATAGTCGAGCCCGACAGACTCGCAAAACCGGATTGATGCCGGATCGCCGCCATGCTCGCCGCAGATGCCGAGTTTCAGGTCGGAACGGGTCGCCCTGCCCCGTTCCATGCCCAGTTTCAGCAACTCGCCGACGCCATCGCGGTCGAGCGTGACAAACGGGTCGCGCTCGACGATCCCCAACCGTTCGTAGTCGGCCAAAAAGCTGGCTGCATCGTCGCGACTGATGCCGAAGGTCGTCTGTGTCAGGTCATTGGTGCCAAACGAGAAAAACTCGGCCGTTTCGGCTAGTTCGCCCGCGCGCAGCGCGGCCCGAGGCAGTTCGATCATGGTGCCGACCAGATAGCTCAGCGCGACACCGGTTTCCTGCTCAACAGAAACGGCTGCCTTTGCGATCACGGCTTTGAGGATATCCAACTCGCTCTTCGAAAAGGCCAGCGGGATCATGATTTCCGGCATCACCGGCTCACCGCCGTCACGACTGACCTCAACCACCGCTTCGAAGATTGCGCGCGCCTGGGTCTCGTAGATCTCAGGATAGGTAATGCCCAGGCGGCAACCGCGATGGCCCAACATCGGATTGCTCTCAGCCAGCTGGATCACACGCGAGCGTACTTTCGCAACGCCAACGCCTGCAGCTTCAGCGACCTCTTCAAGGTCCGAGTCGGTCTTTGGCAAAAACTCATGAAGAGGCGGGTCAAGCAACCGAACGGTCACCGGCTTGCCGGCCATGATCTTGAACAGCTCAGCAAAATCCCGGCGCTGCATCGGCAGTAGCTCTGCTAGCGCTGCTCGGCGCTCATCCTCGCTTTCAGCCAAGATCATGCGTCGGACACTGACTATGCGATCGGCATCGAAAAACATGTGCTCGGTGCGGCAGAGACCAATGCCTTCGGCGCCGAAATTGACCGCCACCTTGGCATCGGCCTCGGTTTCGGCGTTTGTTCGGATGCCCATGCGCCGGAAACGATCCGCCCAGCCAATCAGCGTCGCGAAGTCTCCGGATAGGTTCGGTTCGATCGTCGGAACGGCGCCCAGCATCACCTCGCCCGTCGCCCCATCCAGTGTGATGACATCGCCAGCCGACAGAGTTTGACCCCGCGCCGTTAGAGTGCCTTCTTTGAGGTCAAGCGCGATTTCGCCAGCGCCAGCGACGCAGGCGCGTCCCATACCCCGTGCGACCACGGCGGCATGGCTGGTCATCCCGCCGCGTGAGGTCAAAATGCCCGCCGCCGCGTGCATGCCGTGAATGTCTTCCGGGCTGGTTTCGTCGCGCACCAGAATGACCTGCTCCCCCATCTCGGTGCGCCGCTCGGCCTCGTCAGCGGTCATCACGATCTTGCCCGAGGCCGCGCCCGGCGACGCCGGCAACCCTTTGGCCAAAACGCGCCGCTCGGCCGTGGGGTCCAGCATCGGGTGAAGAAGTTGATCCAAGGCGGCCGGATTGACGCGCTGCACCGCCTCCTCCTCCGAAATCAGCCCTTCCCGCGCCATATCGACGGCGATTTTCAAGGCGGCTTCGGCCGTACGCTTGCCGGTCCTCGTTTGCAGGATGTATAGCGTGCCGCGCTCGACAGTGAACTCCAGATCCTGCATTTCGCGGTAATGCCGCTCCAACGTCAGCCTGGTTTCTGCGAGTTGCCCATAGATCTCGGGCATCACCTCTTCCATCGACGGCAGGTCAGACTGCGCCGCTTCGCGCGCGGCCTTGGTGATGTATTGCGGCGTACGGATACCCGCGACGACATCCTCGCCCTGGGCATTGACGAGATACTCACCATAAAAGGTGTTCTCGCCATTGGCCGGATCGCGCGTAAACGCGACACCGGTGGCACAGTCGTCCCCCCGGTTGCCAAAGACCATGGCCTGGACATTCACGGCCGTGCCCCAGCTTGCCGGGATGTCGTGCAAGCGCCGGTAGGTCATGGCGCGCTGATTCATCCAGGAGCCGAACACCGCGCCAATCGCCCCCCAAAGCTGTTCTCGAGGGTCTTGCGGAAAGGGCTGATCCAGCGCGTCCGCGACAAGGGCCTTGTATCGATCGAGAACCTCGCCCCAATCTTCAGCCGTCAGGTCGGTATCGAGCGCGTGTCCCCGATCACGCCTGACGCTCTCCAACTCATCCTCGAATAGCCCGTGGTCGAGATCGAGCACGACATCGCAATACATCTGAATAAAGCGGCGATAACTGTCATAGGCAAAGCGTTTGTTGCCCGTGGAACTGGCCAATCCCTCGACTGACGCGTCGTTTAATCCGAGATTGAGCACGGTATCCATCATGCCCGGCATGGAGGCACGCGCGCCGGATCGTACGGACAGCAACAGCGGGTCGGAAGCATCGCCAAACCGCTTGCCGATAGCCCGTTCCAGCTTGGCAACCGCTTGCTCGACCTGATCGTCAAGATCGCCGGGGAACTGACGATCGTTGTCGTAAAACCAGGTGCAAACTTCCGTCGATACGGTGAAGCCCGGCGGCACAGGAAGGCCGATTCTGGCCATCTCGGCCAGGTTCGCCCCCTTTCCGCCAAGGAGATTGCGCAGAGAGGCATTGCCCTCCGTCGCATCGCCGCCGAAACTGTAGACCCATTTGGTCTTGGCTTCGGAATCTCGGTCGATGATGTCGTTTGCTTTCATGCTGGCCATCCCCCAACGACCGGCAAGCCACCGGCCCCTATCCTTCTATGACTGAGAAATCAGCTACCTGGTCTACCGTCGACGTGATCTCGCTCAACAACGCAAGGCGGTTGCGCCGCAGTTCCCGGTTCTTAGAATTGACCGTGACCTCATCAAAAAAGCGGTCTACCGGCGCGCGCAGTTTGGCCAATTCCGCCATCGTTTCGATGAAGCTCTCCGACTCCAACATCGGTCGAATCGACTGTTCGGCACTGGTGAGAGCAACCGAAAGGGCTCGCTCTTCTTCCAATTCATACACAGTCTCGTCGATGGCTCCGAAACTATCGACCTTGTCTTTCTTGGCTTCGATTCGTTCAATGTTTGCAGCCCGACGATAGGCCACTAGTAGATTGGCTCCATCGTCGGTCTCCAGGAAATCTCCGAGGGCATCAACGCGATTAAGTAGACTTACTAAGTCGTCACTACTTACAGACACCACCGCCTGAATCAGGTCGTGCCGGACGCCTTGATCTCGCAAGCTCACTTTGAGCCGATCACCAATGAAGTAGGGTAGCGAATCGACTGACCCGGGCTCTGCATCAGGATAGTTGGCAAGAGCGGCTTCAAACACAGACTGCATTGAAATGCGCAGCTTGTTTTCCAAGATCAGTCGGATCACACCCAACGCCGCGCGGCGCAGCGCATAGGGGTCCCGGCTGCCGGTCGGTTTTTCGTCGATTGACCAAAAACCGACGAGCGTGTCGATCTTGTCGGCGAGCGCCACGGCGACGGAGACCGGCGCCGTCGGGCATTTGTCGCTCGGCCCCAATGGGGCGTAGTGCTCGGCCACGGCGTTCGCCACATCGGCATGCTCACCATCTTCCAGCGCGTAGTAGCGGCCCATGATGCCCTGCAGTTCGGGAAACTCGCCAACCATGCCGGTCACCAGATCCGCCTTGGCCAAGCGAGCGGCCGAGCGAACCCGGTCGATATCGGCGCCTGGAATTGCGTGGCCGATGGTGACCGCCAGCGATTCAATCCGATCGACCTTGGCGTCCATCGTGCCCAGCTTTTCGTGGAAGGTGATTTGCTCCAGCTTCGGAACGCGGCTGCCCAGGCTTTGCTGGCGATCCTGATCCCAAAAGAATTTGGCGTCCGACAGGCGGGCGCGCAGCACACGCTCGTTGCCAGCTATCACTGCCGCGCCACCGTCGGAGGTTTCCGTATTCGCCACCAGAACAAAGCGGGGCGCGAGCTTGCCGCCATCGGTCAGCAGCGCGAAGTACTTCTGATGCGACCGCATCGCGGTGATCAGAGCCTCGTCCGGCACCGACATGAACGCCTCGTCGATCCGGGCTGTGTAGACGACCGGATATTCGACCAGACCGGCGACTTCTTCGACCAAGCCTGGATCATCGCGCGGGATAAGGCCCAGCTCACCGGCCAGCGCATTGACCTGCTCGCGGATTATGCTTTTGCGTTCTTCGCGATCCAGAATCACCTTAGCTGCGCGCAGCTTGTCGCGGTAGTCAGCGAACGATGCCACTTCAAGCGCCTCAGGCGCCATGAACCGATGACCGTGCGTTAACGCGCTAAACACATACCGACGTTTTGGGTCAGGCTCGACCTCGCCGGCCAGTGGCGCACCGTCGAACAGCGCCATAATATGGTGCAGGGGTCGCACCCAACGAAACCCGCTGTCCTGCCAGCGCATGCTCTTGGGCCAGGCCAGTTTTGCGAGAATGGTGGAGATGGCTTCGACAAGGATCTCCGCTGTCGGACGGCCGGGAACTGAGCGAACGGCAAACCAAACCTTGCCCTTCGGCGTATCGCGCTGCTCGCACTCCTCAAGAGTCAGCCCGCTCGCCTTGAGGAAGCCTTCAATTGCCTTCTCGGGCGCATCGATGCGCGGCCCTTTTCGTTCCTCGACCGTATCGGGCGAAGCCGTCGGCAGGCCAGTGACGTGAGCCACCAGGCGCCTTGGCGTGACATGGGTCTCGATGGCATCGAAGGTGAGGCCGGCGTTGGTCAGATGATCGCGAATGAGACGATCGAGGTCCGACGCTGCCCGCGCCTGCATGCGTGCCGGGATCTCTTCGGACAGAAATTCGAGCAGAAAATCGGCCATCACGCTGCGTCCAGCCAGGTTTCACAGCATTGCCGCGCTAGGTTCCGAACCCGGCCGATATAGGCCTGGCGTTCCACCACACTGATCACGCCGCGCGCATCGAGAAGATTGAACAGGTGGCTGGCCTTGATGCATTGGTCATAGGCGGGCAACGCCTTGCGCGCCGCAATCAGGGCACTACAAGACGCCTCCGCATCTTTAAAATGTTGAAACAAGGTCGCCGTGTCGGCCAGTTCGAAATTGTAGGCACAGAATTCGCGTTCCGCCCTTAAAAACACGTCGCCATAGGTTTTTGTCGCATTGCCGGCACGATTGAAGGGCAGGTCGTAGACATTCTCTTTATCGAGAATGTACATCGCCAGCCGCTCCAAACCGTAGGTCAGTTCGACCGGCACGGGGTCGCATTCGATGCCGCCCACCTGCTGAAAATAGGTGAACTGGGTTACCTCCATTCCGTCGCACCAGACCTCCCAGCCTAGGCCCCAGGCACCGAGCGTCGGACTTTCCCAATCATCCTCGACAAAGCGGATGTCGTGGAGCCCTGGGTCAATGCCAAGTGCATAGAGGCTTTCCAGATAGTCGGCCTGCGGGTCGGATGGCGATGGCTTCAGCATCACCTGGAACTGATAGTAGTGCTGCAGCCGATTTGGGTTCTCGCCATAGCGACCATCTGTCGGCCGGCGCGACGGCTGCACATAAGCACAGTTCCACTCCCGCTCCGGCCCCAGCGCACGCAGCGTGGTCGCCGGATGGAAAGTCCCTGCCCCCATCTCCATGTCGTAGGGCTGCAAAATCACGCAGCCTCGATCCGCCCAGAAGGCCTGAAGGCGCAGTATGATCTCTTGAAAGCTGCCGGGCGGGTCGGCAATTACCGGGCGGGAAGTCATGGGGAAAAGCGGTTTTGTGCACTGCAGAAGGGCGCGCACGATACTAGGGCGGGTTGCGCCAATCAAGGCGGCTGAGCAGCTAATTTCGGCTAGCTGATATCAGTTCTTATCGGGGTCGCGATCGTCCCTAGGTCGATATGTCTTTGAGGTTTCGTCCCAAGAGAGATCGTCGGCGTCACGATCCTCGCGCTCGATCTGTTTTGGTTGTGCGCGAACCCCCTTTGAGAGGCTGCCGAAAACCCGGACCGCGATCACCACCGCCGCGATGACCGCAAGGGTCAGAAGGATCTTTCCAATCATCTTTTCAGGCCGGCTGTGAGCATCACAAACCGTAACGCTGCCAGTGGGCGCGTTCCTCGACAGCGTCGATCGCTCCGCCGATGGCAGCCTGACCCATCGTGCGGCTATCTGACAGTCCAAATCGCCGCAGAAAGCCACGCTGCTGACCGAAGACCTTCATCTTTACCTTATCGCCAAATCGTTCGCGTAAGATTGGGCGCAAATGCCCTAGCCCGTCGATCAATCCCAAATCGACAGCTTCGCTGCCGACCCAGATGTCGCCATTGAACAAATCGTCTGGGGAACCCTTAAGCTTGTCCGCCCGCCGTCCCTCGACATGGTTGATGAAATCGCGATGGATGCGTTCTTGCAGGTGCTTTACTCGACTGACATCGTCTTCTTTCTCGGGTTGAAACGGGTCCAGCATCATCTTGCGGCTACCGGCGGTGTAAACCCGGCGTTCGATGCCCCAACGGCCGATCAAGTCGTTGACGCCGAAAGTTGCCGCTATCACACCGATTGACCCGACGATCGAGCTGGCATCGGCAAATATCTCGTCGGCCGCACAGGCCAGCCAGTAACCGCCGCTAGCGGCGACATCTTCAACGAAGCCCAGAACCGGCTTATTCTTCTCCTCGGCCAGCTCACGGATGCGTCCAGCGATGAGGGCAGACTGCACCGGCGATCCACCGGGCGAATTTATAATCAGCGCAACGGCAGGCGCGTCCTTCATGGAGAACGCCTTCTGTATTGGCCCCGCCAGCTCGGCCAGCGACATACCCTGCCCCCTCGCCGATCGCCCGCGTGCAATCACGCCTTCCAGCCGGACAACCGGGACCACTGGCGGCGGGTTTCGAAAGCGGCGGATCGGTAGTGCCGCGAGGACAGGACGGATACTTGCCATTGTGTTGGCTCAAGCAGTGGGCAGTCAGGCTAGGTTAGATAAGGCCGTTCGCGCCGTTGGCCAAGCTAGATCGGCGCCATATCGCGCAAAACGGCCAGCGCCGCCTTAGAAAACCCGCCCTGGTCGTCGTGAAGTACCAGGCCAGCATCCAATTCCCCAGGGCTGCGCACGCCCTTGCGCGCGCGGACGATGACCCTTTTGGCCGCGATACCCTGCCTCGGCCAAAGCGGGATCAGGGTGATCGCGCCGAAGCGACCGGCAAGACCTGTGACAATCCGGTCATAGCGATCCGCGCGATGGATCATGGTCAACCAGCCCTTGGGGACAAGGGCGCGGTGTGCCGCCTCCAGCCAGTCGGAAAGCTCGGCATCGGCATGGGCGGCGGCACGACTGACGTCAGGAGGACGCGTCCCTTCCCGTCGCCCAAGAAATGGCGGGTTGGCGACCACATGATCGAAGCTTGCCTCAAGACTCCCGGGCAAGGGCACCAAATCAGCCGCATGCACTCTTATCGCGCCGGCCAGATCATTTGCTGCAACATTGCGTTGGCAAAGATCGACGACATCCGGCTGCCGCTCCAGCGCGGTGACCGAAAGCCCGGCAACCCGCGCCGATAGACACAGGCTGACGGCGCCGGTTCCCGCCCCTAGATCGAGCACTGACTGCCCTTTTTTTGCTGGCACGGCAGCAGCTAGAAGGATCGGATCGATGGCAGCCCGATACCCGGCGCGCGGCTGCGTCAGACGGACGCGTCCGCCCAGCAGCCGATCATCGGTCTCAAGCGTTTGTGTCGCTGGCTCAGTCGCCATCCGCCGCTTGCGCCGCCTCGGCCAAGAGGTGCTGGGCGCGCACATGGTCCTCATCGGCCACCATGACGCGGCGCGGCAGAATACCAAGACTGCCCTCAAGCACGGACATATGCGTATCGAGCACGATCGGCTCGATGCCGGCCTCCTTCAGCACGGCCTGGGCAAAGGACAGTTCGACCGGGTTGGTCGTACGCAATACTTCCTTCATCGACTTCCCTTACATCCCGCGTCTTTGCCGCGACCTTTCAGGCGCTTGACCGCGCCAAACCGCCGCCTATGCTGGCGCCGCCAATTTTTTGCGTCAATCGTACGAGCCAAACGCGTGTCCGCCTCGTCACACCAACCCCAACCGATCGAGTCTGGTCCTGAAGGCCCACCGGCCTCCGCGCTCGACCGGCTAAGCCACCTTTTGGCCGACGATCTGGGCGAGGTCAATACCGCCATCGTTGCACGCATGGACAGTCCGGTCGCGCTGATCCCTCAACTGGCCAGCTACATCGTCGGGTCAGGCGGCAAGCGGCTGCGGCCCTTGCTGACCTTGGCCAGCGCACGCCTATGCGGCCACCAGGGCAAGCGGCATATCGGCCTGGCCGCAGCGGTTGAATTCATACATACCGCCACGCTTTTGCATGACGATGTGGTCGACGAGAGCGACCTGCGGCGCGGCAAGGCCTCCGCGAACGAAGTCTTCGGCAACAAGCCAAGCGTGCTGGTCGGCGATTTTCTGTTCGCGCGCGCCTTTCAGTTGATGACCGAAGACGGCTCGATCGACGTCCTGCGGATCTTGAGCGGCGCGTCGGCAATCATCGCCGAGGGCGAGGTATTGCAGCTCGCCTCGGCCAACGATCTAGGCACCGGCGAAAAGACGTATCTGGAGGTCATTACCGCAAAGACCGCAGCTCTGTTCGAGGCTGCCTGCAGAATTGGGGCAGTCGTGGCTGGCCGCCCGGCCGAGGAAGAGCAAGCGTTGGCCGACTTCGGCGCCAATCTCGGGATCGCCTTCCAGCTGGTCGACGATGTCCTCGACTACTCAGCTGCCCAAGCCAGTCTCGGCAAGGCCGTCGGCGATGATTTCCGCGAGGGGAAGGTGACCCTACCCGTCATTCTCGCCCATGCGGCCGGCGACGAGGAGGAGCGGAGCTTCTGGCGCCGAACCATCGAGGCTCTCGACCAAACACCCGAGGATCTCGACCGCGCCTTGGCGCTGATGGAACGTCATCGAACCCTCGACCTCTCGATCGACCGCGCCCGCCACTACAGCGATAAGGCCATCGCCGCCCTAGCCACACGTCCCGCCCATCCTCTTCGCGAGGTTCTAGCCGACGTGGTTCGATTTAATATCGAGCGAGAATATTAGACAGCCAGACCGATCACCCGCTTGCGCACCTATGGCGAAGCGGCTATACACGCCGCGCCCAGGGCCGCCCACGCGGCCAACCAGGCCCACGGTCGGAGTGTAGCTCAGCCTGGTAGAGCACTGTCTTCGGGAGGCAGGGGCCGGTGGTTCGAATCCACTCACTCCGACCAATCTTTTCAAT
>JBCCER010000104.1:0-15494 GCA_039030175.1 Pseudomonadota bacterium
CATCACCCCCGCCCCGCCGACCGCCCCCTCACAGCCCACACCTTGAGATCCACCATCACCTTCGCCGTCGCCGCCAGCGCCGCCACGCAGAGGATCACCTTCGACGCCGGCTCCATGGTGCCCTCGATCAGGACGGCGTGGATGACGCTGCCAATGACGGTGATGAGGGCGAGGGTCGTGTGGGCGAGGCGCCAGGTGCGGGGGTTCAGACGCCAGCGTTGGCGCAGGGCGGCGATGATCGCGGTGACGAAGACGGCCCACATGGCGATCGCGCCCCAGAGGGCAAAGGGTGTCGGCGAGCGGAAGAGGAGGACGTCCACCACATCCGGCGGGCTGGTGATCCAGAGCCCGCCGACATGGGCCACCACCGCAATCACCAGGGCACTGCCGATCCAGCGATGGATGCGCCGGCCGGCCGCCCCCGACAGGCCCGGCAAATAGCCGCCCGCCAGCAAGGGCTGGAGCAGCAAAAACGCCATGGCGAGGACGCCCGCGAAGCCGGCGGCGATGTAGACCGGCTGGCGCCAGGCCAAGAGCGGGCTGAACGCGGCGAGCGCGATCGGCACGATGGTGACGATCGCCAGGACAGCCCAGATGAGGGCGGCTTTGGCGGACGTGCTAACCAGTCGGCCGGCCTTGCTCGACCCCGCCCCAGACCCCACCGATCCCAACTCTATGAGTTAGATAGGCTGAAGCACGAAGTGGGTCTCCAGGCTGGTGTCGCTGGAGCTGGGCATGATCGGGCGCAGGAAGACGGTTTCGTACCTGCCGTCATGCTCGCCGGCAAAGTCGGCGTCATAGGCCAGGTGGCCGTGCGGCTGGCCGAAAGCCGGGACGATCTGCGGCATCTCCAGGCGGAAGAAACCGTTGGCGTCGGTCAGCGTGGCGCCATGGCTGCGCTCGTCCCGCTCGTGCCCCTCGGTGGTGTGGGCCCACATCTGGATGCGGATGCCGGGCAGGCGCGCGCCATCGCCCGCGCGACGCACGGTGCCGGACGTCCAAAAGCCGCCGCCGCCGATACGCTCCACAATCGGCGCGCCGGGCCGGTAATTGTTGGCTCCGCCCCGCATGGTCGGCGTCGGCGCCAGGCCCTGGGCCTGGGCGGGGATGCGGAAGCCGGCGAGCGCCGCCGCCCCGGTCACCGCAAGGGCGCCGCCAGCGGCAAGGGCGGTTCGGCGGGTGAGCAGCTTTCGGTTCATCGTCGTGTCTCCTGTCGGGCGCCGGAGCGCTCCGCCTATCGAATGAGTTGGCGTATTGTTGGGACCAAATATAGCGCTTTTGCGACCGATTTCGAACCGGCGGTCTCGTCTTGAGCGGCAATCCGCTCTCACGGTTTCGTGACGGCGCGGCGTCGCCTTGGCCATAATGTGTGCATGCCGGGCGAACGGCTGTATCCTCAGGGCAAGCGGATCGAAGGGGGGCGCGTCGGCGATGGAACGGCAGGTTTACATCTCGGGCGCGATGGTGCCGGAATCGGAAGCCAAGATTTCGATCTTCGACAGCGCCGTCATGCTGGGCGACACGGTGACGGAGTCCACCCGCACCTTCGGCCATCGCCCGTTCAAGCTGGGCGCGCATATCGACCGGCTTTACAAATCGCTGAAGCTGACGCGGATCGACCCCTGCTGCGACCGGGACACGATGATGGATATCTCCGAGACCGTGCTGGCGGCCAATCTGCCCCTTTACGGCACCGATCAGGATTGCTGGCTGGTCCACAACATCTCGCGCGGCCTGTCCGTCGCCGGTGCCGATCCGACGGTGACGGCGGGGGAAGCGACGGTGATGATCTTCACCCAGCCCATGGATTTGCGCAGTTGGGCGGCGTTTTACACCGATGGCTGTCACGCGGTGACGGCGATGAGCCGGGTTGTCCCGTCCCAATCCCTAGACGCGCGCATCAAAAACCGCAGCCGGCTGCCCTATACACTGGCGGAGACGGAGGTGAAACTGGTCGACAAGCAGGCGCAGGGCGTGATCCTCGACATCCACGGCAATGTCGCAGAGAACAAGGGCGGCAATATCTTCTGCGTGTCCGACGGTGTGCTGAAGACGCCGACGACGGCGAACTGCCTGGCGGGGATCAGCCGGGAAACGACGCTGGAGCTGGCAACATCGCTGGGCATCCCAACGCGCGAGACGGTGCTGCAGCCCTACGATTTGGCGACGGCGGACGAGGTCTTTTTCACCAGCACCCCCTACTGCATCATGCCGGCCACAGGGTTCAACGGTCTTGATATCGGCGACGGCACGGTCGGCCCGATGACGCAAGCGCTGCTGGCCGCGTGGAGCGATCTGGTCGGCATCGACATCGTCAAACAGGCCCAAGACCAGCTGTGACGGCTTCGGTCACTTGCGGCGCAACACCACCGTCATGGACTGGGTTCCGCCCGTGTAGGGGCCGGGGTCTGCGGCGACCAGCGCTTCCAGCCGTTGATAGAACGTCTCGGCCAGCCGGCCGGCGTCCTCCGCACTGGAGGCGGAAGCGTCAAAGAGGCCGTTATGGAGCGCCGATTCCGAAAAGCCGCGCGCGTAGCCGACATAGTCCTTTGCGAACTGGGCAGTATCGCCAGTTTGCTCCAGCGGCGGCGTGTAGGGGTTCGGGATCATCTCGGCGCTAAGCTCGACGATCTCGAAGGTGGCATTTAGGTCTGCCTCGCGGTCGATCGGCGCGCGCACCTCCGCTAATTGTCGGAAATAGACGGGAAAGACGAAGCGCTCGAGAGCCGCGCTGTCGAGCAAGCCGTCGCGAGCCATTCCGTCGGCAATGTGCCAGAAGGCGCGATAGAGCTTGTGACCGCCGGCGGCTAGGCCGCTCCAATCCTCCAGGTCCTCGACCGCCGAAATGGTCTCCACGACGAGCCAGCCGCCTTGCTTCAGCTCCTTTGCGCGCTCGCGCAGGAATAGGGTCCAATCCCGATCGGCCTTCGCCTCTATCGCGTGCCGCGCTTCGCCCTTCATGTCGGCGAAGAACAGCGTGCCTGGCGAAGGAAGGGCGATCGCGCCGTCCAGCCAGTGGGCGGCCATGAATGACATGCCGAGATCGATGGAGTCGGCGCTGGCTGCAGGACCGTAGAAACTCCCAACGGAGGCGACGGGCCGCACCGGGCGGGAGCTGTCCAGATAACCGCCCGCGCCCTGGATGTTAGCGAACAGATCGTTCCAGTCATTGCCGATCTGATCATTGTGGACGGTGACGACCGGAAGGGTCGGGGCCAGCGCCTCAACCTCATCGAGCACCGCGCGAAAGGCGGCCATCGAGTTGCGGCCTGGGCCGCAGCCATAATCCATCACCCGCAGCTCCGGCCCACCCAAATCCATGGTACCGACCGCGTGCCGCAGCCGCTCGGCCTGCTGCAGCACGGCGTTGCGCTGAACGGCCGAATTGTCGTCATAGAAACCCTGCCCGCCCATGCCTTCGGTCGCGCGGTTACTGTTCTGTCCAGATTTCGTGCTGTCAGCCATCTTCGGGTCTCTATAAGGCGAGCCGCGCCCGCAGCCAACGCGCCGGGCGTCCGTCAATGGCAGCGAGGCCAGCAAAGATCAGCAGCATGCCGGCGACGTTTCTCGGCTCCAGTCTCTCGGCGATGATCAACGAGCCTAAGAGAATTGCGCTGATCGGGGCCAGGAAGGTGACCAGCAGCACGTTGGTTGCGCCGGCCGTCGACAGGATGCGGAAATATAGGATGTAGGCGATCGCGGTGGAGAAGATCGCCACGCCGATCATCGCCGCCCAGACCTCTAGGCCCGGCATCGGCAGGGTCCAAGGTCGATCGATGATCAACGCAAGTGGGACCAGCATCATTGTGGTGGTCGCCAATTGCCCTGCGGCAGGCACCAGCGGCGGCAAATCGCGAAAACGTCTGCCGAAGATGCCGGCGCAGGCATAGGACAGCGCCGCGGCCAAGACCGCCAGTTGGGCCAATGCATTGCCGCCCAATCCTGCCATGGCGGCAGGTCCGATCATGACCGCGACCCCCATCAGCCCAAGCGATACACCAACCATCCGTGCGGATGTAAGCCTCTCTTCTGCCGCGAAGAACTGAGCCATCAGCACGGTGAATAGCGGCGTGGTGGCAATCAAAATTGCTGCCAATCCGCCGGTGATTTCCGTCTGTCCCCACACGATCAAGCTAAAGGGCAACGCGTTGTTGCTAAAACCCATAATCAAGAACGCGACCCAAGACCGCCCGTCCCAGGGGAGGGCCAAACGGCTGAAGATGACCACAGCGCCGAGCACCACAGCTGCAAGCCCCGCGCGGGCAGCAACGATGGTCATCGGAGGCATGGCGTCGAGCATGATCTCTACGCCGAAGAAGGCACCACCCCAGACGACTGAAAGCGCGATCAGCATCACCCATTCGGCCAAATTCATCGTCGGTGTTGCAGTCTTCATGGATCGAGCCGTTCTCGACGGATCATTGAGGGCGGAGGCAACTCGGGCGGTTTCACGATCCATGATCGGCGCGTGCCGTCGACCGAACCACCCGATAGTTGCTCATAGGATTGGCATCGCCACCTATAGTGCGCGCAAGCGTAAATTTGTCTCACCGATTGAGAAGTTTGCCTTGGAATCGCCAAACACTCTTTTGTAACGTGATTGTAAGGTGTCAATTCCGATACCGGAATGGGGCGTCTCATAAGAGACGCAGCCTCCTACGCAAATCACAACAATCAGAACAGGGTAGTAACCATGAAACATACAGCAATTTTGGCGGCCGGTGTCGCCGCTACCGCGCTCGTTGCCGTTTCAGCGCAGGCGCAGATGGTCCAGACGGTGCAAGATCGCGGTCAGTTGATCTGCGGTGTGAACACGGGTCTGCCGGGTTTTTCAAATCCGGATGCGGACGGCAACTGGGTCGGCCTTGACGTCGATGTCTGCCGCGCCGTCGCCGCCGCCGTGCTCGGAGATGCCGACGCAGTCGAATACGTCCCGCTAACGGCGCAGCAGCGGTTCACCGCCCTGCAGTCGGGTGAGGTCGACGTCCTGTCGCGTAACACCACCCATACACTGACCCGCGACACAAGCGTCGGGTTGGATTTCGCCCCGATCACCTTCTATGACGGTCAGGGCTTCATGGTCCCGGCCAATCTGGGCGTTACCTCAGCCCACGAACTCGATGGCGCCACCGCCTGTGTTCAGCAGGGCACAACGACCGAGCTCAACCTGTCGGATTTCTTCCGGGCCAACGGCATGACCTTTGAGCCGGTCGTTATCGAAAGCTTCGACGAGGTGAACGCGGCGTTCTTCTCTGGCCGTTGCGACGTCTATACGACGGACGCTTCCGGCCTCGCGTCGATCCGTGCCGTCCTTGCGCCGAATCCAGACGACTATCTAATCCTGCCCGAAATCGTCTCGAAAGAGCCGTTGGGCCCGGCCGTGCGCCATGGCGATGACCAGTGGCTGGACGTCGTCTCTTGGGTGGTCCGTGCGCTGATCGCAGCCGAGGAGTTGGGCATCACGTCGGAAAACATCGACAGCTTTGCCGACAGCACCGACCCGAACGTTCAACGCCTACTTGGCCACACCCCAGGCATGGGCGAAGCGCTCGGTTTGCCAGAGGATTGGGCACACAACGCCATCTCCGCCACGGGTAACTATGGCGAGATCTTCGAGCGGAATGTTGGCGTTGACACGCCGCTGCGTTTGGAGCGGGGATTGAACGCTCTGTGGCTTGACGGCGGGCTGATGTACGCGCCGCCGGTACGTTAACTTCTTCCGTCTGGCGACCGACGGTTTTGGGGAACCAAGACCGTCGGTCGCCCACTTTACTTTGGCGCCTCCGGGCGGACGGTTGAGTCTTTCCGCCCGAGGACCCAGGACGGGAGGCTTCCGACATGACCGTGCATATTGACACAGCAGATGGCGGCCGAGTTCCATTTTGGAACGATCCGCGCTATCGCGCCATTGTTTGGCAAGTCCTTACAATCGCAATAATCTTCCTCGGCATTTGGTACCTCGTAGGCAACACGACACGCAATCTGGAAGAGCGGAACATCGCCACTGGATTCGGCTATTTCGATCGGGAAGCCGGGTTCGAAATCTCCGAAAGCGTGATCGAGTATTCAGCCGTGGAGACCTACGGCCGCGCCTTTCTTGTTGGCGTTCTGAACACTCTGGTCATTGGTTTCCTGGGCATTATTGCAGCCAGCATCATTGGAACGCTGATCGGTATCGCACGCCTGTCGAACAACTGGCTGTTGGCAAAAATCTCGTCAGCCTATGTCGAGGTCGTCCGGAACATACCGCTGCTGCTGCAGCTGTTCATTTGGTACGCGGTCCTGACCGAGAGCTTACCCGATGCAAGGGAACCTGCATCCCTCTTCGGTATCGCCTATCTCTCCAATCGCGGGTTCTACATGGCGGCCCCACTAGCTAGCCCAGCGTATCTGTGGATGGGGCTTGCCCTGGTGGTCGCGATTGTCGGCATCATCGCCTTGCAGCGGTCTGCCGACCGGCGTCAGGCACAGACCGGCCAGCGCTTGCCGGTGCTGCCCTACTCCATCGCCCTTCTGATTGGCCTGCCGCTGCTGGCATGGCTGGTCTCCGGCGCGCCCACGGGTTGGGAGGTTCCCCTTCCCCCGGGGCACCCTGATGGAAACAATTTCCGTTATGTCGGCGGTAGCAGGATCACGCCGGAGTTCATGGCCCTCTTCCTGGGCCTCAGCCTCTATACAGCGGGTTTTATTGCCGAAATCGTCCGGTCGGGCATTCAGGCAGTCCCGAAAGGCCAGTTCGAGGCGGCCTCAGCACTCGGCCTGCATCCCGGTAAGGTATTGCGGCTTGTGGTTCTGCCGCAGGCGTTGCGGGTCATCATTCCGCCGACGACAAGCCAATATCTCAACCTCGTCAAGAACAGTTCCCTGGCCGTCGCGATTGGCTATCCCGATGTGGTGTCGGTCGGAAACACGACGCTGAACCAAACAGGACAATCCATCGAAGCGATCTCACTGTTCATGCTGGTCTATCTGACAATCAGCTTGTCGATATCGGCCTTCATGAATTGGTACAATCGGTACATCAAGCTGGTGGAGCGCTGAGCTATGGCGGATCAAAATCACGCCGTTCAGGCCATGCCGGCTTCACGACCCCCTCCCGGCGTTTCGACCGGTCCGCTGGCCTGGGCAAAGGCGAATCTGTTCTCAGGCGTTATCAGCACCATCGTAACGCTTCTGCTTGCCTATCTGATCGTCTCTCTGGTCTGGACCCTTCTGGACTGGCTTGTCTTCAACGGCATTTGGGCGAGAGGTCCGGAGAACAACCCCGCAGAACCGTGCAGGCAGACCTACGGCTTCTGTTACGCCTATCTGGAAACCAACTGGAGCGCCATTCTGTTCGGCGTCTACCCAGGCGAAGAGCGCTGGCGCCCTGGAATAGCGGTCGTGCTTATTCTGGGCCTGATCGTTCTGAGCGCACTGCCGCGCTTCTGGAGCCGGAAGCTGATACTGGCTTGGTATATCGCGGCCGTTGCAGCGGCAATCCTGATGTATGGCGGCGAAATCTCGTGGGCGACCGTTTTCTGGATCGTCATGATCGGCGCCCCGATCATCCGCTTGCTGATGCCCCGCACCCGCATTAACAGCAACCCGGTGGCCTTTGGACTGAGCGGATTTGCATTGGTCTGGATTGCATTGGCGCTAATCCAGATCGTGCTGTCGACCCTTGGCCTATCGCCCTTGTCGACCGGCGGTATCGACACTGGCCTGGAGCATGTCGGGAACCGGAGTTGGGGTGGTCTCCCCATCACCCTTGGCTTAGCGTTGATAGGCTGCGGTGTGGCGTTCCCGATAGGCATCGTGCTGGCGCTGGGGCGACGCTCGCAGATGCCCGCAATTCGCTTTGTGTGCGTGATTTATATCGAGTTCATCCGCGGCGTTCCCCTGATCACCATCCTGTTCATGGCAACATTCTTATTCCCCCTGTTCATGCCAGAAGGGGTGAATATCGATAATCTGCTAAGGGCACAGGTTGGGATGATCCTGTTCGCGGCCGCTTACCTGGCGGAGGTTGTGCGCGGCGGATTGCAGGCGATCCCGAAAGGCCAGTTCGAAGCGGCTCAAAGCATGGGCCTGACGTATTGGCAATCCATGCGCCTGATCATCCTTCCGCAGGCCTTGAAGATCTCGATCCCACCCTTGGTCAATACCTTCATCGGTTTCTACAAGGACACCACCCTGGTGTTGATCATCGGGATCTACGATCTGCTCGCCTCAGCAAGGGCAACCACCACCGACTCCGCGTGGCAAGGTTTCTACCCCGAAGCCTACGCCGTCGTGGCGGTGATTTATTTCATTACCTGCTTCGGCATGTCGAAATACAGCCAGTGGATCGAACGCCGCACAGACACGACCCACAGGCGCTAGAGGAGATTTGACATCATGACTGCTTCACCAGCCGCTGAAGGCGCGAAGGACGCCATTGTCAGTCTTCAGGGCGTCAACAAATGGTACGGATCGTTTCACGTCTTGAAGGACATCGATCTGTTCGTCGACCAAGGCGAAAAGATCGTCATTTGCGGGCCGTCGGGTTCCGGCAAATCGACGATGATCCGTTGCATCAACAAGCTCGAGGAGCATCAAGAAGGTCGGATCATCGTTGACGGCGTTGAACTCAACAACGACATCAAGAACGTCGACAAAATCCGCAGCGAAGTCGGCATGGTGTTTCAGAGCTTCAATCTGTTCCCGCACCTGACCGTGCTTCAGAACCTGACCTTGGCACCGATCTGGGTGCGTAAGACTCCCAAGCATGAGGCCGAGGAAACGGCGATGTATTTCCTGGAGCGGGTGAAGATCCCCGACCAGGCCAACAAGTATCCCGGCCAACTCTCCGGCGGTCAGCAGCAGCGTGTCGCGATCGCGCGATCGCTGTGCATGCGGCCCCGTATCATGCTGTTCGATGAGCCGACCTCGGCCCTCGATCCGGAAATGATCAAGGAAGTGCTGGACGTGATGGTCGAACTTGCCGAGGAAGGCATGACCATGCTGTGCGTGACGCACGAGATGGGCTTCGCCCGGCGTGTCGCGAACCGCGTGATCTTCATGGATGCCGGCAGCATCGTTGAACAGGCCGAGCCGGAAGAGTTCTTCACCAATCCGAAATCGGATCGGACCAAGCTGTTCCTAAGCCAAGTTCTGGATCACTAGGGATCGTCGCATAAAGGAGCCCACCGAGGCGAAAATGGCTCGGTGGGCCTTATTCTTGTGGCCTCATGCGGCGACTATTGGCAGGCCAGACACTCTTCGTAATCCGTCCGCTCTTCGCCAAGCGATAGAGGCATCTCGGGCCAAGCTTTGGTGTTGTCCGCCTCAACGCCAGCGAATTGCGCGCGTTGGACGGATTTGGAGCGGCAGTAATAGAGGCTCTTCACGCCGGTCTCCCACGCCCGCCAATGCAGCATCATCAGGTCCCACTTATCGATGTCGCCGGGCAGGAACAGGTTCAGAGACTGACCCTGACAGACATAAGGCGTGCGGTCGGCGGCGAGTTCGACGAGCCAACGCTGGTCGATTTCGAACGCGGTGCGGAAGACGGCTTTTTCTTCGTCCGTCAGGCAGTCGAGATGTTGAACCGATCCTTCTCGCTCCAAGATCGAGGCCCAAACCTCCGGGGTATTCTCACCCTTCTCCTCCAAGAGATCCGTCAGGTGTCGATTCTTCACGGTGAACGAGCCCGAAAGGGTCTTGTGGGTGAAAATATTGGCCGGGATCGGCTCAATGCAGGGCGAGACACCGCCGCAGATAATTGAGATCGAGGCGGTAGGCGCGATGGCCAACTTGTGGGAGAAGCGGGCCATCATGCCGCGCTCCTTAGCATCCAAGCACGGCCCCCTCTCTTCCGCCAAGGTAACAGACGCTGCATCCGCGCCGGCCCGAATGTGCTTGAACAAGCGCAGGTTCCAGGACTTCGCCATCGCGCCCTCGAGCGGCACACCCATAGACTGCAGGAAGGAATGGAAGCCCATCAGGCCAAGACCGACCGACCGCTCGCGCATGGCAGAATATTTTGCGCGTGCCATGGATTGCGGCGCCGTGTCGATGAAATCCTGCAAAACGTTATCGAGGAAGCGCATTACGTCTTCGATAAAGAGCGGCTCCTCAGACCATTCGTGCCATTTCTCGGCGTTGACCGACGACAGGCAGCAAACAGCGGTGCGATCGTTGCCCAAATGATCGGCGCCGGTATGCAGCATGATCTCCGAGCACAGGTTAGAGGTCGAAACCTTCAAGCCCAGCTCGCGCTGATGGGCGGCCATCTGACGGTTCACCGTGTCGGAGAAGATGAGATAAGGCTCACCAGTCTGGAGGCGGATCTCAAGGATCTTCTGCCACAGCTTGCGGGCCGAAACCGTGCGCAGGACCTCGCCCGTCTTTGGGCTACGCAGACCGAAATCAGCGTCGTCGCGGACGGCCTCCATGAATTCGTCCGTGATGTTCAAACCGTGATGTAGGTTCAGACTCTTGCGATTGAAATCGCCGGACGGCTTGCGGATTTCGAGGAATTCCTCGATTTCCGGATGATGCACATCGAGATAAACGGCCGCCGAACCGCGCCTCAGCGAGCCCTGTGAGATCGCAAGTGTCAGGGAGTCCATGACCCGAACGAAGGGGATGATACCGGATGTATGGCCGCACCCCTTCACCGGCTCGCCGATCGAACGCACATGTCCCCAATAGGTTCCAATGCCGCCACCGTTCGAGGCGAGCCAGACATTTTCGTTCCAGGTGCCCACGATACCGTCGAGATCGTCGCTGACCGCGTTCAGGAAACAGGATATCGGCAAGCCCCGCGTCGAGCCGCCATTTGATAGAACGGGTGTCGCCGGCATGAACCACAGGCGCGAGATATAGTCATAAAGACGCTGGGCATGGTCACCGTCGTCCGCATAAGCGATCGCGACGCGCGCAAACATGTCCTGATAGCTTTCACCGGGTAGCAGATAGCGGTCTTCCAGCGTCGTTTTGCCGAAATCGGTCAGCAGCGCGTCGCGTGAGCGATCGATCCGCAGAGCCACATCGCGCAACTTTTCGCGCTCTCTGGTGAGAGAGATCGGCGCCGCCGGTTCGGCCCTGTTGAGTTGGCTGAGACTTGAGGGCGATTTTTCGATCGCCTGGTCCGCGACATCAATGGCGGCAGCAGTAGCAACTGGCGGCGTCATAAAGCGTTCCCCTGGTTCAAATCGTTAGCCTGATTTGCCGGGCCACACGGCCCAAACGCAGAGAAACCCTAGGATTATCTAGTGGTAGCGTGTCCCCGGCCCCTCCACACTAGATATGGTATGGCAGGACGGAATCGTGGTCAATCGCCAAACACAATATACGGCACAAGTGACAGTTTTGCGACGCTATATCTAGCGGAAATCCTGGAATTTTGGGGGCGAAAAAATATGAAACCGCCGGCGCAAACCGGCGGTTTCCAAATGGGGAAAGTTGCAGAAATGTCACATATGCGACACGGCTATTGGGTCGCGGCATCCTCGATGGCTTCGCCGGTGTCTTGAACGTCCTGCCCGACACCTCGGATCGTGTTGTCGCAGGCAGCAACGGTACCGGCTACCAGCAGCAGGGCGGCGATCAAGCGCAAGGGTTTGAAAAGCGCGGTCATGGGGTCTCTCCTTGGTTTCCGTCGCCGGCTAACGATACCGCCCGAAGCGGGAATTTCAGCCAGCGAATCGCGCCACTACCGTACCAATGAGAGTCTGGGCTTTAAAGGCCTGTGAGACAGAGGCGAGGACCGTCGTCGGTCAACGAACCGTTACATCAAACCCGGCAGCCAAGTCGCCAGAAACGGGACCAGCCAAACTAGGAAAGCTACCACCAGGATCATGATCCAATAGGGCACAGAGCCCCGGAAGATTTCACCCAAACGCACGGACGCATCGGGCACGGATCCCTTGACCGTATAGACAAGCAGCCCAAAGGGCGGCGTCAAAAGGCCCGCCTCGATGATCAAGATGCCGAAGATCGCAAAGGCAAACGGGTGAAATCCGGCCAGGGCCGCGATCGGCACGAAGATCGGTACGGTCAGCAAGATGATCGAGACGCTGTCGATCAGCATGCCAAGCACCAGCCAGATGCCGACCATGATCAACACCAGGACGATCGGCGCAACATCAAGGCCGGCAAACACGCCGGAGATGACGTTAACGGCGCCCCCCATGGCCAGCAGTCGCGAGTACATCGACGCCGTGATCAGCAGGATCATGATCGGGGCCGTTGTTTTCCCGGCGTCGAAGATGGCTTGCATGATGTCGCCACCACGCATGCCCTTGGCCACGCCCAGCACCAAGGCGCCGAGCGCCCCGAAGCCGGCCGCCTCCGTCGGCGTGAAGATGCCGCCCCAGATACCGCCGATCACAAGGACAATAAGGGCAAGGATGCCCAGACCGCCGATCGCCTCTTGCCGCAGAGCGTGAGGGGATTTCTCTTCCTCCAACAAATCGACACTGTGCGGCGCTATTTCCGGGTTCCGGATGGCGGCAAAGACGCAGTAAGCGCAGAACAATAGGGCAAGCAGGATACCCGGGATAACGCCGGCAACAAACAAGGCGCCTACCGACATCTCTGTCAAAATGGCCCACACGATCAAAAGAACCGACGGCGGGATCAGCATGCCCAGGCACGCACTACCCGCGACCGAACCGAGCGCATAAGTCTTGCGATATCCAAGGCGCCGCATCTCCGGGTAGGCGATCCGGCTGAATGTCGCGGCCGATGCGATCGACACGCCCGTGACCGCCGCGAACACCGCGTTACCTGCCACGGTGGCGACCGCGAGCCGCCCGGGCAAGCGCCGGAGCGCTCTATCGCATAGCCGGTAAAGATCCTTCGCCGCCCCCGATTTGGAGACAAAATCGCCCATAAGCACAAACAAGGGGATGACAGCGAAGACCTGATTTCGGATTGCCTCGTAAGCCGTCGTTCCCAACAACGACAGAGCAATATCCCAGCTGCCGAAGATGAGGTAAACGCCCAACACGCTGGCAACGCCCAGCGCGATGGCGATGTGAACGCCCATCACGATCAGGACGATCAGCAGCCCCAGCATGTAAAGAACGATATCGGTTCCCAAGGCGGCCTCCGGCTAGACGCGGTCTGCGTGCAACGACGTCATCTAGGCTCGCGCCTCTTCGGCATCGGCGTCGAGTTCGGACGGCAATCGACCGGTCCAATCGAGGGCGACTAGCATCCCATAGACCATCGCCGCGAATATCGAAGTGATGAGAACCAAGGTCCGCACAGGATATGTCGGGACTCTCAGCGCCCCCTCACCTTCGTATTCGCCAATCTCCCAAGCGTCCAGCATGGGCTCCCACGTGCTGAAGGCGGTGCCGATGAAAAACGCAATGCCCAGCAGCGCTGTCAGTGTGCGGATCAACCGCCGTCCCGTCGGGCCGACCATCTCCGACACAACAGTCGTACGCAGCATTGAGCCTGTGTAGATTGCCAGGGGCAGCTGAAGGAAGGTCACCGAGACGACCGAATTCTTGATGATCTCGGCAGTGCCTAACAGCGGGCTGTCAAAGAAGTACCGACCGGTTACGTCGACGAAGATCATCAGCGCAAGAACCAGCACCCAGAAGGCTGAGATCACGTGGATCGTCCGCGCGAGCCAGAACATCCCTCGGTGTAGGCCCATTGGCCGGCCGCCTCCCAATCTTGCCTGGGTTCTTATGGCTGAACCCTCTGTTCGCAGCATACCGGTGAAGGCTTGCAATTCAAGCGCCTAGTTAGCGCTTGATAAATTAGGGGGCCTGGGCAAGGTTGCCCAAAGGCAATGAATGCTGGGGAGACTCAATGCTTCGGCTCTGGGGGCGAGCGAATTCGATCAATGTCCAAAAGGTTCTCTGGTGCGCTGCTGAGCTTGAGCTAGAGGTCGAGCGGATCGATGCCGGCGGCGCGTTCGGTGGTTTGGACACCGAGGACTACCGCGCCATGAATCCCAACGCCAAGGTCCCGTGCCTAAATGATGACGGCTTCGTGCTGTGGGAATCCCACGCGATCATTCGCTACCTGGCACGGCGGTATGGGCGCGATCGGCTTATCCCTAGCGATCTTCAAGCTGAGGCCGTTGCCGATCAGTGGATCGATTGGGCTATCAACGAGGGCTGGGCAGATCTGCGGCCGGTGTTCATAGGCTTGATACGGACACCGCCCGAAGACCGTGACTTGAAGGCAATCGAGAAGCACCAGCGATTGCTTGGCCGTAAGCTTGCCATGGTCGATCGCTGGCTTGCCGAGCGGCCCTACATGGTCGGCGATACGCTATCGATCGGCGACATACCGGTCGGTTGCTTGGTCAGCCGCTGGTATGCGCTCGACATTCCCCATCGCGACCTTCCAAACCTCTATCGCTGGCACAGACGGCTGACACAACGGCCAGGATTTCAACGGTTTGTAATGCTGCCGTTGAGCTAACTTCCACCCTGGCTTGATAGGGCGAGGCGAGTTGACCGCCCTCCTTATTTAGCGCATGATAACTTAGATCACGCTCACAGTGGAGCAGTGATGACGGCCCGAAAAGCGGCTTCGTCGCGGGGACTGATCGCGACGCAAAACAACAGACCGGCCGCTCTCCGGCCGGCCAATGCTGGGAGGAGAATTTCACCGATGAGACTACGTACCAAATCCCTTGTTACATCTGCGCTTGGCGGAGCGGCCTTGGCGCTGAGCGCCGGCCTTGCGACGACCGCCAGTGCTGACGATTTCACATTGCGCGTCGGCTCTGGTCATCCGAACGGTCCGGCAGTCTATGTGTCGGTTCTCGCCGACTATTTCGTGCCGGAGGTGGAACGGCGGGTTGCCGAGGAAACCGACCACACGATCGAGTTCGTCGAGGCCTATGGCGGCTCCATCGCGGGCGTCGCCGAAACGCTTGAGGCCGTGGAATCCGGCCTGTTGGATATTGGCGCCTATTGCTTTTGCTTCGAGCCTGCAAAGCTGTTCCTGCACAACTTCCCCTACTATGCGCCGTTCGGCCCGCAGGAATCTGATGAGGCCATGGATTTGGTGCGTGAGGTCTACGACCAGCATCCCTGGCTGACCGAGACGTTTGAGGACGACTACAATCAGATCCTGCTCGGCCTCAGCGGCTGGGACAACTACCATTTGGGTACGACCTTCGAGTGGGAGACCATCGCGGATCTCGAAGGCGAGAAGGTCGGTGGCGCGGGCCCGAACCTGCCCTGGCTGGAATTCGCCGGCGCGGTGCCAGTCCAGTCGACCCTGCCTGACGGGTATTTGTCATTGCAAACAGGTGTTTACGACGGCTGGTTGATGTTCCCGTCCGCCTATCTCGGCTTCCGCTTCCACGAGCCGGCGCCCTACTACACCTTGATCGGCTTCGGCGCGATGCCGGTCAATGGCCTCACCATCAACACCGATACGTTCAACCGGCTGCCTGAGGATGTTCAGCAGATCATCCTGGAGGTCGGCCAAGGGTATGAGGACGTGTCGGGCGACGCGCTCGATGAGCGACAGGCGGTCGGGCTCGC
>JBCCER010000105.1:0-15199 GCA_039030175.1 Pseudomonadota bacterium
CAGGGTCGTGTCACCGTCGATAACTCGCAATTGGACGATATGATCCTACTGCGCGCCGACGGCACGCCGACCTATATGCTGTCTGTCGTGCTCGATGATATTGATATGGGGATCACCCATGTGATCCGCGGCGACGACCATTTGACCAACGCCTTCCGCCAGGCACAACTGTACGCGGCGCTGCAGGCGCAGATACCGGTCTTCGCTCACATACCTTTGATCCACGGCCCAGACGGCGCGAAACTGTCCAAGCGGCACGGGGCCTTGGGTGTCGAGGCTTATCGGGACATGGGGTATTTGCCGGAAACCCTTCGAAACTACCTATTGCGATTGGGGTGGTCGCATGGCGATGATGAGGTGATCTCGACAGAGCAAGCCATCGCTTGGTTTGACCTGCCGGCTGTCGGGAAGTCGCCGGCGAGAATCGATTTCGACAAACTGGCAAACTTGAACGGACATTACATTCGCGAAGCCGATGATAATCGGCTAGTCGAGATGCTGTGGCCGCTGTTGGAAAAATCTCTGGGACACCCCATAGATGCAGCGGCGCGCGCTCGCGTACTGTCGGGTATGCCTGGGCTCAAGCAGCGTGCAAAGACCATCAATGATCTTGCTGATAATGCACTATTTTATGCGGCCTCACGGCCTCTAGCTATGACCGACAAGGCGGCCGCTCTTTTAGATGGGCGGGCGCGGCTGCTTTTGGAGGACCTCTCGACCGACCTTTCTGGCGTTGATGATTGGTCCGAACCGTCGATCGAGCAGGCCGTGCGCGTATTTTCTGAGCGAAAGGACCTCAAACTAGGCAAAGTGGCTCAGCCGCTTCGCGCCGCTTTGAGTGGCTCGACGACATCCCCGGGAATCTTTGAAGTTGCAGCGATCCTGGGCAAGGACGAAGCCATAGGCAGAATAGCTGATGTGACCGTCTGCGAAACCACTTGAGCCGCCTGGCCGATTGATCTTAACCGGCCGGCAAACTATGTTTCAGGCACCCGTTCGGAGCGACCCATCCATCGAATGTCGCCTCCTAAACAGCCCGCATTTGATGAGGAATTGGCGCTATGACCGAGACCGTTACCCTGGTCGATAACGAGACCGGCAAATCGCACGAGTTTAACGTTACCGACGGGACGCTCGGGCCAAAAGTTATCGACATTCGAAGCCTTTACGCCGAAACCGGGATGTTCACCTACGATCCCGGTTTCACCTCGACGGCGTCATGCGACAGCAGCATTACCTATATCGACGGCGATGAAGGCGTGCTTTTGCACCGGGGCTATCCGATCGAGGCCTTGGCAGAAAACTGCACATTTCTCGAAGTTGCTTATCTCCTCTTGGAAGGCGAATTGCCGACCGAGAGCCAGAGCGAGGCATTCGAGAAAACAATCACCTATCACACGATGCTGCACGAGCAGCTGACCTACTTTTATCGTGGATTTCGGCGCGATGCGCACCCGATGGCCATTATGTGCGGCGTCGTTGGTGCACTGTCTGCATTTTACCACGACAGCACCGATATAACCGATCACAAACAAAGACTTATCGCATCGCACCGGATGATCGCGAAGATGCCGACATTGGCTGCAATGGCGTACAAATACTCCACAGGCCAACCGTTCGTGTATCCGCGTAACGATCTGAACTACGCAGAAAACTTTCTCAATATGACCTTTGCGGTGCCGGCAGAGGATTACAGGATCAACCCGATCCTGGCCAAGGCGATGGACCGCATCTTCATCCTGCATGCCGATCACGAGCAAAACGCCTCGACGTCAACAGTTCGTCTAGCCGGCTCGTCCGGCGCCAACCCGTTTGCCTGCATAGCGGCCGGTATCGCCTCCCTTTGGGGCCCAGCCCATGGCGGTGCCAATGAAGCAGTCCTGAAGATGCTGGCTGAGATTGGCCATGTCGACAATGTCGGAACTTATGTCAAACGCGCCAAAGACAAAGATGATCCATTCCGTCTGATGGGCTTTGGCCATCGGGTTTACAAACACTACGACCCCCGCGCGACGGTGATGCGCCAGTCCTGCCATGAAGTTCTCGGTGAGTTGGGTATCGAAAACGATCCTTTGCTGACGCTGGCGATGGAACTGGAACGCATCGCGCTTGAGGATGAATATTTTATCGAGAAAAAACTCTATCCCAATGTCGACTTTTATTCAGGTATAATCCTCAAAGCGATGGGTTTCCCGACCAGCATGTTCACTGTGCTTTTTGCTGTGGCACGAACCGTTGGATGGGTCGCTCAATGGAATGAGATGGTTGAAGACCCGATGCAGAAGATCGGCCGGCCTCGGCAGCTTTACAGTGGTGCTACCAGGCGCGAATTCGTCGATATGAAGGATCGTGGCTAGGCAAGGAACGCCATATCCACGGGAATCCAGCGCCCAGCCATCAGGTAGGGCTCGGCCGGAGACGCGGCCTGTTTTTCACACCGTTCCCAGGCCCGCCAATGACAATGAAGGCCCGTTCCTTAGGGTCTGGGGGCAGTTTTTGCTGGGTATCGGGCTGGTGATGACCGTCGCCGCGACGCTTTGGGTGCTGTTCTAAACCGTCTCTTTGTCGAGCATGATCATGGCCTTCATGGTCGCTTCGGCGACCAGCTTGCCGTCCACTGTTGCCTCCCCCCGGATTTTCCAAACGGTCGGGCGCATGTGGAGCTGTTTGACGTGCAACTCGATGCGGTCGCCGGGATAAACAGGATGCCGGAACCGGGCGTTGTCGATTGTCATGAAGTAAACCAGCTTGCCTGCCGCGTGCTCACCCAAGGTGCAGACAACCAGAACGGCGGCGGTCTGGGCCATCGCCTCAATGATCAATATCCCCGGCATGACAGGGGCACCGGGAAAATGCCCCTGGAAGAAACCTTCATTGACGCTGACATTCTTGACGCCAATCGCCGAATCTGCAGGGCGAACATCCAAGACCCGCTCGATCATCAGCATTGGATATCGGTGCGGAATCCTGGCTTTGATGCCTTCAATATCGATTACATCGATTACGTCGCCGGGCGCCACTTCACTCATCACTAATCGCCTTTACGATTCATCATCTTCTTAAGTTGCGCCTGCAAGCGCCAAAAGTCACGGACCGGAATCGCTGGACTACCGGCAACATCCGCTCCGGCGGGTACGTCTTTGTAAACACCGGCTTTGGCCATGATTCTCGCCCCCGCACCGATCGATAAATGACCGCTTAATCCGGCCTTCCCACCCAACATCACCATGGGGCCCAGCTTGGTCGACCCTGCAATGCCAACTTGGGAGACGAGGACGCTTGACTCACCCACCTCCACGTTGTGCCCGATCATGACTTGATTATCAATAATTGCGCCTTGTCGGATCAGCGTATCGGGGCCGGACCCGCGATCGATTGTCGTATTGGCGCCGATCGACACGCGATCCTCGATGATGACGCGGCCAAGTTGGGGAACGGGAGAATGCCCATTCGAATCGATAACCCAACCAAAGCCGCGTTCGCCGATCCTTACGCCGGCGTCGATCGCGACGCCATCGCCGATCACGCAATAGGATAAGCTGCAATGGGACGATATCCGGCAGTCGGCACCGATGCGCACGCCGTCGCCAATAACTGTATTTGGGCCTATTCTTGTGCCCTGACCAACGTGAACGCGTGCCCCGACAACGACGCCAGCCGAAATTGTTACAGTTGGATCGATGATCGCGGACGCATCGACATGCGCCGTCGTATCCACCCCCGTCCCCTCTTGCTCAGGATAGAATGCGGCGGCGATCAGCGCGTAAGCCAGTTGAGGTTGCTTGCTGATTAGAAGCGTCATCCCATTTGGTGCCTTATCGGCGTCGGCAGGCCGAACGGCGCAAAAGCCAGCCTTCGACGAAGCCAGGAGATCGGCACGCTTGGTATCTTCAAAAAAGCTAATGTCGGTCTCGGTGGCGCTTTCCAGCGACGCAACATCATGGACGAATGCATCGGCATCGGCGGCAGGGGCTATCTCGGCCCGCCCAATCTCCGCCAGGTCGGACAGTCGAAACGGGCCGGCTCGTTGAAAAAAGTCAGGATCGGCCACATTCTACTCCTGGACCGGAATGTCGACTTGGACATCCGGCAATTGTTCGTTCAAGGCGGCCAATGTCTGCTCGCTGATGTTTCGGTCTCTGCTGTAGATGACCACCTGATTGATGTGAAGCACGATCTCGGCGTTGGCGCTGTCGGCTATGTCGGCGATCGCGAGGACGGAGGCGGAACGCACCTGATCCATGGCATCACGAAATGCCTGATCTAGGATGCTGCGCCGTGCCTGGGCCTCGCGCTGCGTGTCCGCGACAAGCTGCTCGAACTCCCGCCGCCGCGCCAACTGTTCGTCGTTTGAGACTTCGTCGCCGATAGCCTCAAGTTCCTGCTCCATCGCCCTGAGTTCGGCTTCGCGCTCGGCAAAGCGCTCCTGCAGAACTTGGCGTTCGGCGTCCAACTGGCTTTGGATCGACTGCGCGGCATCGGACTGCCGAATGACCCAATCGAAATCGACGACCAAAATGTTGGGCGGAGTATCGCGAATCTCGGCCGCTTCATCGCCCTGCTCCTCCTCGGCGAGCAGCGGCGCTTCTATCGCCTGTTCCTGGGCTCGTGCGCTGACGCACAAAGCCGACCCTAAGGCAATACCCAGGGCTGTCAGCCAAGATCCCAGGCGCATCGCGTCAGAAGGTCGTGCCGAACGAGAACCGGAAATTCTGGGTTCTGTCAAAGTCTTCTTGAACCACCGGTATGGCATAGTCCAAACGGATGGGGCCGAATGGTGAGTTCCACGATATGCCGGCGCCAACCGCTACCCTGATAGCCGGATCGTCGAAGATCGGCTCGTCGACCCCATCAACACCGTCTAGATAACCCGCATCGGTAAACGCCCTTCCGCGGATGCCGAGCTCTTCGGGCAAGCCAAGCGGAAACTCGATTTCAGCCGTCGCGACAGCAAACTGGTTACCACCGACAGCTTGGCCTGTGTCCACTAGCCGTGGGCCGATACCTCCGGTTTCAAATCCCCGAAGGTTGGCGCCGCCGACGAAGAAGCGGTCCTGAACGCGCACATCTTGATCGATCCCGGTGATATAACCGCCTTCGATCGACAAGTTCAGGATAAAATCCTCGTTGCCGAGGACCGGTGTGAAATAGCTCGCCGAGCCGGTTGTGCGGAAATACTGAACATCCCCGCCAAGACCGGCAAAAGTGGTGGAAAACCGTAGGATATACCCATCGGTCGGGTTAATCCGGCTATCCAGACGGTCATATACGAGACTTTGTCCGATCGACGAAATCCACGCATCGCCATCTGGGACGAGATCGTTGGTAGAGTCGGTAATCTCTTCGTACTCGAGCCGATAGTTCAGAATCTGACGCAGGTCAGGCCCAAGCGCGTAGCCTAAACGCAAGCCAAAGCCAGCAGTGAATTCATTGAAGCTGCCGGTGTCTTCGCGGTCGGTGGTGATGCTGAACAGATCGATACCGGCAGCCAAATCGCGATCAAGGAAGTAGGGTTCAGTGAAACTGAGATCAAATTCAGTAGTATTTTGGCTGATGGACGCGGTCAGCCTGAGATCTTGGCCGCGACCGAGCAAGTTTCGTTCTCTCAAACTGATATCGCCGATTGCGCCATCGGTGGTCGAAAAGCCAGCACCAAGCGAAAGCTCGCCTGTCGACTGTTCTTGGACCGTAACAATGATCAAGGTCCGGTCCGGTGTACTTCCCTGGATGACCTCGACGTTGACGGAAGCGAAGAAGCCTAAGTTCCGTATGTTCGTCTCAGAACGCCGCAGCAGCGTGGCGTTGAACGGGTCGCCTTCAGCAAGAAGGATCTCACGGCGGATCACACGATCGATTGTTCTGACATTGCCGCGAATCTCAATCCGTTCGACAAAGACACGCGGGCCTTCATTGATTTCGTAGATGATACCGATCGTCGCCTCTTCCCGGTTCCTTGTGACGATCGGATTAATCTCAACAAAGGCATATTGCAGGTTCCCAGCCGCGTCGGTGAGGTTGCGGATGCTGTCTTCGACGGCAACGTTGCTGTAATAGTCGCCGCTGTCCGAGACGATCTCGCCCTCCAGAAGTTCGGCATCGACCTCTGGAATGCGCGATACGATGTCGACTTCACCGAACTCGTAGCGCTCGCCTTCCTCCACGGTGAAGGTGACAAAAAAGCCGCTCTGGTCGGGGGCTAGCTCTGCGACTGCCGAGATGACGCGGAAGTCGGCATAGCCTTCAGACAGGTAGAAACGGCGCAGCAACTCTTCATCAAAGGCCAACCTGTCTGGGTCGTAGTTATCGTTGCCACCAAATAGGAAACCGTACCAGACGGTCTCCTCAGTCGCGATTTCACGCCTTAGCCGCGCATCGGAAAATGCCTCATTACCCACGAATGAGATCCGTTCAATGCCGGTCGCCGAGCCCTCATCGATCTCGAAGATTAGATCGACCCTGTTTTGATCAAGTTCGATGATAACGGGCTCGACATTGGCCGAGAAGCGGCCACTGCGACGGTACAGCTCGACAATTCTTTGAACGTCGGACTGAACGCGAGGCTGGGTATAGACAACGCGCGGCCGCAGTTCGATTTCGGTCTCGAGCAACTCATCATCGACGCTGCGATTGCCTTCGAACGCTATCCGGTTGATTACCGGATTCTCCACCACCGTGATGATGACAATGGTGGCTTGTCGCTCCAAGACAACGTCGCGAAACAGCCCGGTTCGGAATAGGGCTGTAAGGGAATCATCTAGATCCGCCGGCGTAACCTGATCGCCAACATCGAAAGTCACGTAAGAGATGACCGTCACCGGGTCGATCCGTTCGGACCCTTCGACCAGAATTTGCTCGACCACGAACACCGGCTGAGCCGTAGAGTTCAGCGGCGCAACGATGCCGATAGCGAGACAAAGGAAAAACCAAAGTCGAACTGGCTGGCGAAGAATGGTTCGCATGCTCACTCTCAATTCCGGTTCGCCGAGCGGGCTGGATTAAAGAAGATCTGGACGCTGTCAACCGATGTTGAGGCCGGGCGCCTCTTGCTGGTCCTAAACATTTCCGAGACGGGCCCCCACCTCACGAGATCAGATTTTGAAACCAAGCAACGACATCCAGTTGAACGAGGTCGTTCCAGGTAGCGAATATCATAAGGCCTAGGACAAAGGCCACACCCAGCCGAAAGCCAACCTCTTGCGCCTTTTCGCCCAACGGGCGGCCGCGCACCGCCTCGATGGCATAAAACAACAGGTGCCCGCCATCAAGTACGGGGACCGGAAGTAGGTTGATAAGCCCAAGATTTATCGAAAGAAGGGCCGTAAACCAGACCAAAGCCAGGATACCGAACTGCGCGACATCGCCGGACATCTGGGCGATTCGAATCGGACCGCCTAGTTCCTCGGTGCTCCGGTCGCCTACGATGATCTCGCCGATAGCATCGATCGTCAGGCCTATCAGGGCAAAGGTCTCAACCACCCCCATGCCGATTGCCCGAGGAACGTCGTAAGGGCCGGCATCCGGCGATACGCCGATCCGGGGCACCTCGATCACCCCTTGCCCACGGTCAACCTCGACAAGGGCTGGCGTTATCGACAACTCAATCGGGTTGCCGTCACGTCGAAGGTCAATTGCAAGCGGCTCGCCGTCGAAGGACTGCACAGCAACGACCAGATCGGAAAAACGGCCGACGGACCGACCGTCGACTGCGACGATCCGATCGCCAGGCTCGATGCCGGCGAGTTCTGCGGGACTTCCCTCTTGCACTGTGCCGACGGTGGACGGAGGGAACGGGTGTTGGTAGATGGCGAAAAGGATCGCCAATGCGATGGCAGCAAACAGGAAATTGGCCATCGGACCGGCCGCGACGATCGCGGCACGCTTCCACAAAGGCTTATGGAAGAACGATACTGCCCGCTCGTCGTCGGTCATCTGCTGGACGGACCCGTCGGGCATTGAGGCCGCATTGGCGTCGCCGAACATCTTCACGTATCCGCCAAGCGGGATCAGGCTGAACTTCCAGCGAGTCCCATGCCTGTCGGTGCGCCCGAACAGTTCGGGCCCAAAACCGACGGAGAAGACTTGAACGCGCACGCCGCACCGTCTGGCGACCCAGAAATGGCCCCATTCATGGACGAATACCAGAATGGTCAGAACCACCAGGAACGGGATCAGATAGTCGCCAATTCCCTCAATCAGCCCCATTTACGAGACCCCCTACCGACGCGCCGGACGCTTGGCCCCGCTCCGATCGAATTCATGATGTCGCCAAGAACGGCTGGCAATTGTGGCCTCAGCATGTCGGCGTGCTTTCGCATCCAATGCTAGGATCGAATCCAGGTCGTTCGCCGACGGTGCCTCGACACTGGACAATACGGCATCGTTGACCGCCGCGATATCCAGAAATCCAATCCGTTCAGCCAGGAACGCCTCCACGGCAATTTCGTTGGCTGCGTTTAGAACGGCAGGCGCCGATCCACCGGCCCGGAGGGCCCGCCGTGCTAGTCCCAAACACGGGAACCGGCCTGGATCGGGTGCCTCGAATGTCAGGCTTGCGACCTTGACCAGATCGAGCGGTTCTGATGGGCATTCCATGCGTTCCGGCCACGCAAGCGTGTAGGCTATGGGCGTGCGCATGTCGGGTGTGCCGAGTTGAGCCAGAACCGACCCATCGCCATACTCAACCATGCTGTGGATAACGGACTGGGGATGGACTAGGACATCGATCTTGTGGTCTGGCAGATCAAACAAGTATGACGCCTCGATGATCTCGAGCCCCTTGTTCATCATGGTGGCGCTATCGACGGAAATCTTGACGCCCATCGACCAAACAGGATGAGCCACGGCCTGTGCCGGTGTCACTTCAGCCAACTTCGACGGCTCGGCTGTCCTAAACGGTCCACCTGACGCGGTCAGGATAATCCGGCGAACCAACTGGCTACCGTGGAAGACCTGAAATATCGCATTGTGTTCGCTATCGACTGGCAGCAACGTGGCGCCGGATTTGTTCGACCGGCGCATCACCAAATCTCCAGCACAAACCAGGCATTCCTTGTTCGCGATGGCGATTACGCCGCCACGATCAACAGCAGCCAGTGTCGGCTCAAGACCGCGAGCACCAACAATCGCCGCCATCGTCCAATCGGTAGACATTCTGGATGCGTCGATGAGAGCTTGGCGTCCGCCAGCGGCTTCGATGCCGGTGCCCGAGAGGACCGATCGCAGCGTTTCGAGTGCGGATTCATCGGCAACGACGGCCATCTGTGCGCCCAGTTCCATTGCCTGCTGGGCGAGCAGTTCGGCGTTGTTGTTTGCGGTCAATACACGGACGTCGAACCGGTCGGGATTGCGCCTGAGCAGGTCGATAGTGCTTTGTCCGACCGATCCCGTCGAGCCAAGCACTGTCACGCTTCGAGTCCGTTTGCTCACCACCAAGCCAAACTTTCACCAAGAGCCAGTTGCCAAGCCGTCAAGACCAGTGCGGCTGCCATCAATCCGTCGATTCTGTCCAGAACACCGCCATGACCGGGAATCAAAGTGCCACTATCCTTGACACCTGCGCGCCGCTTGAGAGTGGACTCAAACAAGTCCCCCATCTGCGCGATAAGAGCCAGGACGGCGGCAATCACCCCCGCCAGAATGGCTAGACGAGCTGAGAATCCCAGCGCTACCAACCACCCTACGATCCCGGCCGAAATCATGCCGCCGATCAATCCGGCCCAAGTCTTATTGGGGCTGAGCCTCGGTGCCAGCTTTGGACCACCTAGAGCCCTGCCTGCACAATACGCGCCCACATCAGTGGCCCACACCAAGGCAAACAGAAAGCAGGTAAGACCGAAGCCAATGCCTGGCAGTTCCCTCAGCCAGACAATTGCCTCCATGGTGCCGCCGACATAGACGATGCCCAGCGCGATGCCAATCGACCCTGGCGCTGCCGCCAACCGCACGACGATGAACAGCAGGATCGCGACCGCGACAGTGAAGCCAAGACCACTGGTTATCCCGTCCAAAAACGCCACCAGGGCGATGCCAAGCAGTGCGGCGTAGGTTGCCAGGGAGATCCACTGCGGTGCTTTTGGGGCGACCAAACTAAGCCATTCGTACTGGGCGACTAAAAAGGCAATCACGATGAGCGCGAAAAACGCTATGCCGCCAAGGTAAATGGCCCCGATGGCAACCGGCCCCAAAACCAGTGCGGAAAGTATTCGGGTCTTTAAGTTACTGGCTGTCGCCAAAAGTCATCGTGCGCCGGCGTTGGTCGCGCCATAGCGACGCTCGCGCCGTGCGAACTCCATCACCGCCGACTCTAAGTCGGCACGCTCGAAATCCGGCCAAAGGGTGTCAGTAAAGACAAGCTCAGCATACGCAGACTGCCAGAGCAGGAAGTTGCTGATCCGCTGTTCTCCGCTGGTCCGGATCAACAGGTCAGGATCAGGCAGTCCATCGGTCTGCAGGAAGCCACCTACCGTCTTCTCGCATAGGCCCGAAGGGTCCAGTCTACCATCGCGTACTGCATGGGCAATTGACTGTACTGCTTGCAGGATATCGCCACGGCCGCCATAGCTAAGCGCCACTGTCAGGGTCAGCTTTACATCTTCAGGAACGATCCGCTCAGCATGTTCAATCAAGTCGACGATGTCGCTGGGCAGCCTCGAGCGGTCGCCGATAATTTTCAGGCGGACACCGTTTTTGTGTAGGTCGGCCACCTCGCTACGCAGGTAAAACCGCATCAAGCGCATCAACTCTTCGACCTCGACAACCGGCCTGCGCCAGTTCTCGGTCGAAAAACCAAACAGAGTCAGAAAGGGAATTCCTAGATTGACGGCCGCCTTAACTGTTCGCTTGACAGCGGCAACCCCCTTGCGATGCCCCAAGACGCGAGGCAATCCCCGTGCGGTTGCCCAGCGGCCGTTGCCATCCATGATGATGGCCACATGTTCGGGCAGGGTCAGAGTCTGCTGGGGCGCAACTTGCAGCATAGGCTCTCTCGAGGGCTGTTTCCGTGGACTCAAACCTGCATGATCTCTGACTCCTTGCTGGCAAGGGCGTCGTCGATCTTCTTGATGGTCTGATCGGTCAGCTGCTGGATTTCGTCCGCATACAGCTTGTGGTCGTCTTGGCTGATGTCGCCATCCTTTTCCATCTTCTTCAAACGATCCATCCCGTCTCGACGGACATTCCGGGTGGCGATCCGCGCTTGCTCAGCATACTTTCCGGCAACCTTGGACAATTCCCTGCGCCGCTCCTCATTCAATTCAGGGATCGGCACCCGAACGAGCGAACCGTCCGTTTGCGGGTTGAGGCCGAGCCCAGCATTGCGAATCGCCTTTTCAACTGATTTTACCAGCCCATTGTCCCAGACCTGTACTGTCAAAAGTCTCGGTTCGGGAACGCCAACTGTACCGACCTGATTAAGCGGCATGGCCGCGCCGTAGGCCTCGACCGTAATGGGCTCGAGCAAGGTGGGCGAGGCTCTACCCGTTCTCAAACCGCCAAACTCGCTGCGTAGCGCTTCGACCGCCCCGTTCATCCGGCGTTCGATGTCAACAATATCGATATCCGTCATGGCCTAAGAGCCCCCCTTAAGCTTCTGTTATTATCGTGTAGTTTCCGCGTCCGCTTATGACATCGGCGAACGCTCCTTCGTTATGGATCGAGAAGACAAGTATGGGAATATGGTTTTCTCGCGCCAATGATATGGCTGAGTGGTCCATCACGCGCAGATCATTGGCTAGAACATGCATGTAGCTGAGCCGGCCTAGGCGCTTGGCCGTGGGAACTTCACGGGGGTCGGCATCATAAACACCGTCGACCTGCGTCCCTTTCAGCAAGGCGTCGCAATCCATTTCTGACGCGCGAAGGGCCGCTGCGGTATCCGTGGTGAAGAAGGGGTTCCCGGTGCCGGCGGCAAAAATAACCACCCTGCCCTTTTCCATGTGACGCACGGCGCGTCGTCGGATGTAAGGCTCACACACGGACGCCATCGGGATCGCCGACAAGACTCTCGTCTGCAGCCCCACGCGCTCGCAGGCGCTTTGCATGGCCAGAGCATTAATCACCGTCGCCAACATGCCCATATAGTCGGCCGTGGCACGCTCCATCCCGGTGGCAGCACCGGATAGGCCGCGGAAAATGTTACCGCCGCCCACCACGATGCAGACCTGGCAGCCGAGGCTGACTACAGATGCTATTTGCTGGGCGACCCGATTCGCCATGTCGGGATCGACGCCATAGTCCTGATCGCCCATCAGGGCTTCACCGGACAGCTTCAGGAGGACACGTTTGTATAGCGGTCCATCTGCTGGCATCGAACGCTACCCCTTATCGTGGGAGGTCTAGCCTTTCAAAGTGGCCGCGACCTCTGCGGCGAAATCTTCTTCTTCTTTCTCAACGCCCTCACCCAGGTTAAACCGGGCAAAACCGGTTATCGCGACCGGAACGCCGAGTTCCTTGGACTTAGCCGCGACCGCCTGAGCCACTTTGCTTTCGCCGTCGATAACAAAGGTCTGCTCAAGCAGCACTACCTCTTGGTAGTACTTGCGAAGCCGGCCTTCTACCATTTTCTCGATGATATTTTCCGGCTTGCCCGAGGCCCTTGCCTGCTCGGACAGAACTTCCTTCTCGCGGGCGATCAACTCAGGGTCGAGATCTTCCACGGTCAGCGATTCTGGGCGAACCGCGGCAACATGCATCGCGATTTGCCGTCCGAACTCGGTCAGAGCCGCGGTGTCCGCCGACGACTCGATTGCGACCAGGACGCCAATCTTGCCCATGCCGTCGGCAACCGCGCCGTGCACGTAACCCGCGACGACGCCTGTATCGACCGACAGGCTTGCCGTCCGACGTAGAGTCATATTCTCGCCGATGGTCGCGACCAAGTTGGTGAGTTCCTCAGCGACCGTTCGGCCCGTGCCGGGATAATCGAGCCCGGAAAGAGTCTCGATTGATCCGTCGGCGTTCGCAGCCAGCGCGGATGCGGTGCGAACAAAGCCTTGGAAGCTCTCGTTCCTGGAAACGAAATCGGTCTCCGAATTAACCTCGACCAACGCGCCTTTGGTCCCTTCGACTTGCAGCCCAACGAGACCTTCCGATGCGGTTCGCCCAGCCTTCTTGGCAGCTGCTGCCAGCCCCTTGGTTCGCAGCCAGTCAACGGCGGCTTCCATATCGCCGCCGGTCTCGGTCAGCGCCTTCTTGCAGTCCATCATGCCGGCGCCTGTCTTCTCGCGCAGCTCTTTGACGAGCGCCGCTGTCACTCCTGACATGTTAACCTCTTGCGTCAGAATTCAGTTACAAACAATTGAAGTCACGGGTCGATTTAGATCGCAAATCGATCACTATTTGCCGTCGACTAGGCAGCTTCGCCTGTGTCGGCCTTTGTCTTGTCCGCTTCGCTCGCCGCCGCATCGGCACCTTCGGCGGGTGCCTCCGTTGCGCTGGCTTCTTCAGCCGCCGGCGCCTCCGGCGTCTCGGCTGCTTCGGCCTCTTCTGGCACGATTTCAGCGACTGGGGCGTCAAGCTCGCCGACATCGGTTCCCGAAGTTGTCAGCGCGGCCTCGATACCGGCCAGCACGGCCCCGGAGATGAGATCGCAATACAGGTCGATCGCGCGCAGGGCATCATCATTGCCAGGAATCGGAAAAGCGATGCCGTCAGGGTTAGAGTTACTGTCGACAACGCCTGCGACGGGAATGCCAAGTTTGTTGGCCTCCTGAATGGCAATCGATTCTTTGTTAGTATCGATGACCACAATAAGGTCAGGTAGGCCGCCCATATCACGGATACCGCCCAGGGCACGCTCCAACTTATCTCGCTCGCGGGTAAGCTGCAGCTGCTCCTTCTTGGTCAATCCGGTAATGCCCTCTTCGAGCTGCCCGTCCATCTCCTTTAGCCGACGGATCGACTGCGAGATAGTTTTCCAGTTGGTCAACATGCCGCCCAGCCAGCGGTGGTTGACGTAGTACTGACCCGAGCGCTTCGCTGCCTCGGCGATCCTGTCTTGAGCCTGCCGTTTGGTGCCGACGAAGAGCACGCGTCCATTGTTGGCGACCACATCGCGCACCGCTTCCAGCGCGCGGGAAAGCATTGGGACCGTCTCTTCGAGATTGATGATGTGCACCCCATTGCGCGCACCGAAGATATAGGGCGCCATTTTGGGGTTCCAGCGACGGGTGTTGTGCCCGAAATGCACGCCGGCTTCCAGAAGCTGGCGCATGGTAAAGGTTGGCATAACCATTTGTATCGTTCCTTTTCCGGTTCGTCCGCCGCGGGTCTTGCTTTTGGATCGTTCGATAGAACGTCCGAAAACACCGGAGCGACCAACCGCCTGCTGACGGCCGTCCGCATGTCCCGCGTGAGGATTGTCAATGACGGCGGGTAGATAGACCCGTTGCCGACGATTTGCAAGGGCCGCCGGCCATTATCGCTGCATTGAAGTCTTGACTAGTATTCCCGGACGTCGCTGACACCCGGAATAGACTTAATTGCCGCCCTGCCGCGCGCGCTAATGGCGTACGATTGCGGCAAGGTGATTTCGGCCTCCCCGTCCCTATCGACGGGAATCACGATGCTAACCCGCCCTCGCCCCGCGCCCGCACGTTCCAAAATGCTGCGCAGTTCGTTCGCAGCCTTGGGCTGATCTAGATGCACCTGTACGGCAACACCCGCCTGTGCAACCGCGTCGTCCAGCGGCGTCACATCCGTCGCAGTGAGGCGTAGGTCTTCGTCGCGGGCTTGAACTTCGATTGTCGCCAGCAAGGGTGTGCCCGCCTCTAGATGTGGGCGCGCTTTCACGAGCGCTTCGACAAACAAAGTAATCTCAAACACGCCGCTGGCATCGGACATCTGCACGAAAGCCATGCGATTGCCGGTTTTGGTGGTCATCTCCCGCTTAGCCAGCACGATACCGGCGACTTTCATCGTCGAGCGGCCGGAGTTTCGGAAGCGCGACCCGATCTCAGCGGACGGAACCGCGCCGACCCTGGCGGTCGGGAAATTATCGATCGGATGGGCGGAAAGATAAAAGCCGATCGCCTCAAACTCGTGGCGAAGTCTCTCCATACTATCCCAATCCGGCAGCACCGGCAGGCGCGGACGATGGGCCTCATCGTTGCTGCCGCCGAATAGATTCGACTGGCCGCACTCACGTTCAGATGCGGCCGCATTGGCATGGCGGATTACCGTATCGACGGCCTCCATCAGTTGG
>JBCCER010000106.1:0-15188 GCA_039030175.1 Pseudomonadota bacterium
CGACGACCTCGTCCGGGTCGGCGGTGACGATCCAGCGGCTGGCGGTCTGATCGGAGGACAGACTGTCGGCCAGCTTTTCCATTTCCATCGGGTCTTCGACGGTCATTTTCTGTTCCGGCGTCAGCGCCAGCGCGCCCCAAAAACGGGTGTCCTCCTTCGCGCGGGCCACATCGGTATCGAAGGACAGCTTGATTTCGATCATGCGGTCGACATCGGCGGCGGATCGCTCCTTGTCGGCGATGCCGGCCTCCAGGTTGGGGATCAGCGTTTCGGTGTAGAGCGTCGGCGCCTTGCCCGAGGTGCAGATAAAGCCGTTGCCAAACCGCCCGGCATACTTGGCGATCATCGGTCCCGCTGCGGCGACGTAGATCGGCAGCGGCGTGTCAGGCCGGTCGTAAATCGTTGCGCTGACGGTGGTGTAATAGTCGCCTTCGAAGGTCACGCGCTCTTCGGTCCACAGGCGGCGGATCAGGCGAACGGCTTCGCGCAGGCGGGCAAATCGCTCCTTGCGCTCCGGCCAGTCGCAGCCGATGGCCGGCACTTCGTTCAGGCCTTCGCCGGTGCCGATGCCCAAGATGATGCGGTTTGGGAACATCGAGCCCAGCGTGCCGAAGCTCTGCGCGATCATCGAGGGGTGGTGGCGAAAGGTCGGAGTTAGCACGGATGTGCCAAGCGCGATGCGTTCGGTCCGCGCACCGACGGCTCCGAGCCAGACCAGCGCGTGCGGCGCGTGCCCGCCCGTGTGCCGCCAGGGCTGAAAATGGTCCGATATGAAGGCGCTATCGAGGCCCAGCTCCTCGGCCAGAACCGCAAAGTCCATCAGGTCCTTCGGCGTAAACTGTTCGGCCGACGCCTTGTAGCCGATACGCAACATTGTCTTTCCTTCTTCTTACGGGCTGGCTACCTGCGCACCTTGCTCCCGGCGGAGTTTCTTTGCCGAAAAGGGCGTGTTGACCATCTTTTCCAACGGCGCGGCCTGCATGGAGCGGCGATAGCGCTCGCCGGAGGCCCTGCCATACAGAGTCGTGCGCTGCACGGGCCGCCGCCCGGTGGCGCGGATGAGGTCTTCCATTTGCCAGGGCGCGAACTCCTGGCCATGAATGGCGCCAGCCGCCCTCGTGATGCTTTCATTCATCAAGGTGCCGCCCATATCGTCCGCCCCCGACTCAAGGCACGCCGCCGCGCCCTCGGGCCCCATCTTCACCCAGGAAGCCTGGATGTGATCGACCACCCCATGGAGGACGATCCGCGCGATCGCGTGCATCAAGACCGCCTCGCGCCAGGTCGGCCCCTTTCTCGACTGTCCGCGCAAGAACATCGGCGCCTCGAGCGCGACGAAGGGCAGCGGGATGAATTCGGTAAAGCCCCCATGGTCGAGCTGATGGGCCCGCAACTTCATAAGATGCCGGGCCCAATGAACCGGCCGTTCGACATGGCCGTACATGATGGTAGATGTGCTCTTCAGTCCCAACGAGTGGGCAGCGCGCATGACGGCAAACCATTGGTCGGTCATGACCTTGTCAGGCGCGATGACGGACCGGATTTCGTCGTCCAGTATCTCAGCGGCGGTGCCGGGAAGCGAGGACAGACCGGCATCCTTCAAGCGGGCGAGATACTCGGTCAGCGGCAGGCCCAAGGTTGCCGCACCCTGCCAAATCTCCAGCGGCGAAAAGGCGTGGATATGGATGCCAGGGGCGGCCTGCCGCGCATGACGCAGAAGATTCAGATAGGTCTCGCCCGTATAGCCGGGATGAATTCCGCCCTGGAGGCAGATCTCGGTCGCCCCGCGCGCCCAGGCTTCCGCCACCCGGCGCGAGAACTCGTCCATGTCGAGGTCGTAAGCGGGGCCGCGAAGCTCCTCGCTGGTCTTGCCTTTTGAGAACGCGCAGAACTTGCAGCCATAGGTGCAGACATTGGTGTAGTTGATGTTGCGGGTGACGACATAGTGCACCGTCTCGCCATTCACCTGACGGCGCAGCCGATCCGCGTGACGGCAGACCGCGTGGTAGGTCGCGCCGCGCGCTTCCGTCAGCGTGACGATCTGCTCTTCGGTGAGAGGGCGCCCCGGCGGAAGGTCAAGGATCGCGCGGATGCGCGTGTCGACCGAACCCGACCTACGAATAGCTGGCGCACGTTCCAGCGCCCCTGGAACCCAGCGCCCATCGAAGGCAAGGCCGTGGGCGTCCGACGCGCGCAAGACCGACCGACGCATCCTTGGATGGACCCATTTATCCAGATTGTGGGCGTAGCGCGGATAAAGGGTCAGCCGTGGCACCAGTGTCTTTCCTTGGCCCTCCGTGATCGCTGCCAGCTTCTCAAGGCTGGGCCAGGGCGCTTCTGGATTGACATGGTCGATGGTCACGGGCGAGACGCCGCCCCAGTCATTGATGCCCGCCTCGATCAGTTCCGCGCCGGTGCCGGCCGCCAGGTTCGGCGGCGCCTGAAGGCTGATCTCGTCTTGCAGCAGCAGGCGGGCGATTGCGATGATCCGCTGATGCTCAATGGGGTCAGCGGGCGGGTGAAACCGCATTTTGGTGTCCGGCTTGGGCAGGAAGTTCTGGACGATGACCTCCTGCACATGACCGTATTTCTCGTGCGACGCCCTGATCTTCAAGATCGCGTCGATCTGCTCCTCGAGCGTTTCACCGATGCCGATTAGAATGCCGGTCGTGAACGGGATCGACGCTTGGCCCGCCGCGTCCAGCGTGGCAAGCCGCACCTTTGGGTCTTTGTCCGGGCTGCCATAATGGGCACCGCCCTTTGCCGACAGTCTCTCGGACGTGGTTTCGAGCATCATGCCCATCGAGGCGCCCAGTGGGCGAAGCTGCTCGAACTCCTCGGCTGTCAGCGTGCCGGGGTTGAGATGGGGCAGCAACGCCGTCTCGTCGCGGACCAGGGCGGCGACATGAGCGAGATAGGAAACGGTGCTGTCAAAGCCCATCTCATCCAACGCCTCGCGCGCCGCCGGGTAGCGCAATTCAGGTTTCTCGCCAAGAGTGAACAGTGCCTCGTGGCAGCCGGCCCGTTCTCCCTGACGGGCGATCTCGAGCACCTGATCGGGGCTCAAATAGACGTCCTGACCGCGCCGCGGGGGCTTGGCGAACGTACAGTAATGACAGACGTCCCGGCACGCCTTGGTCAGCGGGATGAACACTTTCGGTGAATAGGTGACGGTAGAATGAAGCATCGCGTCGCGTTTCTCGCGCGCCGCCGCCATAAGTGCCGCGACATCGTCCGTCGCGATCAGACGGTCCAGGTTGAATGCGCCGTCTTGAAGTTCGATCATGACGCGCGCTCGACCGTGTTGCGATTCGAGGGTTCAAGGCCGGCCAGCAATGCGCCGATGTGGGCGCCGATGGGGGATTTCGGCATTCGGTTGAGGTCCGCTGGCGCGTCGAGGTCGAAGGCAATCCCCGGCACCTGCAAGACCGTCGGCTGCAAACCGGCGGTCTGCGCCGATGCCCTATGTCGCGCGTAACTGCCGGGGCCGTATGCGAAGGTCAGATCAACATCCGGACCCAAAAGCAGGGCGTTGGTTCCATCCCGACGGTCGTCGGCGACGATGACCATGGCGCCAGGGTTGCGTCCGGCGCGCACGACGCTCTCAACATCCTCCTGCCTTAAGGCCGGAAGGTCGATCGGCAGAATCAGCAAGGCAATGGGTCCATATCTTAAAAAAAGCTGTTCGCGGCCGGAGGTCAGGGCGCCATTAAGGTCCGGGGCGTCGTCGTCCAGCACGACGGCTCCAGCCGCCCGGCCGACCTTCGCGGCCTGCGGGTCCGCCGTCACAAGCGCGATGCCGCTGATGTCGTCTACCTTGCTCACCGTACTGAGCGTATCGCGAAGCATCGCTTCTGCAAGCCGAATGCGCTGTTTGGGCCCAAGGTGGCTTGCCAGGCGCGACTTGGAATCGGCAAACCGTTTCACCGGAATAAGGACCCAAAGGGTCATCGCAAACGATCCGCGAAATCGAGCGCCGCGCGCGCAAGTCGCAGCTTGGCGGCCAGATCCGTCATCATCGTATCCGCAGTCGCAACGGCTAGGCCCGAGCCGATCCCGGCGAACTCTGCAGCCTGATCAGCGTCGCGCTCATCAAGAATATAACCATCGAAGATGTCGGCGTGCAGGCGCGCTGCGGCCGCCGCCGTTACCGACAGGCCAAAATTGCGCATCATCGCCGCCGTGGGGCCCTTGACGGCCTCGCCGCCGATGACCGGGGTCACGCCCACCACCGGGGCATCGGCGTCGATCAGCGCTTGCCGCAGCCCCGGAACCGCCAGAATGGGCGCAATCGAAAGATATGGGTTCGACGGGCATACAATGATTGCGGCCAGATCCGGTTGGGTCAGCGCCGCTGCGACCTCCTTGGTCATCCGCGCCTCATTCGCGCCGCGAAAGACGATCTCGCGAACCTTCGGCACGCATTTAGCGGCCACGAACCATTCTTGAAAGTCATAATCGCCATCATCGCATTTCAGCAGCGTTGACACCGGCGAGTCGCACATCGGCAAGATGGTCTCCCGCAAACCGAAGCTCCGTGCGAAGTCCGCCGTGATACGGGTCAGCCTGTCGCCGCGCGCAAGGCGCATCGTTCTTAAGAGATTGGTTCCGAGATCCTTATCGCCAAGATTGAACCAAACCTCCTCTCCAAGCTCGCGCAGGGCATCCATCGCGTTCCAGGTCTCGTCCTTTCGGCCCCACCCGCGCTCGAGATCGGCCCGGCCCGACAAGGTATACAGCTGGGTATCGATGTCCGGGGTAACGAAAAGGCCGTATTGAAAGCTATCGTCGCCCGTGTTGACGACCACCGTCATGTCGGACGCGTCGATCTCCGCCGCCAGCCCTTGGGAAAGCTTGGCCCCGCCGACGCCACCTGAGATGGCTACTACGGCCCTCCGATCTTCGATCAAATCTCGTACCTTAGGCGTAAGAGCGAATGCGGTGCCCGCGCAACACGGCGACCGGTTCTGCAAATGGCTGGAGGCGCATGCTGCTTCGCTTCAAAATATGTATCCCGTCGCGATTCAGGCCAGGGATGGCAATTCGCGTTGATTTTTTACAAACGATCAAAGATGGTTTCAACGTTCGACACGCGTCTGGGAGAAGTTCCGGAATGGAATTCGGAATATGTTTCAAAGGTTTCGTTGAGCCTAAGCGAGCCTTGGCTCTGGTTCGCCAAGCTGAAAATGCAGGCTTTACCTATTGTTGGTTCTACGACAGCCACATTCTGTGGCGCGACAGCTATGTCGCAATGGCGATGTGCATGGAACACACTACGCATATGCATTTCGGGCCGTGCGTGACGAACCCTAACAGCCGTGAATGGTCGGTGGCGGCCAGTCTGTTTGGCTCGCTGTCAAAACAGTCCGGCGGGCGGTTCGACATTGGCGTCGGTCGTGGCGACAGCGCTCTTAGGGTAATGGGGCGCAAGCCGGCGACGTTGAAGCAGGTCGAGGAGTTTGTCACGGTCATACGCCAGCTGATAAGGGGCGATGAGGTGCATTACGGGGACCTGCCGAACCCGGTCAGCTTCTCATGGTCCGATGGCCATGAACCGCATGTTTGGATCGCTGCCTATGGCCCCAAGGCTCTCGCCACGGCGGGCAGGATCGGTGATGGCTTGATCTTGCAAATCGCCGAGCCGGGGATTTGCAAGTGGCTCGCCGATATGGCCATCAAGGCGGGCAGGGAAGCCGGCCGCGACATGTCGCAGTTTCGCGTTATGGCGGCCGCGCCGGCGTTCACCGGCGACATTGTTCGGGCGAGGGAGCATGTAAAATGGTTCCCGGCGATGGTCGGCAACCACGTCGCCGACATCGTCGAAAAATACGGTGCAGACACCGATCTCTTGCCGGAGATTTTCACCTCCTACATCGAGAACCGGCGCGGGTATGACTATTCCAAGCACGGTCAAAGCGACAATCCGTTCCTGGACTTCATTACCGACGATATCGTCGATGCGTTTTCGGTCCTCGGCACGCACGAGCAACAGATAGGTAAGCTGCGAGACTTACAGAGCGCTGGGGTAACCCAGTTCAACATCTACCTCGACAGCGGCGACGAAGAGAAGATAATCGCGGACTACGGCGAACACATCATTCCTGTCTTTCGAGCGTGAGCCGCCTGCGTTTAGGCGATATCATCTGGGCTTGAATTGCTGGGTTGGGGAGAGAGATCGCCCCAACAGCAGCAAAAGATCGACCCAAGTCCAGAATCGATGCCTTCAGCTGGCAGCCATGAACAAGGGACGGGATTGGTTGCCCAAGATTTGATTGATCGATCGGGCGTGCCATATGCGTGGCGTCGTAGCTTTACCTGCAGCCATGTCCTCACACGAGCCAAAGCTAGAAATGCGCGTCGATGTGCACAGGACCAAAAAGCTCTCGTCCGACCCTTCACATGAAACCATTACCTCGGCGCGATTATCGTCTGCGTTTTGAACCACTGTCGTGACAGGTTGGACGGCCCCGCGTTCCGAAAGCAACTTTAGCACTGCCACCTCAGCGCATTGAGCCGGCGGTCTAGAGCGCGCGAAGCCTCGGTAACAAGGCGCGTAAGGAAGACGTCGCGCTTCATGATCCAGAAGAGCGGCCGCGTGATCGGGTGTGAGACGGCCGTATTTGCGTTGTTGGGGTAGGAAGTACGTGGTCGCCGATAATCGGCAACCGCCAAGATGCGTGCTTTCCCATATGTCGAAGCTACCAGGATGTTTCGCAGCAGCATGGAGAATGGCGCGGTAGGAGGCAAAACCGAACTTGGCGCAACACCGGTCATACTTGCCATGGGTGCAGCATTGCACAATGGATTTCGGCTCGTGTTCGGGCGCCCAGCTTTCCAAACTGGCGCCGTTGGCCAATTCATCCAGCAAATCGGGCAGTCGATCGCAGGAAACATCGATCCGATGACGCTCGGGGAATAGGAACACCCGATGGCCATCCAGCGCCGGTCCCTTGCGATCGATTAAGTTGACGCGGCGGCGACTTGACACGACGCGCTCGATTGCGGCCACAAGCCGGTCATCCATGCCGCGCGCCTGGCGCATGCTGTCGCCCCACAGGGATTTAGGCCAGGATATGAGGGCGACGCGCTCTTGATGGAGCCCCGTCCCCGCCAAAGGCTCGCCGCCCTCGATACTGGCCTCGGAGCAAAAGCGGGGGCCATCCGATCGTGTCATGGCGTACCGCCCGCCTTTTTCGCTGAAGTTGGGGGCATCGATCCTATCTCGGCATCGGTGTGTAATCGCGGCCGCTGATATGGCTCAACACCGTATAGGCCATTACGCCTAGCCCGTAATAGGAGGCCGACGACGCCTCCTCGCGCGGCATCACCACCATTTGGTTTTCGCGGCAGGCATGCAGCACGTCGCAGAAGGAAGGCAAGACGTTGACCAAATGGTCGATTGCGTCGTCAGGCGTTTCCAACTGGTCGGTTCGGTAGGTCACGAAGATGAAGTCGGCGTCCAGCTCAGGCATGAATTCCGCGCTGAACGTTTCCGCCTCGCCTTCGGGGATTTCATCGACCCGCTCGGGGAACTCAAACCCCGCATCGCGCAGCACCTGGCCAAGGGCCGCATAGGTGTGAGCGACATAGAGCCCTCCGGTGACGCCCTGCATCACGTTGACCCTGATGTCGTCGGTATCGATCAGGCGCTGAATCTGCGCGATCTGCCCGTCGTACCGGGCCTCAAGGGTTTCAAGCGCATCCTGCGATCCGGTGAGTTCCGCCAGGACGGGAAACAGCCCAAATTCGCCATGCACTTCGGAGTCGAGCACGATCGTCGGGGCAATTTGCTGAAGCTGGTCGACCGGTGCCGACTGCCAAGGGGAAGTGATAATCAGATCCGGTGCGGCGGCCGCAACCGCCTCGATATCGGCAGGCTTCGTGCCCAGGAACTGAATATCGGAATTGTCGAAATCGATGCCGGTCAGGACGCGGCTTGAGCGGATGAAGGGCTCGCCCTCGGCGGTAACCCGTCCATGGCTGCCGATCGGCGGCACGCCAAGCTCAATCAAGGGGATGGTAAAGCGCAAATCATGGAGTGAGGCTATCCGCTGTGGGTCTGTCGGAATTTCAACCGAGCGTCCGAGGTCATCGGTAAACACCCTTGTTTCCTGGGCCATAGCGGGCACGGCACTTAGCATTGCGCCGACCAGCGCGAGCGTACGGATGGACATCCTTCGGACTTTCCTTTTCACAATTGAGAGCGCGCCTTGGCGCGCAGGAGCAGCCAGACGAAGACGGGCACGCCAACCACGGCGGTAACCAATCCGGCTGGAATCTGAACAGGCGCGACGATCGTGCGCCCCAAAAGATCCGCACCGCTGACAAGCAGCGCGCCGACCGAAGCGGACAGAAGCAAATGGAGGCCAACTCCTGCCCGCGACAGCCGGCGCGCCACATGGGGGGCGACCAGCCCAACGAAGGCCAGCGGCCCAACGGCGGCTGTGGCAACGGCCGCCATTGCGACGGCCATGAAAATAAGCGCGGTACGCAGCGGCCTAACCCTGACGCCAAGGCCAGTGGCAATTTCGGCGCCCATGCGCAGGGCGGACATTCCCCGGCTCGCCAGCAAGAGCAGCGGTGTCAGGCAAACCATCCAAATCGCTAGCATTCGGACTTCGCCCCATCCGGCCGCGTGTACGCCGCCCGCCAACCAGCCTAGGGCCGCAACGGCCCGGTCGATGTCGCCATAGGTCAGCAAAGCCTCGGTGCACGCACTCAGGAATGCCGCGATGCCGATACCGATCAAAATGAACCGGATGGTCGACGTGTCACTGCGTTGCCGGCTGAGCGAAAGGATGACGGCCGCAACGGCCAAGCCGCCGGCAAAGGCAAACCAGGCGCGCAGTTCCAAGGCGGAGGCCGGCAGCAGCAAGGTCAACGACACCACCGCGAAGCTCGCGCCCTGACTGACGCCGACGAGGGACGGATCGGCGAGTGCATTTCGGGTGACCGTCTGCAGAGCCGCCCCGGAAAGCGCCAGGAGGCTGCCCGCCAGAATGCCGGCAAAGGTTCGGGGCAGGCGAAACTCCCACACGATGGTTTCCGCCGTCTCGGAGGGAGGCGTTGCAATCAGTGTTTGCCAGACGTCCCCCAGCGTCAGATCAAAGCTTCCGGACAGGACGCTGATGGCAAGCACACCGACGAGCCCGACGACGAGAAGGGCAAGCATGGTACACCCATCGGCCGGCAGCCTTAGCGCGATTGCATCGCCACGCGAACGCAGGATGAGGGTGGCTTGGCTCATCAGGTTCGCCTGCGAACCAGCCAGACAAAGAGCGGCGCGCCGACCAGGGCCGAGACGATGCCCGTCGAAATCTCGACCGGCCGCAGCGCCATTCTGGCAATCAGATCGATCACCAACAGAAAGCCGGCGCCACCAATCGCCGAAAACGGCACGATGCGGCGATAGTCGGCCCCCACAACCAGCCTAACGGCATGAGGTATGACCAACCCGACAAAACCCATCGGCCCGGCCAGGGCAACGGCGCAGGCTGTCAACATGACCACAGAGATCAGCGACAGAATCTTGAGCCTGGCAGTGTGAACGCCGAGGCCGAGAGCCACATCGTCGCCCATAGACAAAGCCGTGACCTGACGCCCGATCGCCAGCGCGATTGCAAGACCGATGGCCAACCATGGCAGGCAGATCAGCAGCGTCGTGACGTCGAACCCGCTGAGGGAACCGGACAGCCAGACCCGTAATTCGTCGAAGCTTTCCTCGTCAAGCAGATGCATGAGCGCGATCAATGACGCCAGGAAGGCGGTGATCGCTGCGCCGGAAAGCGTCAGGGTGACCGGCGTGGTCCCGCCCGGCGCCGCCTTCGCGATAAACCATACAACAACCGACGCCCCCAATGCCCCGGCCGCGGCGACCAATGGCAGGTCGAAGCCGATCGGCTGGCCAAGGAAACTGACCCAGAACACGACGGCGAAAGACGCGCCCGCCAGCAACCCCAGCAGGCCAGGTTCGGCCAGCGGGTTGCGGGTTACGCCCTGCATCAGGGCACCGGCGACCCCCAAGCTGGCCCCTACAGCCATGGCGACAAGGGCGCGGGGCAACCGTAGATCACGGATGATCACATGGTCGAACTCGGCGCCGTCAAAGGAAACGAACGCGCCGAGGATCGTCCCTGGCGATAGGGTTTTTGCCCCAAAGGCAATATGAACCAGAAACAGAACCCCGACGCCTAACAGCGCAAATAGGAGCAGCCATACGCGGCCTTGATAGGCCCGACTGAGCGGCTTCAGGCTGGCCGTCATGCGGATTTTCTTAGCTCCATCGGCCTGCCTGTGTCTGAGATGTCCGGCACGATTGGAATACACACCGGACGGCCCGTGCTCGGGTCCGCGATGATCTGCGCGTCCAGATCAAACGCCTGTTTCAGCAACCCTTCTGAGAGGATTTCCGACGGTGGCCCCGAGCGGAAGATCCGGCCCTCGCGCATGACGACAAGCCGATCGGCAAAAGCCGCGGCGACGTTCAATTCGTGCAATACGATCAGCAAAGTGCGGCCGCCTGTTCGCGCCAACCTCAACAGCAGCGACATAAGGTCGATTTGGACTTTCAGATCGAGGAATGTCGTCGGTTCATCCAATAGGATCAGGTCCGTTCCCTGCGCTAGGACCATGGCGATCCAGCATCGTTGACGCTGGCCGCCGGACAGCTGGGCGACAGGCGTGTCGGCATAATCTGACGTGTTGGTTTCCACCATCGCTTCAGCCACCGCGTCGGCATCCGCTCTCGACCATTGCCGCAGCGCGGTTTGGTAGGGAAAGCGGCCAAGCGCGACCAATTCGTGCACCAAAAGCCCTTCCGGTGCGACGGGCCCCTGCGGCAGAAGCGCGAGCCTCCGCGCGACCTTGCGGGTGTTCATGTGCCGGATGTCATTGCCATCCAACAGCACGTGACCGGATTGAGGCTTCAGAACGCGCGCAATCGTCTTCAGCAAGGTCGACTTGCCGCAGCCGTTTGGACCGACCAGGATAACGATCTCACCCGACTCGATATCGAGAGTTACGTCGGTGAGCACAGGCGCACCGCCATAGCCGATCGTCACGTCGCGAGCCGACAATCGGGTCTTCGAGGTCATGGACATCAGGTTGCCTGCCGATGCCCCATGGGCATTGCGCTTGGTGATCGTGCCAAATGAGAAGCTCCAGCGATGGCGGAAAGCCATTCAAAACGCCGTCGTCCCATGAGAATGCGAATGACTCGCATTGTCAAGTAGCGCACACTTAGTATTTCACGAACTGGCGGTATCGGGAGGAGACCATACGGTTTGCTTAAGGTGCGGCGGCTAGAACAAAGCGGCGTGCCGTAGTTAGATGAGGCATATTTGCCAGTTGCCCTTGACTCATTGGCGCTCCGCCAGGCGCCATTAACGGCATCAGTATTGGCTGGGTTGAAGGTATGGTTTTGACGAGCAAGAGTCGGGGAGGCGATTACGATTGTCTGGTGGTTGGGGCCGGCCATGCCGGGCTGCTGCTGGCCCGCCTGCTCGCCGACCAGGGCTTGCGTGTGGCCCTTCTCGACAAGAGAAGCGGTCCGATCGGGAAATCCGAAAGCGCCCGACCCGTCGGCTGGGGCCTGTCCGTCAACCTAAGCAGCGTCGTTGCGCTAAGAACGGCCGGTCTTTGGGACTATGTAGCCGACGTGGCGCAGCCCCTTGACTCTATGCGCGTCACCGATCCGACGAGCAAGCGGGATGTCCTGTACCAAGCAAGCGAAGCCGGTGTCGAAGCGCTATCCTGGGGAATTCTAGGTCAAGACCTCGCCAGTGGATTGGAACGAGCGGTCGCTGACCAATCGTCCATCGACATCGTCTGGGGCGAAGAGATTGCAAGCCAAGATCTCGGCGATGGAAGCCAGTCGATCACCTGCCAGAGTGGCCTGACGATTTCCTGTCGGCTATTGGTGGCAGCGGATGGACGACGATCCCTCCTGCGCCGGAAGGCCCGACTCGACGGACCGCAGCTGGACTTCAAGCAGGTCGCGCTGACTTTCGGTGTCACGACCGACGAAAGCCATCACGGTCAGGGGTTCGAGATCCTGCTACTTGGAGGCCCCTTGGCCTTCTTGCCACTTAAGGAGGGAGGCGCGGATCGACCGTCGGCCTCGATCACCTGGGTATTCGCAAAAGACCGCGCAGCCAAATGGCAATCGGCGACGCCGGAAGCGTTCGCTGAGGAACTTGGCCGCCGCATGCCAGACCATCTTGGCAATGTCAGGCCGGCAACGCCACTTGCGGCTTTCCCGCTGACGTTCAGCCATGCCAAGCGTCTCGTCGGAGAACGTCTCGCCTTGGTCAGCGACGCCGCTCACGGCATGCACCCCATCCATGCTCAAGGGTTCAATTTGGCCGTGCGAGATGTCGCGCGCCTGGCGGAGCTGGTGGTGGCCGCCCACCGCCAGGATCGAGATGTCGGTGCACCTGCCCTGTTGAGACGCTATCAGGCAAGCCGCTTGCCAGACACGCTGGCAACCAGCACGTTCACCAGCGGCTTCGCCTGGCTCGGCAGCAGTACCAACCCGCTTGCCCGTGGCACGATCGGCGCTGGCGCACTGCTACTTCAGCAACTTCCGGCACTCCGCCGTACATTGACGCGACAGGGCCTCGGCGAAGTGCCAGGCCGGCCACGCCTGCTGCGCGGCATACCACTTTAGAGGTGTGGAGCTGACATTCGGCGCCAAAAGCCACCGGTTCGGCGCACTACGCTTCGACCCCGCCATGCCCCGTCGGCGAGAAGTGTACTGAAAGGCACGGGCGTGCCGACAGCTGCTCACATGTAGTTTGCTAATTTTCGGGTCGTCGGATCCAGCGGGACGAATTGATCACCCTACCGGCCAGAATTGCCCACGATGCTTGCTAAATTGCCGACTAGACCGTTTCCAATCACCTGGGTTCGAATCCTGTCGGGTCCGCCATATTTCTCAAAATCTGAAAAATCTGTCTTGCCAACCTGGCTCAACGGCTTGCTATGGCCGTTTCCGGTTCGAATGACTTGGGTCGTTTGCGGCAAATCAAGCCAAGCGGCGATCATGCTGCAAGCGGCGGGTTGTCGACGCCTCCTTTAAAAGCGCCGCAAGTCGAAACGCCCCGTGCGCCATCTTTGAATAAGGTGTCAGCAGGAACAGCGTCAGCACCGTTCCCAAGTGAATTGGGAGAAGAACTCGTACAGTTTCGCTCCCCGATGCGAGGTAGAGAACAAGCCCGGAAAGGCTGACGGCGAATAGCAGAAGCACGAACGCCATCTCGCCGTTCCAAGCGGACCGGGCGCCCAGATTCCGATCCGCTTTCGTCTTCAGATACGCAAGGCCGGCCGTACCGACACAGAGCAGCACACCGCCCGGGAGCCCAAAGAGTTTTGGCAGGCTGAACAGGCCGTACGGGGCCTCGATACCAAAGAGGTAGTGCAGAACCGTTCCGCTCACGGTCGACGCAAAGCACAGTAAGAAACCGTAGAGCGTCGCTTGGTGGAAATGGCGGCGGGCCTGAGAAAACCGGTCCTCGTCCTCGAAATTGCAGCCGTCCCCATGGCCGCCTTTGAGGTTCTTCATCGATCCCGCAGATTTGAGCGCTTGCCAGACATCGCTCACGGTAACCTCTCCGCCGCCGACATGTCTCCAATAGGAGCGGATCGAGACGCCCAGGGCGACCAGCGGGACAAGAAAGGCTGGCGCGAAAATCCCCACCATCAGTGCGTGCGACATATAGGTGTAGAAGCCCACGCCACTCTCGGGCCGGAATGCTTGGGCAAGCGCGAACAGGGCGGCAAACGAGAGCACCAACACAACGGCAATGACGACCCCTGAGCGGTCGAACAGCCGCGCAAATCCTTGGGGCCAGGCCAGGGTTTTCCAGCTTTCTTGCCGAACCTCGGCCAGTGCTTTTGGCAGGTTCACCGCGAATTCGTGGGGCTCGGTGTACTGGCAAGCGTAGTAGCAACCGCGGCAGTTGTGGCAGAGATTTGCCAACTGGGTGATGTCCCCATCCGCAAACGCGCGCTCGCGATGCAGCGCGGGAAAGACTGAGCAATAGCCTTCGCAATACCGGCAGGCATTGCAGATCTCGGATTGCCTCCGGGCTTCCTCGATAAGCTCAGCGTGCATAGTTTGCGGCCTCCTGCCCCGCGATGCGGCCGAAGACGGTTCCGATCGCCATGCCAAATCCCGCGAGATAGCCCTGTCCGAGGATGGAGCCGGCCATGGTTTCCCCGGCGGCCCAAAGATTTTGGACCGGCCGATTACCGCTCGAGCATTGCGCCCGCTCGTCCACTTTGAGGCCGAGATAGGTGAAGGTGACGCCCGTGCGCAGCAGGTAGCCGTAATATGGCGGCGTGTCGATCGGGCGCGCCCAGTTGGACTTTTGCGGTGTCAGCCCGGTGGTCGCGACACCGTCTAACTCGGTCGGGTGGAAGTTCTCGACCCTGCCGCACGCCGCGTTGAATTCATCCACGGTCGCACGCAGCCGATCGGGCGGAAGTTCTAGCTTGCCCGCCAGTTCTTCCAACGTCTCCGCTTTGATCGGCGGAAAAACCGACGGCATGAAAAGGTCGATCGACTTGGCGTCGATGATCACATAGCCGATCTGATCGGGCTGTGCCGCTACCAAGCGGCCCCAGATGGCATAGCGCTTTGGCCAGACATCCTCGCCTTCGTCATAGAAGCGCTCGGCATGCTTGTTGACGACGATCGAGAACGGCACGCAGTCAAGACGGGTGACGATGCCGCCATCGAACTTTGGCGCCCGCCCATCGATGGCGACGGCATGGCATTGGGTCGGATCGCCGACTTGCTCCACCCCCTGCTCAAGCAGATCGGCAAGCACGACGCCGCGGTTGTAAGGCGTGCCGCGGATAAGGAAGTTCTTGGCCGCCGGACCCCAGGCCCGCGTCAGCCACTCGGTATCAGCTTGAAAGCCGCCAGAGGCTACGATCACGGCCTTCGGCTTGATGGTCTTGTGCTGTCCGTCGTGGGTGAAGTCGACCCCAACGACTGCGTGCTCATCGATCGCCAAATGCGTGACTTGCGCTTCGTACAAGACCTCGACGCCCAAGGAAGCGGCGGTGCGATAGTAGGCGTTCACGAGGCTTTTGCCGCCGCCAAGGAAGAATGCGTTGGTCCGCGCTAGAGAGAGCGTGCCGGACAGCGAAGGCTGAAAGCGGACACCATGGGTCTCCATCCA
>JBCCER010000107.1:0-15025 GCA_039030175.1 Pseudomonadota bacterium
ATCTGGATGCCGGTCGGCGATGCCTTGATGCTGGTCGAACAGACCTATGACCCCGCCGAGGGCCGTCTGGACGCCACCTACACGGTGGTCCAAGGTGACCGCCGGGAAAGCCGCACGGCCACGCATTGGATCATCGGCGTCTCGGAGCTTCGCTCTCTGTTGGACGCCGCCGGTTTCGACGTCATTGCGGTGCTCGGCGACTTCGACGCCAGCCCCTTCGCGCTCGGCGATGAGCAAGTGGTTTTCGTGGCTGAACGCAGGGGCTAGCCGCGTCGGCCTGCGCTATAGGCCGCAAACTCCTTCGTCCAGCGCCGGAAGCCTTGGCAGTCCCGCGCCATGGCTTCGATCGAATCGATCAAGGTGGGCGATTCGATCGTATCGGGCGGCAAAGTACGGCTGACCATGAACTGCTTCCACATTAGATAAGGGGCGATGGAGCTTTCCTTGTGCTCTGCGAAGGCAGGCGGCACGCGTTTCAACGAATCCCAGCTCTCAAGCTCAAGCCCCTTGGCCGCCAAATCGTCCCGCATCGCCAGGAACTTCTTCGGATGTGCCACGATCCAGCCACGGATCGCGGTCAGCATCTTGTTATCGGCGGCGTAGAGGCCTGCCGCCAGCAGGCATCTTTCTGGCTCGACATGGAAATAGACCCCGCCTAGCTCGTTCTTGTCGCCATTTGGGCCGAAGAAAGCGCTGAGATGGGTCTTGTAGGGGCTCTTATCCTTCGAGAAGCGTACATCGCGATAGATGCGGAACGGCGAGCGTTTCGGATCGCCTGAAATGTCCAGCTCCTCGCGCGCGCCCATATCGGCCACTGCGAGGCAGAGATCGGACAACGGTGCCTTACCCACCTGTTCGTAGCGCTTCTTATTGGCCTCAAACCAATCGCGCTGATTGTTGGCCGTCAACTCACGCAGAAAGACGCGCGTGTCCTCGGGAAACCCTGTGAAGCCCATCGGTATCTCTTCCGTGATTTCGCTGCCGAGATCAAACACCACCGTCGCTGCTGACAACAACCGACAAATATGCCCCTTGACAGAATAGATCCGATGGTGGAAATAAGCCGACCTTCGCCGCCAGAGCGCGGCCAAGGGGCCGAGGACGCCACCCCGGCGGCCCGGTCATCATGATGAACCCCAAACCCTGGAGGGTACCGATGGACCATAACTTTAAGCATCTCGTCCGCTGCGGCGCCCTTTACGGCGCTTTTGGCACACCGCGCATGACCGTCATTTGGTTGACGGAAAACGGAACGCGACAGCAAAGCAATGGGGATGATCATGGGCATGTTTTTAAAGATTGCGGGCGGACGACAACTCTACCTTGAGCGGGCGCGTTGGGCCCGTCCCGACGCCTTCTTCCACCTCCGACGGGAGGGACGCGAATGGATTTTCTGGATCGGACGTTGGCACGGCATCTACACGCCAAGCGATTGGACACCGGCGCGGCCGTCTCGGCAAAAACTACTGAGAGGTTTTGCCGGTGACGAAGGCGACCAATGGGGCCCGTCCTGGGGCCGGTGAAAACGGCGCCGACGGGAACGACGGCGAGGTTTCGATTGATCGCCTGATGCGCGCCATGGAGGTGTTTCGGGAATTGGACCCCGATATGCCGATCCAGTACGCGTTGAGTTTTTTGACTCTGGCTCGCAATCCGGGCCTGTCGATCCGTGACTTGTCGGAGCGGCTGGGCATTGCCCAGTCCTCCGCCTCGCGCAATGTCGCGGCCTTGAGCGAGTGGCACTCGTTCCGCAAGCCGGGCCACAATCTGGTCCAAGCCAAGGAAGATCCGCGCGAGCGACGGCGTAAGATCGTCTCGCTGACCCGCAAGGGCAAAGCCCTCCTTGTGAGGCTGGAAGCGGTCATGGATGGCGGCGACGGTGCCGAAACGGAAGTGACGCGCCTTAGCCCAAGCGGCGCGCCCGCCAAATCTCGCCGTTTGGCAGCATCGTCCTGATCTTAGCCGACGGGCGCCGTACGCTCTCGACACATACACGTACATTCGAATACGCTGACCGTCGGTTGACAGCGGCCGTCACCTCCTACCAGTTTACCGCGATACCAAACTCAAGGTGAGGTGCGGTGATGATCGAGCGGGTGCAGACCGGCGTGCGGCTAGAAAAGCGCATGCTGAAGGTTCTGAAGGCGGTGGCCGAACTGAAAGACATGTCGCTGGGCGACTTGCTCGAAGGCATTGTGCTGCATGCTTTTGAGGGCAAGTGCGCCTTTTCTGGTGACACGCTGGCACAGATCGAGACGCTCAAGAAGGTCTACGGGCTTGACCTAACAGCGGAATCGAGCCATCGGCTGACCGAGTCCCCAAGCTGAATTGCGTTGTCATCAACGACCGGGCACACAGTCCCATACAAGATTGATTTTCCCTTGAGTCGGCAGGAGATTGGCCTCTTCCGACCCAGCCACAAGGATCGCCAGATGTCACTCGCCTTTCCCCGACTTGTCGGCCATCGAGGGCTTGCCGCCCATGCGCCCGAAAACACGCTGGCAGGCTTTCGGGCAGCCCACGACGCTGGAATTAAGGCCGTGGAGTTCGACGCTAAACTGACGGGCGATGGCGTTCCGATCTTGATGCATGACGATACGCTGGACCGCACGACGGACGGTCAAGGCAATGTTCGCGAATTCGCGCTCGAGGAGTTAGGGCACCGCGACGCCGGCGGCTGGTTCGGACCAGCCTTCGCAGGCGAAGTCATTCCCACCCTCGCCGAGGCACTCGATCTGTGCGGCGATCTTGATCTGCAGGTGAATATAGAGATCAAGCCCTGCCCTGGACGAGCCAAGGAAACGGCGGCCGAAGTCCTGCGCGTGGCGGAAGATATGTGGCAGGACGCGTGGCCAACGCCTCTGATCTCCTCGTTCGAGCCGGACTGCTTGATCGTTGCGCGCGAGCAAACGCCCCAATGGCCGAGGGGCTACCTGATCCATGACATGCCGGGCGATTGGAACGCGCAGATGGCAGCGATCGATCCGGCGACCTTGAACCTAGGCGATGCTCGTTGGAGCAGCGCTGATTGGGCCAAATACCGCGATACCGGCCTGCCGATTCTCGTCTACACCGTCAACGATCCAGACCGGGCCAGGCAGTTGATCGACCTGGGCGTCACCTCAGTTATCAGCGATGACCCTGCTCTTTTGGCGCCTGCCTTAGGCATCGACCTCAAGTAATGCCAAGAACCTCCCGCATCCCGTAAATGCGCGGCGGCTTGCCATAGGCCCATAGGGCCGCGCGGACGGCTCCCTCAGCATAGATCGCCCGGTTGGTGGCCTTGTGGGTCAACTCCAGCCGTTCATCGGCACCGATGAACATAGCCGTGTGCTCCCCGACTATCTCTCCGCCGCGTAGCGCTGCAAAACCGATCGCGCCGTCGGGCCGTGCACCCGTATGGCCATGGCGATCGAAAACCGCGACATCGTCGAGCGAAACCTCTCTGCCAGCGGCGGCGGCCTTGCCCAGAGCCAGGGCCGTACCCGAAGGCGCATCGACCTTGTGCCGGTGGTGTATCTCTTGGATCTCGATATCGGTATCGGGCGCCACCGTGGCGGCGGCCCGTTCGACCATTGCCAACAGCAGGTTGATACCGATGCTCATATTGGCGGCGTAGACGATTGGCGTATGGCGCGCGGCACGGCCAAGGGCCTCTTCCTGATCCTTATCGAGGCCTGTCGTGCCGATAATATGGACGGTTTTTCCCTGGGCAGCCCAAGCGGCGTATTGCACCGTCGCCTCCGGAACCGTGAAATCGAGCACGGCGTCGGCGTCGGCAAACATCGGCAAGGGGTCATCGCTGACGCGCACGCCGCAGGGGTCGGCACCGACCAGCAAGCCGGCATCATGGCCCAGCGCCGACGAGCCAGGCTGAGCGCTAGCGCCGACCAGTTCGGCCTCCGGCGTCTTCAAAATTTGGGCGATCAATAGCTGCCCCATCCGGCCCGAACTGCCGACGACGCCAAACTTCATAAAATTGCCTCCAGAACGAATCGATCGGCGCTCTTCAAAGCGCCAGCGCCGCCAGTTTACTCTTTTTCGCCGCCCAGGAACTCGCGGACCTTGTCGAAAAAGCCTTGGCTTTCGGGATGGGTGTATTCGGCGCCGCCACCCGCTTCTTCGAACTGCTCAAGCAGCTTCTTCTGCTCTTTGTTCAGATTTCGCGGCGTTTCGACCGAGACCTCGACATACATGTCGCCGACTCGCTCGGAGCGCAGGACGCTCATGCCCTTGCCACGCAGGCGGAAGCGTGCACCCGACTGGGTACCGGCGGGCACATTGATCTTGGCCTTGGCGCCATCAATGGTTGGCACTTCAATGGCTCCACCAAGTGCGGCCCGCGTCATGGGGATCGGCGCCTCGCAGAACAGGTCCGCGCCGTCGCGCTGGAAAAACCGGTGCTGTTTGATGGATAGGAAAATGTAGAGATCGCCGGGTCCGGCGCCGCGCATGCCGGCCTCGCCCTCGCCAGACAGACGGATGCGTGTTCCGTCCTCGACGCCCGGCGGGATCGTTACTTGCAGTGTGCGGTCCTTGCGGACCCGGCCATTGCCGCCGCACGCCTTGCACGGATCGCGGATGATCTGGCCCTGGCCACCGCATTGCGGACAGGTGCGCTCGACGGTGAAGAAGCTTTGCTGAGCGCGAATTTTGCCTGAACCACCGCAGCCGGGGCAGTTCACCGGGCTTGTGCCCGGCTCGGCACCAGATCCGTTGCACGCTTCGCAGGCGACCGAACTGGGGACGCGGACCGACGCCTTGGCGCCGTTGAAGGCTTCTTCGAGAGAGATTTCCAGATTGTAACGCTGGTCGGCACCCCGTGCCGACTGTCGGCGCGAACGACGACCGCCGCCCATGAAATCGCCGAACATCTCATCGAAAATGTCAGCAAAGCCACCGCCGCCGCCAAAGTCGAAGCCGCGTGTATGGCCGTTACCCATACCGCCATTTTCGAAAGCCGCATGGCCGAAGCGGTCATAGGCGGCACGCTTTTGACCGTCCTTCAGAACGTCATAAGCTTCGTTGACGTCCTTGAACTTCTGCTCAGCCGCTGAATCGCCCGGATTCTTGTCCGGGTGATAGCGCATCGCCTGCTGGCGGAAGGCGCGCTTGATCGCCGCGTCATCCGCGCCGCGTTCCACCCCCAAAACAGAATAATAATCTTGCTTCGCCATGCGGCTTAAACCCCTATCACATCGCCGCTAAGCGAGGCCAGACCTCCCGAATTGACGGTCAGGCCTGCAAACGCCGCCCCTTGTGCATCATGGCATAGGGGGCGGCGTTGCTTGGTCATCGTTGCGGGTCCAAGGGCCGGCTCTTAGGCCGACTTCTTCTTGTCCTCGTCGTCAACTTCTTCGAAGTCGGCGTCCACAACGCCTTCATCCTGCTGCGGACCGGCCGACGCGTCATCGGCACCGCCTGCAGCGGCGGCCTCGCCGGCTTCCTGCTGTGCCTTATACATGGCCTCACCGATCTTCATGGCGACCTGCTGCAGCGTGTTGACCTTGGCGTCGATGTCGTCCTTGTCCTCGCCCTCGAGCGCGGTCTTCAGCTCAGCAATCGCCGTCTCGACCGCTTCCTTATCGGCCGGGTCGACCTGGTCGCCAAACTCTTCGACCTGCTTTTCGGTCGTGTGCATCAGCGCTTCGGCCTGGTTGCGAGTCTCAACCAGTTCGCGCTTCTGCTTGTCGGCCTCGGCATTGGCTTCGGCTTCCTTGACCATGTTCTCGATATCCTCGTCCGACAATCCGCCGGAGGCCTGGATACGAATGGTCTGTTCCTTGTTGGTCGCCTTATCCTTCGCCGCGACGTTGACGATGCCGTTCGCATCGATGTCGAACGTAACCTCGATCTGCGGCATGCCGCGCGGTGCCGACGGAATACCGACCAGGTCGAACTGGCCAAGCATCTTGTTGTCGGCCGCCATCTCGCGCTCGCCCTGGAAGACTCTGATGGTTACCGCCGACTGATTGTCTTCAGCCGTGGAGAACACCTGGCTCTTCTTGGTCGGGATCGTCGTGTTTCGGTCGATCAGACGGGTGAACACACCGCCCAGCGTCTCGATGCCCAGCGACAGCGGAGTGACATCCAGCAGCAACACGTCCTTCACGTCGCCCTGCAGGACACCGGCCTGGATGGCCGCACCGATGGCCACGACCTCGTCCGGGTTCACACCGCGATGCGGATCGCGACCGAAGAACTGCTTCACCGCCTCAATCACCTTGGGCATGCGGGTCATACCGCCGACCAGTATGACTTCGTCGATTTCCGATGCCTTCAATCCGGCATCCTTCAGCGCGGACTGGCACGGTCCCATAGTCCGCTCGATCAACGGCTCAACGAGGCTTTCCAGCTTCGAACGGCTGAGCTTGATGTTGAGGTGCTTCGGCCCGCTGGCGTCCGCGGTGATGAAGGGTAGATTCACATCGGTCTGCACCGCCGACGACAACTCGATCTTGGCCTTTTCCGCCGCCTCTTTGAGGCGCTGCAGGGCCAGCTTGTCGTCGCGCAGATCGATACCGGCTTCCTTCTTAAATTCATCGGCCAGATAGTCGATGATCTTGGCGTCGAAATCTTCACCGCCCAGGAACGTATCGCCGTTGGTGGACTTCACCTCAAACACGCCGTCGCCGATTTCCAGCACGGACACGTCGAAGGTGCCGCCGCCCAGATCGTAGACCGCGATGGTGCCAGCCGACTTCTTGTCGAGGCCATAGGCCAACGCAGCGGCCGTCGGCTCGTTGATGATGCGCAGCACTTCCAAACCGGCGATCTTGCCGGCGTCCTTGGTGGCCTGGCGCTGACTGTCGTTGAAGTAGGCCGGAACCGTGATGACCGCCTGGGTCACCGGCTCGCCCAGATAATTCTCAGCAGTTTCCTTCATCTTTTGAAGGATGAAGGCGCTGATCTGGCTCGGCGCATAGTCTTCGTTATGAGCCTTCACCCATGCATCGCCATTGTCGCCCTTAACGATCTTGTAGGGGACGAGGTCAATGTCCTTCTTGACCATGGCATCGTCGAAACGCCGTCCGATCAGGCGCTTGACGGCAAAGATCGTGTTCTCAGGATTGGTGACCGCCTGGCGCTTGGCGGACTGGCCAACCAGACGCTCGTCACTTTCGGAGAAGGCAACGATCGATGGCGTCGTCCGCCCACCCTCGGCATTTTCGATCACCTTGGATTGCGACCCGTCCATAACGGCGACGCAGGAATTCGTCGTCCCTAAATCAATTCCGATTACTTTACCCATTCTAATCCTCACATTTCGTTGGCAGGACCTCGCCGGGCCCCATAAGGCACCCTGTTGGAGATCCCCTTCTTGAATGCAAACGGCCGGCCCCCGAACGGTTGGCTGGGAACGGCCTTACTCAAGGCTGATATAGGCGACAGCCAATGGCCCTACAAGCCGCAGGGATAGTCGGTTTTCGATTCCGTTGCACGATGAACACAACCACCCGGCGTTGGTTTGATCAACGAGGCCGAAATCGAACGCGCGGATAGGCCATCAGCCAGCCGCCGACGAAGCCGCCAAGATGGGCCTGCCAGGCGATCGAACCGCTGACACCGAAGATGGCGCCACCGACCACCGCGAACAAAATGTTTGTCCCGACCAAGAAGATCAGCAGGCTCCACCCCGTGCGTCGCCGCCGTGGGTCCGGCGAGCCGATCATCAGCCTGCAGGCCCCGGCAAAGCAACCGGCCACGGCGCCGGAGGCCCCGAACATGATGAAATCGGTACCCCATTCGGCAATCAGTTGCGCGGCCGAGCCCGCGAGCGTGGCCACCAGCAGCAGCAGAATGTAGCGACGCGGCCCGAAGACACGCTCGCAAACGGCCCCAAAAGCCACCAAGAAGCCGGTATTTAAGGCCCAATGCGCCCAGTCAACGTGAACGAGCGTATGCAGCAGCAACCCCCCGAACCCAAAAAACGCATACGGACCCAGCGGATCGGCCCAGGCCAAAACAAGTCTTTCGGGCAAAAGGGCAAAATGAAAAACGATCCAGTTCGCCCAATCAGAGGGCGCCACCTGGATAAACGCAAACACCGCCGTAATCGCGCCCGCCGCCCAAAGCGTGACCGGCGGCACGTTGAACATGGGCTGCCGGGCGGGCCGGACGTGAAATCCGTTATGGTTTGGGGGTGGCGTTTCGTTCATGCCCCTTATTAGGGTCGCCAAGATGATTTCGCCAGGGTCGGTCTTGAAGGCGCAGATTGGATCGACATATTATTGAACAGTCGTTCAAGAAAGGCACCGGATGGGGCGTCCCCGCCAATTCGATGAAGAGCAGGTTCTGGACCAGGCGATGAAAGTCTTCTGGCGCCAAGGCTATGCCGCGACCTCGATCAAGGATCTGGTGGGTGAAACCGGCCTCAACCCCGGCAGCCTTTACGAGGCGTTTGGCGACAAACATGATCTGTTTCTCGCTGCGATCAGCCATTATCGCGGAACGATCGTCCGCCGTCGGCTGGAGGAGATGGCCAAGCCTGGCCCGGGTTACGACCGTATCGCCGGCTTCTTTAACGACCTTGTGCAGTTCTCAACGGGCGAAGGGCGTCTGATGGGATGCCTGATGACCAACTCAGCGGTTGAGTTGGCGCCGCACGACCGGGATGTTGCCGTGTTGGTAGCCGCCAATCTTATGGAGATGGAACGCGCCTTCCATGGGCTTGTCGTCCGAGGGCAACAGGATGGAAGCATCGTCAACGATGACCCGCCCGATGAACTTGCCCGTTTTCTGACCGTTTCCGTTCAAGGCCTTCGCGTGATGTCGAAGGCTAACCCGGATGAGGCCGCGCTCAACGGCGTCGTCCGCCAAACCCTCTCCGTCTTGCGGTGAGTGTTTTGATCTTTTTTTGAGTGTTCGTTCAACTACCAAACCCCGAGAGGATATCCATGATCAAACCCCGTCAACCTGCCCCCGCCCTTTCCTTTCCGCTGCTGGGCGGCGGCACCTGGACCCTGGCCGACCAGAACCCCGAGAACTTCACCATGGTCGTGGTGTATCGCGGCTATCACTGCCCGATCTGTTCCATGTACCTCGGCGATTTGAACCGCAAGGTTGAGCAGTTCGCCGAAAAGGGCGTGAATGTCGTCGTCGTCTCCAGCGATACCGAGGAGCGCGCTGCTGAGGCCAAGGAGAAGTGGGGCCTCGACAATCTGACACTGGGCTACGGCCTGACGTTGGAGAGCGGCCGCGAGTGGGGCCTGTTCGTCTCCTCTAGCCGGGGTAAGACCTCTACCGGCGTTGTGGAGCCCGACCTGTTTCTGGAGCCTGGCCTGTTTATGGTTCGCCCGGACGGCACGCTCTACTTCGCGTCGGTCCAGACCATGCCGTTTGCGCGCCCTGCCTTCGGCGACATCCTCAAGGCCGTCGATTTCGTGATCGCGAACGACTATCCGGCACGCGGCGAGGTCTAAACCGCAATAACCGGATTGAGCCGCTAAGGCTCGGCTGCGGTAGGATGCGGGATCATGATCGTTTCCGCGTCCTACCGCACCGATATTCCGGCCTTTCACAGCGACTGGTTTGCCCAGCGGTATCGTGACGGCGAAGTCCTCGTTGCCAATCCATATGGCGGCAAACCGTATCGCGTGGCGCTTACCGGACCATCGGTCGATGGCTTCGTTTTCTGGACTCGGAATATCCAGCCATTCTTGCCTGTCCTATCGACGGTTAGTGAACCGTTCATCGTGCAGTTCACGATCACGAACTATCCAAGACTGCTCGACGAGCGTACGCCCAACACCGAAACGGCGATCCATCAGGTTCGCAAGCTGGCGGACAGGTACGGCACCCGGTCACTCGTCTGGCGCTATGACCCGATCCTGATCAGCGATCAGACACCGACCGACTGGCATCGGCGCAACTTTGCCACCCTGACGAAGAAACTTTGCGGTGCCGTCGATGAGGTCGTCTGTTCGTTCGCCCAGCTTTACCGGAAGACCGAGCGCAATTTGTCAAAACGGCTTGGCGACGGAAGGTGGCGAGACCCTTCGACGAATGAAAAACACGTGGTGTTGACCGAGTTTCAAGAGATAGCCGCCGATCACGACATGACGCTAACCCTATGCACCCAGCCAGATCTAACGCCCTTTCAGCCCGCACGTTGCATTGACGCACAGCGCCTGTCCGATGTTGCAGGCCGAGCAATCAGTGCGCGTACAAAGGGCAACCGACCCGGATGCCTCTGTGCGCAATCACGCGACATCGGCGCATACGACACGTGCGGTCACGGTTGTGGGTATTGTTATGCTGTTTCGGATCATACGGCAGTTCAACGGCGGCTGAAAGAACGCGACCGTGCGCCGGTCTAGGTGGGCAGGAGATACGCAAATTTTCCGCGTCGTTTGCTGGCTGAAATGACTAGAATGACTGCATCACACAAACCATCGGGTCACCTGGCACCGACACCAACTAAATTGGCGGCGCACCACGCAGCCTGCCGTCATGGGGACATTTCATGATTGATCATCTGCTATCCAGCTTGGAAGAAAGCCAGCCGCCTGCCGATCTTACGCCGCCGCTTCAGGCCCTGTGGTGGCTGAAGAAAGGCAACTTAGCCGTTGGGCCTGAGTGGGAGCGTGCGCACGGCATTTGTCAATCTGGCGAAGACGAGAAAGCTTTCGACTGGATTCATGCCCTCGCGCACTGGATCGAAGGGGATGAGAGCAACGCCAACTATTGGTATCGGCGCGTCGGCGAGACCCGGTCTGGCGCGAGTACCGACGAAGAATGGCGTCATCTGGTGACCGCGCTAAGCCAGTAGCGCCACCCCACCAAATCAGCGCCCGGGCATTCCGACCCGCCGCGCATCACCTCAAAAACGTTTGAACCCATCTCCAAGGGAGGCCCCCACCTGTGTCCCATACCTTTGCAACCTATGGCAGCCTTGCCGGCAAAACCGTGTTCATCACCGGCGGTGCTTCCGGTATCGGCGCTGAAATCGTGCGGGCGTTCGCGGCCCAAGGTTCTCGCATCGGCTTTATCGATCTCGACAAGGCCGGAAGTGAGAAGATCGCTGAAGAGATTGGCGGCGATATCACATTCGAAATCTGCGACCTGCGGGACATCGAGGCGCTCAAGGCCGCCTTTGCAGCCCTGCAAGACAGGCTAGGCCCTGCGAGTATTCTGGTGAACAACGCCGCCCGTGACGATCGGCACGATTGGAAAGACGTCACACCGGAGTATTTCGACGAGCGCATGGCAACCAATCTGCGCCACCAATTCTTTGCGATTCAGGCGGTGGCACCCGGCATGATCGGGATCGGCGGGGGGTCGATCGTCAATATCGGTTCCAATTCCTGGTGGGAGGCGGGCGGCGGTTTCCCGGCCTATGCGACCGCTAAATCCGCCGTCCATGGCCTGACCCGCACCATGGCGCGCGACCTCGGCCCCCATCGTATTCGGGTGAACGCCGTCGTTCCGGGCTGGATCATGACGGACCGGCAAAAGGACCTTTGGGCAACACCGGAGGCGCTGGACAACCACCGCAAGCGTCAATGCCTTCCGGACCTGATTGAGCCGCACTATGTCGCGCGCATGGTCCTGTTCCTGGCGTCCGACGACGCCGCTATGTGCTCTGCCAGCAACTATATGGTCGACGCAGGGTCGATCTAGCCGACCGAAATTCGTGCTATAGTTGGAGACTACCAACCGAAAAGGGCCGATCCGATGGCCAATAGCGAGATCCCCGCATTGCACCCCAACTGTGGCGGCACTGACGCTATCCTGGCCGCCATGGCGGGCGTTGCCACGGCCAATGGTGCGGCGCTGAGCGATATTGATCGGCGAATGCTGGCAGGCGCTGACAAGTACATCTTCGGCCGCAGCGGGCGCCTTAACGCTGAGGCCTTGCCTGACAGCGCTCCGGAAGCGCTGGCGGCGGCGCTGTCGGGAACCGATTTGGCGCAGGACGCGCTCAAGATGCTCGCTGTCATGTCCCTGGTCGATGCCCAGCTAGACAAAGATCGCATCCAGCGCGTCTTCGACTATGGCGATACGCTGGACGTTCACGACCCTTATCTGAAGCTGCTGCGCATGGCCATCAAGGGGGATGAACAGGCCGCGTTGGGCGAAATGATCAACGCCAACATGATCAGCATCACCGGCGAACCCTGGACCTCGGGTGATATCACCGACTGGCTGACGCCCTATGGCAAGGGCCATGAAAACCAGGAGATGGCGGATCGCTTCGAGGCGCTGTCAGATCTACCCAAGGAATCTTTCGGGCATCATTTTTGGGCCCATTTCAAGGACAACACCTATGAGTTCCCTGGCGAAACCAGCGCGTTGAACGCCGCCTTCTCAAGGCCCCACGATTCAGCCCATGTGCTGACAAACTTCGATACGACCCCGCGCGGTGAATTGCTGGTTTCAACCTTCACCTCGACCATGCATCCCTACATGCCGGTGGCGGGACATGTGCTGCCTGTGATCTTTAGCTGGCACCTCAACATCGAGATCAACAAGGTCGCGAAGGAGGCCGAGGGCGCGCTGGACCCAGACGTTTTTTGGTGCGCCTGGGCCGGCGGCGCCGCCACAACGGTCGATACCTTCGATCCGGAATGGAAATTCTGGGACCATGTCGAAACGCCGCTGATCGAGCTTCGACGTCGTTGGGGTATTCCTGACGGAGGGCTGGATTTCAAGAACCCAGCTTAGGCAATTCCATCGGCTAACGCCGCCTCCCAGGCGAGCAGCGCGCGCTTGCGCGTCGGACCCCAACGGTAGTTGTGAATAACACCGCTGTTCAAGATCACACGGTGGCAGGGGATCAGATAGGCGATCAGGTTGGAACCCACAGCCGATCCGACCGCCCGCGACGCGGTCGGCTGACCGATTGAGGATGCCAGATCGCCATAGGTGGTGAGGGCGCCTTGAGGGACGCGCAACAGCGCTTCCCAGACTTTGATCTGGAAGTTGGTGCCCTTCAGGATCAACGTCAGCGGCGTGCGGGCATTGTCATTGGTCGCGAACGCAGCTTCAGCAAATGGCCGCGTAGCCTCTTCATCGCGCTGCAACGTCGCCAACCCCCAATCACGCTCGAAATCGGCGATTATGGCCGCTTCATCACCGTCGGCAACGAAGCCAAACCAGCAGATGCCTCGATCCGTGGCGCCGATCAGCGCCCGCCCCAGCGGGGCGTCATGCAGCCCCCAGCGAATCACCAACGACGACGCCTTCTCCTTATAGTCTCCGGGTGTCATTGCCTCGCAGGAGATGAACAAATCGTGTAGGCGCGATGGGCCGGAGAGCCCTGAGTCGAGCGCCGCGTCCAACACGCTGGCCCGGCTGTCCAACAGCTGTTTGGCGTGGTTGACCGTTAGATATTGGCCGAAGCGTTTAGGGCTGATGCCGACCCGGCGCTTGAAAGCACGCTGAAAGTGGAAAGGCGACTGACCAGCCACATCGGCCAACTCGTCCAGAGTCGGCTGGTCGAGATAGTGATCCACCAGGTGATCGATGGCCGCAATGATGCCGGGCGCATCCACAAGGGTGTTCGGGTCTTGAACCATGAAACCGTCTGGCACCGGATTTCTCCTCAACAAGCTAAGTATGGGGCCACCATGCGCTGCTGTCAGCGCTCACGACACCCGGTTCTTGCTGAATTTCGTGCCCTGTTCAGGCGAACCATCCCGCCTTAAGGTTTTAAGGCGATCAAACGTCGAACGGGACGAAACGGCCATGACCATCATCGATACGAACAACATGCGGGTGATCGATCTGGAACATCCACGCACATCGGACATGCCCGAATACCCGACCCATAGGCCCGGCTACGCCTACACGCTCTATCACCGGCACGAGGACTTTCAGAACAGCGGGGTGCGCAGCAGCGCCTTTGGCCAACTGCACGGGACCGAGCATGCCGGCACCCATATCGACGCCGTCTGCCATCAGGCGGAGAACATGAAACTGCATGGCAACATCGCCGTGACAGCGGAAATCCAGACACCCACAGGGTTTACAAGACACGGCGCGGAAAATTTTCCACCTATGTTCGCGGACGGCATCTTACTGGATGTCGCAGCGCTCAAGGGCGTGCCATCCCTTGAGGCCCAACAACCAGTCACTGCCGAGGATTTGGAAGCCTGCTGCGCCAGGCAGAATGTCACGATCGGGGAAGGATCTGTCGCACTGGTCAATCTTGGCAATTCTCGTTTCTGGCATGACGAAGCGCGCTATGTCGACGGTCCCGGGATGAGCCCTTCTGCTTCGGAATGGATGGTCGATAAGGGTGTCATGGCCGTCGGCGCCGACAATATGGGCTGGGATCTGATCCCCGGTTGGGACGAGGCGCTTGGCTGCAACGGACCCGGCCACATTCTTCTGCTCGTACGGGCCGGCATTTACATCATAGAGAATCTCGACCTGACCGAGCTCGTCGACTCCGGCCATTCGACCTTCACCTTCGTCGCCCTACCGCTAAAGCTGGTCGGGGCGACTGGCTCGCCCATTCGCCCGGTCGCACTCGTTCCGAAGTAGGGTTCAGGCTGGCAGCCGCGCCAGATAGGCAGGGTCACGCAGCCGGTCGAGCGCTTGATTAAGGGCGCCGGCGACCTCGACGCGCTCAGGCGGCGGCAGGAATGAGCCAACAACGATGGTCCTGCCATGGCTGGACAATCTGATCTGGCTTTCGTGGCGCGGCGGATCGTCGATGGAAACGCGCAACCAAGTGGGCTGCATCTGGTCACTACTGCGCGGGCCCGTGTGGTCGCCGCGTTCGACGGTCAGGACCGCAGGTGTAAGGTGCAGCCGTTCGTACACTCGTCCAGAGCGGTAGTTAGCGCGCATGAACAAAAACAGCACCAGCATGTCGAGTCCATAAAACCCGAAGATCGGCCAAGCACCCTGGAAGTAGAACACGCCGCCAACCGTCAGGCTGATCAGACCAACGAATGTCATAAGGATGATGAAGCCGCGCCGACTGAGGCTGCGATGCGGATGCAGCAGCGCGTTGAAGAGGACCGGAGCCGATCCACTCTGTGTTTTGGATGCGCCCTCGCTCATGAATTCCATA
>JBCCER010000108.1:0-14877 GCA_039030175.1 Pseudomonadota bacterium
AGAATGGTGCCCCCAGGGAGAATCGAACTCCCACTCCGTTGCCGGAAACAGATTTTGAGTCTGCCGCGTCTACCAATTCCGCCACAGGGGCCGTGTCTCTGTTTGAACCGCGGCATCATACTGACGGATTGGGCCGGGTCAATGCGAACTGTTTACCCCTAACCGGCCGACTGCTAAAGCGGTTCGCGCTTACTTCACCGGCGATCGGCGGTACCCTTTGATTCGTCGCCTTTACGACTGGACGCTTTCGTTAGCCGCCAAGCCGCATGCGTTGACCGCGCTGGCTGTGGTCTCGTTTGCCGAGAGCAGTTTCTTCCCAATCCCGCCGGACGTTCTGCTGATCCCGATGGTGTTGGCAAGGCGCGAGAAAGCCTGGCTCATTGCCACCGTCTGTACCATCGCCTCGGTGCTCGGCGGCCTGTTCGGCTATCTGATCGGGTACTTTCTTTTCGAATCGCTCGGCCAGCCTCTGCTGGATTTTTATGGCTACAGCGCACAGTTCGACTCGTTTCGCGCGACCTATGACGAATGGGGCGCGTGGATCGTCTTCGGCGCCGGGCTGACGCCGTTTCCTTTCAAGGTGATCACGATTGCCAGCGGAGTGTTTCAGCTCAATCTCGTGGTATTCATCGTCGCGTCGATCGTCGCCCGAGGCATGCGGTTCTTTTTGGTCGCCGCCCTGCTGTACTGGTTCGGGCCTGTGATCCGGGAATTCATCGAAAAGCGGCTTGGGCTGCTGACGATCCTGTTCTTCGTTCTTCTTGTCGGCGGCTTTGTCGTGCTTCGATATGTCGCCTAGACCGAACCGCGCATTTGGGAGCCTATCTAAGCCGTCATGACCCGATATCGAGCCTTCCATCCTGCCTGGTTCGTGGTCGCCGGCATCATCATGCTCGGCGGCGCCCTGTTGTTCCAATATGTCGGCGGACTGCAGCCTTGCGTACTGTGCATCTATCAGCGCTGGCCCTGGGGCATCGCGATTGGGCTGGGTGCAATAGCGCTGTTCACTACCGGCAGGCCCCGACTCCAGAGCGGCCTGACTGTCTTGGGTGGTCTTACCATGCTGGTGGGCGCCGGCATCGCTGGTTTCCATGTCGGCGTCGAGCAGGGTTGGTGGGAGGGAACGGCCGGCTGCGGCGGCTCGCTGACCACCGAGGGTTCGATCGAGGACATCACAGCGCAGTTGCTGGCAGCGCCGGTGGTCCGTTGCGACGAAATTGCCTGGTCGCTCCTTGGCATCTCCATGGCAGGCTACAATTTCATTATCTCGGCCATTCTGGCGATAGTGGCGCTGGTATCGGCCCCTCGCCTGCACCGGCAACCGGCGCGGGCCTGAGAAAGGGTTCGGACGTGACCAAGAAGTCTGCAAGGAAAGCTTTGGACACCCTGCCGGGTGAGCCGAAAGGCAAGGATCTGATCGATCGAATCGTCCGGGTCGATCAGGCCGGCGAGTACGGCGCCAAGCGGATCTACGAAGGCCAGTTGGCGGTGCTGCGCAACAGCCCAAACCGTCATCTGATCGAACATATGGCCGAGCAGGAGCGCGAACATCTGGAGACCTTCGACCGTTTGGTCGCCGAACGCGGCGTTCGGCCTACGGCGCTGAACCCGCTATGGCATTTCGCCGGCTTTGCCGTCGGCGCTGGAACCGCCCTGCTAGGCGAAAAGGCCGCAATGGCCTGTACGGTCGCGGTCGAGGAAGTCATTGGCGAACATTATGCCAACCAGGCCGAACAGCTTGGCGATGACGAGAAGGACCTTAAAGCAACGATCGAGAAGTTCCGCGAAGAGGAACTTGAGCACCGCGATATCGGCCTTGAGAAAGAGGCCGAACAGGCGCCCGCCTATCGGTTGCTGACCGCCGTGATCAAGCGAGGCTCCCGCGCGGCAATCTGGATGGCAGAGCGCGTTTAGCCGAGCCTGCCGGCGCGGCTGTGCGGTTGGACAATCGGGGTCTGAAACGGTCGAGAAATGGGGAGAAGCCACGGCGGCGTTGGAACTTGGCGAATTGCAGATCGCTGCGTCGGGCCAAAAGGTGTCTCCCTTATCGCTGTTACCAGGGGTCCAGTTCGGTGTCCCAATAAAGAAAGTCGCGCCAACTCTCGTGGAGGAAGTTTGGCGGGAACGATCGTCCGTTTTCCTGCAGATCGAACGCCGTCGGTTGATGCGGTTCGGTCAGCGGTTCCATGCCGCAATCGCGCGGCATCCGGTTACCCTTGACCAAATTGCAAGATGAACAAGCCGCAACGACGTTGTCCCAAGTGGTGCGACCGCCGCGGCTGCGCGGGATCACGTGATCGAAGGTCAGTTCATGCGTTGGAAAACGGTCGCCGCAATATTGGCACGTGAACCCGTCGCGCAGGAACACGTTGAACCGGGTGAAGGCCGGCCGCCGCGCGGGCGACACATAGTCCCGCAACGAGATCACGCTCGGCAGCTTCATCTCGAAGGACGGGCTGCGCACGACGCGGTCGTAATGGGCAATGGTCGACACGCGGTTCATGCAGACTGCCTTCACGGCGTCTTGCCAAGACCATAGCGACAATGGGAAGTAGCTGAGCGGACGGAAATCCGCATTGAGAACGAGTGCAGGGCAGGCTTCGACCGAGGCGGTCACGCCAGCCCTCCGGCCGGCTTGAGCCGAGACCATCGGCCGTCTCTAACCAAGGTCAACCGACCCTTCTTTACTTGGCCCAACAGTGCCCTTGCCTGGATCACATCACGCTCTTTGATCAGTGTCGACCAGAACTATCTGATGTCATTGCATAACCTGAAACCCAATCGGCCGCAATATTTTGTGTGTCGGTCGGCAAAAATGTCATGGTCTTGTAATTACGCCGCCGCAGGCGGCTTCAATCCAAAGCGGTCGAGCAGGAACGATGCGCCCATCGACAGGCCCTCGCCATCAATGCCGTGGCCAAGACCAGGTCGCTTGGCGCCATAGACGGTGAAGCCTGCTGTCTGAAGCGCGTGGCCCGCATTATCGAAGGCAGCGACTGGGACGACCTCGTCAGCATCGCCGTGAATCAGCAAGATCGGCGGTTTGGATTTGACCTCATCCGCCAACAACTCAGCCCCAACCAATGCGCCCGAAAAGCCTATTACGCCGGCAATCGGTTCGGGCCGTCGAGGGGCGGTGTAAAGGGACGTCATCGTTCCTTGGCTGAATCCCACAAGGATGAGCTTGTCGGGCGTCAGGTCTCGCTTTTCGAGCTCCCGATCAAGAAACGCGTTGACGCTGGGCGCCACCGATCGAACACCCGCCAGCATGGCGGCGGGGGAGCGGTCCTGCAGGCTGAACCATTGCCGGCCAAACGGCGCCATATCGCACGGAAACGGCGCGTCGGGCGCCAGAAACTCCGTATCCGGCAGAATTGGAGCAAGCTGGGGGGCGAGGCCGATTAGGTCGTTGCCGTCAGCCCCAACTCCATGGAGGAAGACGACGAGTTGCTTCGCCTTGCCACCGGAGGCGGGCGCTTTCGATGGGCCGGTCAGTTCATGGATCTCTGTCATGGGCGGGCATAGACAAGGCCGAGATGGTGCTTGTCAAGCATCGCTATCGGCGGCAGGGATAGCGGCCATGGCACGCCCAAGACCGGAGACGACACGTTTTGCCCCAAGCCCAAGCGGCTGGCTGCATCTTGGCCACGCCTATTCGGCCTGCATGGGCTGGGATGCGGCACGCGCTTCGGGCGGCCGGTTTCTGCTGCGGATCGACGATCTCGATCGCGAGCGCAGCCGACAAGACTACGACGACGCGATCTTCGAGGATCTGACGTGGCTGGGCCTGGACTGGGAGCCTGAGATCAGGCGCGAAAGCCACCATCTTACCGACTATCAGAAGGCTGTGGACGACCTTCAAGAGATGGGCGTTGCCTATCCTTGCTTTTGCAGTCGCCGGGAGATCCGCGCCGAAATCGCCCGCATGGGTGCAGCCCCGCACGGGCCTGAGGGTCCTCACTATCCGGGAACGTGCCGAGGCCTCACGAAGTCCGAATGCGAGGACAGGATCGCCGCCGGCGCAACCCCCGCTATCCGTCTGAACACCGAACGCGCGCTCAGCCAAACCGGCGCTCTAACCTGGTTTGACCGTGACGCCGGCACGATCGATGCCCGGCCGGACCAATTCGGTGACCCCGTGATCGGCCGAAAGGAGGGACCCGGCGCCTACCACATCGCCGTGGTGATTGATGATGCCGCGCAGGATGTGACCCTCGTGACACGAGGCCAGGATTTGTTCGAGGCGAGCCATCTGCATCGATTGCTGCAGGAGTTACTGCAGTTGCCAGTTCCTGAGTATCAGCATCACCGGCTGATCCTGGACAGCAATGGCAAGCGCCTGGCCAAACGCAGCGACGCCGCCGCAATTCGAACCTTGCGTGCAGATGGCATGTCGCCGGGCGAAGTCTGGGCTCTGCTCGGCCTATCCAGGCCGGAAGACGCCTGCCAGCAGGTTTAGGTAGTCCGGATCGTCCGGCGTGATCAGCCCGTGCCGCAGGCCAAACTCGATCAATGTCAGTGGGACATTGAACTTAAAGTCGTCGGTTTCGGCCGTGCGAGCGAGCGCGCGCTCCGCCGGCCACAGAGCAAAACCGCTGACCTCGCTGTCCGCTGGTTCAGGGCGGATATTGGCCGGCAAGGAAAGCTCGTAGACGAAAAGCGTGTCTCGCTTAACGCCCGAGGGAAAGCCATCGGGACCTCCCGGTTGATCCTGCCTATACGCGACGGCGCCGACTGGCCGGGCCGTTCGGGCGATCGCCTCGGGCAGGCTGGCTTCCTCCGCTGCCTCCTTCACCAGGTTTTCCATCAGCGACAGACCTGCGGGCTGGCCACCGGCGATCATGTTGTCGAGCGCGCCAGGTGCCAAACCCCGATCAAGTCCGCGACGCCCAATCCACATAGAGGTCCGTTCGCTCTCTTGAACCAACCCATGCACATGAAGACCAAACGACCGGAAGCCGAACAGCGCGCAGGCTGCCCTGTCGACGGTCGCGAGGACCGGCTGTCCCCAATCTTCGACAACGGGGAACAGCTCACCGCGCGCGGGAACACCTAGCCCGGCCTGCTGAAGCGCCGCGAAAGCACCGGCTATCGCTGCCGATCTGCCAGAGACCGTCTCAACCGAAAGCTGGAGACCGCGACGTCCCAACTCAAAATCAGCCATCGACCTCGACAAGAACTCGGCCACGGGCCAAGTCGTAAGACCGGCCGACCGACCAGCGACAATTATGGGCACGAAATGTGCTGGGTTATGTCGATTGCAGATTCGGATGTGTCGAAGAATGGTCATGGTGGGCCGGCGATACCATGTCGACCCACTCCCGACAATGGCGCAACGCCGAGCGGCGCTGTTCACGATCATTTGCCGACTTCGCCAATTTTTGTGTAGATTCCTGACACTAGCTCGCAGGTTGGCAACGAAACTTGAGGGAAGGGAACAGCCTGGCCTTATTGGTGACATGAGGCAGGGCAACGTTAGTTTGGTGTCTATGGAGCGGACAAAGAATCTTGGTCGGTTCGGCGGGCGAGCCCTTTGGAGCCGTCTTGCTTGTGGCGCGGCTGTATTGGCCTGGGCAACCGGTAGCGCCCAAGCGCAGAGCTTCGACCCCAACACCATGGAAGCTGCCGATCAATCGGTAATCCAGCAAATGCTGGAGGGTGAGCGCTCGCATATCTCTCACACGCTGCCCGCCAGCCAGAATGTGTTCACGATTGTCCGAACCGAAACGCAGCCGCGCATCTGCCGCCATTTCATTGTTCAGGAGGTAGGGGGTGCACAATCGCAAGGAGTCGGGTGCCGGGTTGGCCAAGGGCAATGGCAGCTAGCCGCGACGATCAGCCAGATCGCCGGTGCGCCGGCCCCCGCAGCGCCAGCCGCTGTGGCCGCAGTACCATCCACACCGCTCACCCCGACCATTAGAGTCATAAGGCCCGGCCAGCCGGATCAGGGTGAGCCGGCCGAGACGACCGACCCGTCAACGGATTTGGCCAATGTTCCGCTGCCCCCCCGCCGGCCGGGGTTGGAGACAGCGACGGCATCGGTCGATCTACCGGAGGAAGAAGCGGTGACTCCGATTGCGAGGCCTCTTCCCGCGTCCCTTGCTTCAATTCCTTTGCCACAGCAGCGGCCGAGTCCACCTGCTCAGCTCGAGCCAGAACAATCCAGGGTAATCCCCGCAAGCGACCCGCCTGATGAGGGTGATGCGGATCAGTCCCAAGCGGAGCCGGCGGATACCGTCATCGCGGACGGCATCGGGGCTGAGGCCGATCGCACTGCCCCACTCCCAATCGCGCAGGGCGATACGGATTTGACCGACCCGCCTGACGAGCCGCTCGAGGTATCGGGTCCCGAACAGCCTGAGCCAGCCGACGAGCGCCCTGCGGCAGCGGTATCCCCGCCACTACCGGCAGCGCGCCCCTAGCGTTGGACTGGCCTTAGTTCCCGGCCGGAGGAGTGAGCGGTCAAATCGGTTAGGTCGGACCGCCGCCTTTTCGGTTTGAGAAGAATTCGGCGGCAAAATGCCTGAAAATGCAGATGTAACCGCCAAGCAGTGCGGTGGCGGAGATCGCGGCCAAAACGATCACCAGCGGGTTGATCGAAAAGACGCCTGGGATGAACATGGAAACCCACCCAGCGATGGCTGGTACGAGGAGCAGGCCGGCAAAAAAGCTAGACCATTGGCCGCGGCCAACCAAAAACGGCGCGACGATGTAGCCGACATTGAGGACAATGGTCATCACCATCGCGACAGTCATTTGCTCCTCAGTCGCCCCGGCCATGCCCTCCGTCATCATCAAAAAGATGACCGGCAGACCGATGCCTACCGCAATTGACAGCGCGGCCAGCCAGCGCGGCATCATATAGCTGCGGCGGGGCGGCAAGGGGTCGGCGGTGCTCACGGCGTCGCGCTCCTTATCGCGGCAATTGAGCTGAAGTCTGACGTCAACGTGCCGCCAATCAGACGGAAAATCCATCGCGGACTGTGTTTTTTCCGCGCTTGGGTCTATATCGCTCGGTCATGAACACTCTCTTTTTCGCACTGGCCATCGCCGCCGCCATAGCGACTGTCGCAATCCTCGTCGTTGGATTGGTCGGCATGGCCCAGGGCGGCGACTTCAACAAGCGCTACGGTAATCGGTTGATGCGATGGCGGGTCGGCATGCAGGCGGTGGCAATTGTCTTTCTCGCCCTCGCATTTCTTACCCGATAGGCGACGCCCATGGTCCAACTCACTCGCATCTACACACGCGGCGGCGATAAGGGAAAGACCTCGCTGGGCGACGGTACCCGCTTGGCTAAGCATGCCGCGCGTATGGCTGCAATCGGCACTGTCGACGAGGCCAACGCGGCGTTCGGGATCGTTCAGTTGCACGTGACGGAAGAGCCGGATGCAGCCGCTATGCTGACCCGCGTTCAGAACGATTTGTTCGACCTGGGCGCCGACCTATGCACGCCGGAGCAGGATGATCCCCCCTACCCGCCCCTTCGCATCGTGACCGAGCAGGTCGAGCGGTTAGAGGCCGAAATCGACGCAATGAACGAGGAGTTGGAGCCGCTGACCAGCTTCGTTCTGCCGGGCGGCACCCCAGCAGCCGCTCATTTGCACTTGGCCCGCACGATCGTCCGCAGGGCGGAACGGACAATGACCGAACTAGCGGAAAAAGAGCCGGTCAATTCGGTGGCCATTCAGTACGTGAACCGTCTGTCCGACCACGCGTTCGTTATGGCCCGATGGCTAAACAACAAACGCGATGGGGACGTGCTTTGGATCCCCGGCCAAAACCGCTGATACATCGCCACAAATCAAGCCGATCGCCTGATTGACAGTGTTCTGGCCAATCAATAGTCTGCCGACCCCTTATGTTGCAGTGCAGTAAAATCGCCGTTGAAGGAGCGGGCGGGTTATGAGCCAAGTGGCGGATATCAAGAAGATCGGCATCATCGGTTCCGGGCAGATGGGTGGCGGCATCGCCCAGGTTTGTGCCGTTTCAGGCCATGAGGTCTTTATCAGCGATATCAGCGAAGACGCGCTCGAAGCAGCAAAAGCCCTAATTGCCAAGCGGCTGGATCGCCAGGTCGGCAAAGGTACCGTGTCGACGGAAGACCGCGATGCTGCACTGGCCCGGCTGAGTACTGGGCTCGACTATGACGGCTTCGGCGACTGTCAGCTCGTGATCGAGGCTGCGACCGAAGACGAGGACATCAAGCGGTCGATCTTCAAGAAGTTGGTACCCTACCTGAACGACGACGCCCTGATCGCGACCAACACCTCGTCGATCTCGATCACCCGCATGGCCGCCGTGACCGACCGGCCCGAGCGTTTCATCGGCATGCATTTCATGAATCCCGTGCCGGTGATGAAGCTGGTCGAGATCATCCGCGGGATCGCGACGGACGAAAAGACATTCTCGGTCGTTCGCGACCTGGCAATTGCGCTGGGCAAGACGCCGGCCGTCGCTGAAGACTTCCCGGCCTTCATCGTGAACCGTGTGCTACTGCCGATGATCAACGAAGCGGTCTATACGCTGTATGAAGGGGTCGGTTCGGTTGAATCGATCGATACCGCCATCAAGCTGGGCGCCAACCATCCGATGGGTCCGTTGGAACTAGCCGATTTCATCGGTCTGGACACCTGCCTGTCGATCATGAACGTGCTCTATGACGGTCTCGCCGACAGCAAATACCGGCCGTGCCCATTGCTGGTGAAGTATGTCGAGGCCGGCTGGCTCGGCCGTAAGGTTGGCCGAGGCTTCTATGATTATTCCGGCGACAAGCCGGTCCCCACCCGTTAGGAGCGCTTGAAATGGCCGCCTATTTGATCGCCGATCTTCAGGTGCACGACGCCGATTTGGCCGCAAAGTATCGCGAGCAGGTGACGCCGCTCGTCGCCAAACATGGCGGCACTTACCTCGCACGCGGCGGCGATGTCCGCGCGCTTGAGGGCGATTGGACACCCGGCAGATTGGTCGTCATTCAATTTCCGTCGGTTGATGTCGCGCAAGCCTTCTATGACGATCCAGCCTACGCCCCGGTGATGGATATCCGTCAAAAATCGGCGACCGGCAGTGTTGTCATCATTGAGGGTGTTCCGACCTGACAGGAACCCTATCGCCAGACCGTGCAGATCACGGTCGCGGCAGCAATGGTTTCCCTGTGCCGCAACAGGGACTAGATATCATGCATGGATCGGCAGCAGTCCAATAGCGGTCGCAATCGGCGCCGCGGCTATCATCACGGCAATCTCCGAGAGGCCCTGATCAACGCCGCGCTCGGCTTGATCTCTGAGAAAGGCGCCGCCGGCTTCACCTTTGCCGATGCCGCAAGGGCCGCCGGGGTCAGCGCGGCCGCACCTTACAGGCATTTCCGAGACCGTGACGCCTTGATGGCGGACGTCGCACAGCGCGGGTTCGAGCAGTTGGAAGGCGACCTCGCACTCGCGGCCACCAAGGGCGACCAAGCGCCCATCGCCGTGATCGAACGAATCACCAGGGCCTATCTCGACTTCGCCCGACGCGAGCCGGCTCAGTTCGCCGCCATGTTCGAATCCGGGCAGGTGTTTTCGGAAAACTCCGATCTCAGGCTGTCATCCGATCGCGCCTTCGATGTGATTTTGGAGGCTTGCAAGGCGCTGGTTGCCACGCAACCGGCCGATCAACGCGCGCCTGCGATGATGATCGCCTTGCACATCAACTCGCTGACCCACGGAACGGCAGCACTATACGCGCGCGGCGATGAAAGCCGCCGGCCGATCCCCATGCCTCCCGAGCAGCTGCTGGAAGCGGCGATTTTGGTTTATTTGGAGGGTCTGGGCATTAGCCCGGAGTGAGAAAATTGCCGCCGATTGGCCCTATCTGAATTGGCCAAAACCTCATAGAGGCCAAATTATTCGTTTATTTTCAGTAGATTCCAAACGCGGCCCAAACCTCAAAAATTCTGCATACCACTCCCTTGAAATAAGCACAGGCCAGCCAATCTATGTGAATGTCAACAACATTAACATTGGCCGCCGACAGGGGCCGCACAGAAAAGAGAGGAAGAGATGTCGAGCGTAGCCGCGAAGCTAGACGATTTCGGGTTACCGGGTTGGATCGCTGTAACGGTGCTGGCTTTCATCGTCTTTTGGCCGCTTGGGCTGGCGATTCTTGTTTACCTATTTTGGAGTGGAAGAATGAGCTTTGGTTCCAATCGAGGCATGAGCCGTTGGCGCAGGGACTGGAACGACAAGATGTCGGAGAACATGCCCCGCTGGTGCGGCCCCCGCCGCCACGCCCAGTATTCGTCCGGCAACGATGCCTTCGACGAGTATCGCCAGCAGACGATGGACAGGCTGGAGCAGGAGCAAGAGGAATTCCAGGAGTTCCTGAAGCAGCTAAGGTCGGCCAAGGACCGGACCGAATTCGACCAATTCATGGCCAATCGGCGGTCGCGGTCCAACGGCAATGGCCCGAACGGTAACGGCGACGGGCCGAGCAACGATACCAACGGCGACGCGCCACAGCCTCAAGCATAAGGCGCACGTTCAACGCCGAGCGTAAGGGCGAGAAGGTCCCCCCTCCTTCTCGCCCTTTCTTTTTGCCGGAACTGGCAGCCTAAATATCGAAAGACTCTAATCAGTGATCGGCCCGGAGCCGACACGCGGCATAACCCGGCCGCCATCGGCCATGGCGACAACCACGACGATCTCATCCGGGCGCGGGCCGTCGGGCATAGCGACCGTCATCGTATCGAAGGAGGGGAAAATCCAAACCTCGTCCTTATCGCCCAGCGGAACATCGATGGCGGAGCCAACGGCCCCCACCTTACAGTTCGACGGAATGATGGCCTTGCCGCCGCCGACCGCCTCGCGCATCGGCTTACCGAGCTTGGGATGTATGCAAGCGGCGCCGTGCTCAACCTGTCCCGCTATTCCCACGATCGCGGCTTTGCCATAGGAGCACGGGTCGCCATCCAACAGGGCGACAAGGTCATCGGAGACACGCAGGCCCGCGGCACGACCATAGTCAAACAGACTGCTCAGATCCTCGACATAGCCCTTGCCGGCAAACGGGTTAGGAAAACACACCAAAGCGGCGACACGGTTGATCGGCCGCTCGATCTGCCTTTCGGCCTCGGCAAAAACGGTCTCTTTGACCAAACTGATTTTGCGAATTTCCACGACGCCGCTTCCCTGGGCTACTCGGCCGCGTTGGGCTGGCGGAGTTGGCCGGGCATGTCCCCACGAATGACGTAGGCTAACGCCTGCACCACCTGTTCGGGTTCGCGCGCAACGGCACTGGCGGCGGCGTCAACCTCCTTTAGCGCGTGATCATGCTCGCCGGGATGCAGCGTGATAATGGGCTTGCCCAATGCGGCGGCGTAACCCGCATCGAACGCGGCATTCCATTGTTTGTAGCGTTCGCCAAAACGAACCACGACCACGTCGGCCTGACTTATGAGGCTAGAGGTCCGGATCGAGTTGAGTTGCGCGCCCTTGCGATCATGCCAGAACTTGCTGGCCTCAGGCCCGAAAACGGCCACCCCGCAATCATCGGAATCGGAATGCTCGGTGATCGGTGCGCTCAGATCCACCGGCAAATCTGCCGCCGCGATGCCCGACGCGATCCGTTCGCGCCAATCGCTATGGATCTCACCGGAAAGGTAGACCCGCCATCTTTTGGTAGCCATCTCGAAACCTCTTGGAGCTAGTGCCGCGCAGGTGCTGCGCCATTAGTCCCTTTATGCGGCAAAAGGCGCCGTCGCGCCAAGCCTAGCTAGCGGCTGCGTCGATGTAATACCGCATCAGCGCCACGGCTTCGTCGGCGTGCCAGTCGGCGGCGCCTTGCAAGGTGCCGACCCAGTCGCCATCCGCATCGATGACCACGGTCGTCGGCAGGCCGAAGGCCTCGAACGCGGACGCCGATCTGCCGCTGGGATCAAAGTACCGCGCGAGATTTGTGAGGCCATACTGTTCGAAGAACGGGTCGACCATTTCCGCTCCCTGGCGATCGATTGACAGGGCGATGACTTCGAAATCACTGCCACCCAGCGAGCCTTCTAGCGCGTCCAGTTCTGGCATCTCACGGATGCAGGGGCCGCACCAAGTGGCCCAGAAATTCAGCAGAACCACCTTTCCTTCAAAGTCGGCCAGCGTTAAAGAGTTGCCCGCTTCGTCGGAAAAGCTAATCTCTGGCGCTGTCTGCGGGGGGTGCGGTTGATAGGCGGCAATTGCCCCTTCGACTGGCGGCCCTTCGGCGGACGACATTTCCATCCACGCGACCACGCCGCCGACGGCGATGACGACAACCGCCGCAAGGCCAACTACTAGCCCTTTCGACCTCTTCATTCGGACCCACCTCATGGCCAAACATTCTCGCTCTACGCCCATAGATACGGATGCGTCCGCGGCCAACAAGCTTTGGGGCGGGCGATTTGCCAGCGGTCCCCACGAGATCATGGAGCGGATCAACCAGTCGATCGGTTTCGATGCCAAGATGGCCGCGCAGGACATCGCGGGCTCAAAGGCGCATGCTGCAATGCTTGCGGCCCAGGGCATCATCTCCGACAACGATGCGCAGACGATTGTCGAGGGGCTGGATGCGATCGCCGAAGAGATCGCCTCCGGCACATTCACTTTTTCGACAGCGCTGGAAGACATCCACATGAATGTCGAGGCGGCGCTGACCAAGCGGATCGGCGAGCCCGCTGGCCGCCTGCATACCGCGCGTAGCCGCAACGACCAGGTGGCGACCGATTTCAAGCTCTATGTCCGCGACGCGCTCGACCGGCTCGATGGTGGATTGCGGGAGCTTCAATCGGCGATGATCGACCAGGCCGAAACCAATGTCGACACGATCATGCCCGGCTTTACCCATCTGCAGTCGGCCCAACCAGTAACGTTCGGCCATCATCTGCTGGCCTATGTCGAGATGTTGGGACGCGACCGGGGCCGGGTCCGCGATGCGCGCGCTCGGCTGAACGAGTGTCCCTTGGGCTCCGCTGCCCTCGCCGGAACACCGTTTCCAATCGATCGCGAGGCAACCGCCAGCGCGCTCGGCTTCGATCGGCCGACGGCGAACTCGTTGGACAGCGTGTCGGACCGCGACTTTGCCATCGAGTATCTTGCAACGGTCGCGATTGCCGCGATGCATCTGTCGCGCCTGGCCGAGGAGATCGTGATCTGGTCGTCCGGCTCGTTCGGCTTCGTGACGCTGTCCGATGCGTTTTCCACGGGCTCGTCGATCATGCCGCAAAAGCGCAACCCGGATGCGGCGGAGCTGGTTCGTGCAAAGACCGGTCGTGTGGTCGGCGCGCTGGTCGGCGTGCTGACGGTGATGAAAGGCCTTCCCATGGCCTATCAAAAGGACATGCAGGAAGACAAAGAGCCGGTGTTCGATGCTGACGAGACCATCATGTTGGCCACGGCTGCGATGGCGGGCATGGTTGCCGACCTTAAGGCCCGGCCCGACGCCATGGCGGCCGCGGCGGAGATCGGCTTCCCCACGGCGACGGATCTTGCCGACTGGCTGGTTCGGGTTTTGGCCATGCCGTTTCGTCAGGCCCATCACGTCACGGGTCGCATCGTCGCTTTGGCGGAGGCCGAGGGTTGCGGTTTGGCGGATCTGAACCTGGATCAATTGCAGGATATCGAACCGGCCATTACCCGTGATATCTATGATTTTCTGAGCGTCGAGGCGTCGGTTGCTAGCCGGACCAGTCTGGGCGGGACGGCGCCGACCCGCGTCCGCGAGGCCGTCGCGGAAGCCAGGAAGCGGTTTCTCAGCTAGACTGCGGCAAATCTTCAAAGGAGCCTGTTGCCCCCCGTGTCAAACCTTGTCCGCAGATGGCGGTTTCCGATCCTCATTGTGTTGGCCCTGTCGCTGACGGTGACTGCTTGCGGTCGGCGACCCGCCAATGTCAGCGCCCCGCAAGGCGAAGAGGAAGACAACTTTCCCCGCCGATATCCCGCATACTGACCGCAGCCTCTTTCCGCACACATGTCGGGTTTTGACTATATCGACGGCATTTTGCATGCCGAATCCGTACCTTTGTCCGCAATTGCAGAGGCGGTCGGCACGCCTTGTTATGTCTACTCCACTTCTGTCTTAAAGCAGCGCTACCAGGCATATGCCCAGGCACTTGAGCCTCTTGGCATCAGCATTTGCTACGCTTTGAAGGCCAATTCCAACCAGGCCGTGCTACGCACTTTCGTGGCGGAAGGGGCTGGCATGGATGTGGTCAGCGAAGGCGAAATGCGCCGGGCATTGGCGGCAGGCACGCCGCCTGAGCGGATCGTGTTTTCTGGCGTTGGCAAGACCGGCCAAGAGATTGAGGCAGCCCTGATCGAGGGCGTCCATCAGATCAATCTGGAATCGCGTGAAGAAATGGAGCTAGTGAACGAGGTCGCGGGTACTTTGGGCCGCACTGCCTCGGTTGCCTTGCGGATCAACCCCGATGTCGACGCCCGGACGCATGCCAAGATCACCACCGGGCGCCGCGAAAACAAGTTCGGCATCGATCTGGACCATGCCGCCGACATCTATCGACAGGCTTCAGAACTGCCGCACCTGAGTCCAAAGGGACTTGCGCTGCATCTGGGCAGCCAGCTGCTGGACCTTTCCCCTTACCGGGATGCCTACCGCAAGATCGCAGATCTTGTGCGGACCCTGCGCGCCGACGGGCTCGCGGTCGATCATCTGGATTTAGGTGGCGGCATAGGGATTGGCTATCGCGATGGTGAAACGCCGCCGAGCCCGGCTGACTTCGCGGACATAGTGCGTGAGACACTGGTCCCCCTCGGATGCCGAATGATGGTCGAACCAGGCCGGTCCTTGGTCGGCGATGCAGGCGTCCTGTTAGCAAAAACGATCTATCGCAAGCATGGCCTCAGCCGCGACTTC
>JBCCER010000109.1:0-14783 GCA_039030175.1 Pseudomonadota bacterium
CATAAAGCACCCGGCCTGTATTCACACCTGACCGCAAGGGTTAACGAGTGGCGCCGCTATCGTCGCACGATGTCGGAGTTGCGCTCGTTGGACCAGCGTGAGCTTGACGACCTTGGCATCGGCACCGGCGATCTAGAAGCGATTGCCCGTGGTCAAAATCCAGCCGATATCAGGCACTGAGCATTTGTGGGCAGCGTTGAGCCCCACTTAAGTTCACCTTAGGGTAAGAGGACCGGTCTGGCAGCTAGCTAGGCCGGTCTTTTTGGTTCTATCCAGCGCCTTTCCGACGATGATCGCTCAATCGCGTCGAGAACATATTCCACGGCCAGGCCATCCTTAAACGAAGGATACGGGTCGACCTCTCCGGCAATGGCCTGCAGCAACCGGGCGACCTCAACCGACTTCTTGTCGTTGAAGCCAATCTGGTGCCCCTTGGCCGGAAGAAAGGCGCCGTATGGTTCGTGCTCAGGCCCCATTGAGATCGTCCGAAACCCGTTTCGGTCGTCGCCAATGCCGTCGTTGGTATAGAGCCGCAACTCGTTCAGCCGTTCCTGATCGAAGATCAATGTGCCGTTGCGGCCATTGATCTCGAAAGCCAGGTAGTTCTTACGTCCCCACGCCACCCGGCTGGAGGAGAAACTGCCGATCGCGCCATTTTCGAATCGCAGCATCGCGACCGCCTGATCCTCGTTTTCCACCTGACCCATTTTTCCGGCACCCGTCGAGGGATCTGGCTTACCGGACCGGGCCATGGTCTCACTGTCCATCACCGGGCGCTTGGTGATCACCGTGTCGGTGATCGCGCTTACGCCCGCGATGGGGCCAGCCAGGTAGAGCGCCAGGCTGATCGCATGGCCGCCGAGATCGGCCAGCGTCCCCGTACCCGCGGCGTCCCGACGGCAACGCCATGAGTAGGGCACGGCCGGATCGGCCATATAGTCCTCGTCATTGACGCAGCGAAAATGAATGACGTCGCCCAAAACGCCCTCATCGATCAGCTTGCGGGCGAAGATAACCGCTGGATTGGCCACATAGTTATAGCCGACCATGTGGACGATATTGGCGGCCTCGGCTGCCTCCAACATGCGTTCGGCGTCAGCGGCGGTCAGCGCCATCGGCTTTTCGCAATAGACATGCTTGCCGGCCTCGGTCGCGGCCAAGGCCATTTCGGTGTGGAACTTGTTCGGCGAGGCGATCGCGATCACCCCGATCGCGGGATCATCGACAAGGTCGCGCCAATCGGCAGTCGCGCGACGAAAGCCGAACCGGCCTGCCAACGCTTCGGCAGCCGCCAGGTTGATGTCAGCGACGGCCTCCATGCGCGGGACCACCGAGAGGGGGAACACGGCCGCTGCCGTACGAAATGCGATGGCGTGGCAACGCCCCATAAAGCCGGTGCCAATCAATCCAAGGCCAATGCTGTCGGGCACTGACGACCTCCCGCTTCAATCGATTGCAAAAAAGCCGGCGCCCATCGAATGACAGGCGCCGGCCTGATATCCGCGATTAACGTTAGACCGTCAATCGGGGGCTTGCAGACCTTCTAGGCCTCTTTGCACGCGGCGTTGGCCATGCTTCGGCTGCTCCGAAGACTACGCGGAGGCGGCAGCGCCGGACTCGGCCGCCTTGACCTGCTCAAGCTCGCGAGCAAGATCGCCGATATCGGCGCCACCGGCCATCAGGCGGCGGATTTCGTCATGTTCGAGGTCTTCCTTGCTGCCCTTACCGATGACCTCGCCGAGGGCGAGGAAGGTAAATCGGTCGGCCACAAGCTGCGAGTGGATTTCGTTGTGGGTGATGAAGATGATCGCGATGTCGCCGCGTGCACGGACCCGCGTCATCGTCTTCAACACCTCCATCTGCTGCTTTTGCCCCAGCGCGGATGTGGGCTCGTCCAGGATCAGCACCTTGGCACCGAAATGGATCGCGCGTGCGATCGCCAGGGTTTGCCGTTGACCGCCCGACATCGTCCCGACGGCCTGACTGGGATCGGAGATGTCGATGCCGATCTTAATCATCTCGTCATGCGTGATGCGGTCCATCTCGTGCATCCGCAACGCGCCGAACGGCTTTGGACCGGCATAGAGTTCCCGGCCCATGAAGAAGTTGCGGGTAACGGACATCAGCGGGTTGACGGCAAGATCCTGGTAAACTGTGCCGATACCGGCCTTGGCCGCGTCGCGCGGCGACCGGAAGGTGACCGGCTGCCCCTCGACATAGATCTGGCCTTCCGTGGGTTGGTGCACGCCCGACAGGATCTTGATCAGCGTCGACTTTCCGGCCCCGTTGTCGCCGAGCAGCGCATGGATCTCGCCCTTGTAAATGTCGAGATCGATGCCATTGAGCGCGGTGAAGGGGCCGAATCGCTTGGTCAGGCCCTGCGTTCTGATAAGGGGTTCGGCCATATCAAATCCCCCCTGTGATGCGTTTACGGACGCTTTCGTTCAGGAACACCGCGGTCAGCAGCACGACGCCGACGAAGACGCGGTAGTAACTGCCATCGATAGCGGGAATAAAGAACACGGCGTTAGCCACCAGCCCGAATGTGACGGCCCCGAAGACAACGCCCAACACCGATCCGAAGCCGCCGGTCATCAGCGTACCGCCCACGACGGCGATGGCGATCGCCTCCAGCTCCTTCAAATTGCCCTTTGCCGCGTCGGCCGTGTTCGTGTCGAAGACCTGGCACGCGGCGAACAGGGTTGAGCAAAAGGCGGTGAACATGAACAGACAGATGCGCACCCGATCAACCGGGACGCCATTGGCCCGGGCGCTCTCGCGATTATCTCCGGTCGCGAAGATCCAGTTGCCCACCTGGCTGCGGGACAGAACGAAATAGGCGGCGCCGGCAACGATGATCCACCACAGAACGCGGGCATCGAAACCATCCACCCACTGTTCGCCGGCGCGGTTGACGTTGCCGCCCAACCAGAACCATGCGTCATAGAAGAACCCAAAGACCTCGCCGCCCATCAGGTCGGCGAACCAGCTTGTCTCCTTGAAGTCCGGCAAGCCAGAGATTTGTGTCGACTGGTTGATGACCCGAAACGCGACCTCGGTTACGCCGCGCAGGAAGAACAGGAACGCCAGCGTCACGATAAAGCTCGACAGCTTGGATCTGACGACGATGGTGCCAATCAGCCAGCCAATAGCCAGGGTCATGACAAGCGTCAGCGCAAACGCGGACAGCGGCGTTGCCTCGCCCAATCCGAAGGGCAGGCCCCATTTCAGCATCATCGCCATGGACATGCCGGAAAAACCGATCATCGAGCCGATCGACAAGTCGAAATCGCCCGCGATCATCAACAGGCACGCACCCGTCGCAATGATGCCGAACTGGGCAATAATCGACAGATTGTTCTTCAGCCCGAGTGAATTGAAGGCATTACCGTTGGAGGCAATGGCAATGGCGATGATCACACCGACCATCACCAGGAACGACCCAACCTCAGGCCTTCGCTTCAGTTGGGCAAAGAAGCCGCCCCTATTGAGCCGGTCGGCTTCCCGCCGGCCTGCGTTTGCATCTGTGGCCGCCATTTACTCCTCCGCTAGCCGCACCCTTGCGTCGTATGGGGCAGTTCAAGTGGCGGGCGAGGCCACCGCCCCGCCCGCCTGTTGAGTTACCGGGTTACACCGGCCAGTTCCGAGACACTTCCAGCGTTCGAAGCGTCAACAAAACCCGGGCCGGACGGAACGTTCGCACCCGGCAGCATGCCCGCATGGTTGTTGTAGAGGTGAAGCACCACCACCGGCATATAGCCTTGCAGATATTGCTGCTGGTCGATCGTAAACGACACGTCGCCAGCCTCGATGAGGTTCATGACCTCCGGGCTCAAGTCGAAACACGCCAAATGCACATCGGCGCCGACTTCCTCGACAGCTGTCGCGGCAGCGGCGCAAACATGCGGGCCAACGGCCAGCAACCCATCGATCTCGGGATCGGCCGTCAGCGCCGCCGCGGTCCGCGTCTCGATCTGGGCGACGTCGTTCGACACGTCGATCTGGTTCAATTCGGCGCCCATAGCGTCGAAATAGCCAGAGCAGCGGTCGACCAGGGCGGTGTTGAATGCCTCCTGATTCAGGCACAGCCCTTTGGTAACGCCCTCAGCCATCGCGCGCTGACCAGCGGCGAAACCCGCATCCCGTTCCGGCTGGCCCACATGCATCAGCGCACCGAGGCCCGCCGAAGATTCGAGGCCAGAGTTCATCGTGATGACGGGGATGCCTGCATCGACAGCGTCCTGAATGGCACCGCCCAACGCGTCAGGGTCCGGCAACGAGACGATGATGCCGTCGGGCTGGGTGGCCGTGGCTGCTTCGATAAGCTGCGCCATGTCCGACATGTCGCCCGATGGCGCAAAGTTGTATTCGAAATCAACGCCAAGGTCCTCAGCAGCATCGCGGCCGCCGCGCTCGACCACCGGCCAGAACGGGTCGGTACCTTGGGTGTGGGTGACCATCACGTACCGCTCGGCCTGCGCCGTTCCAGCGATCGCGACCAGCGCCACCGAGGTCAAAAGAAGTTTCTTCATGAGGGTGTCCTCCAACTGTTCATATGCTCCGAGGAGCTATTCGAGTGCTCCGAGGAGCGGTTCATCCCGGGTACGACTTGCGGAAGGCACCCAGGACATTCATGTCGGGATCGATGCATGCCGGTCTTGAACGCCGTCCTTGGCAAGATCCCACGAGTTAGCATGCCCTGTCGGGCAGAGCTTTAACGGAAGCAATATTTCGGCAATAGCAACCCTGCGGCCCTCTTCATATGCTGCCAGCGATTGAGACAACCGCAGGCTGCAATCGATGGCAGGCCGCTGGCAAGCGCAAAATCCGCGGCCGAACGCCGTCTGTCACGCCTCGCATAAGGCTGCAAAGATTTTCAACTGGTTCCTCCTCTGTTCAACCCAATGCTTAACCATGCCAATGAGTGGCGTGGTTCCGCTAGTAGTTTTCAGGAGAAGGGTTCGCCTCAACCCGCGCATTTGCGCTGGCCGAGCCGACCGTGTTCCTCCCAAGGACGCCGGGCGTTAGCCGCCATCTTCATTATTCGAGCCGGAAATAGACTGCACGTTCCAATTTTGGGCGTAAAGAGCTTTTTTGTGGAATGAACATTTCATTGGTCTAGGATCAGTGTCCCTGACGGCAATAGGCGGGACCGATGAAGGAACCGGACCTGGCGGCACCGGAAACCCCGGAGACATACGAGGAGCTTCGCGCTGCCATTTCGGCGCGCCACAGCGCACTCAGCAACCGTTTGCAGCAGGTCGCCCAGTTCGCGCTGGCCAACCCAAACGACATGGCCCTGGAGACGGTAGCGACCGTGGCGGACCGCGCCGGCACCCAGCCATCGACGCTGATCCGCTTTGCCAAATCCTTCGGCTTCAGCGGTTTCAGCGACATGCAGCGGATCTTCCAAACCCGCCTCGTGGCTGACCTGCCAAGCTACGAGCAACGCATCCGCGCTCTGAAGCTGGACAAGAAGCGAATTAGAAACCCAGCCGCCATTCTCGACCATTTTACCGAGACGGGTATCCATGCGCTGCGCCATCTGCGTACCGAAACCAGCCATGACGATCTGGAGCAAGCCGTCAGCTTACTGGCCGACAGCCGGATCATTCACATCATGGCGCTGCGCCGCGCATTTCCGGTCGCATCCTATATGTATTACGGCTTCAGCCTGCTTGAGCGGCACGCCCATCTCATCGACGGCGTGGGCGGGATGGCGCCGCAACAAGCCGGGATCATGGAGGAGGGCGACGTGCTTGTAGCCGCCAGCTTCCGCCCCTATTCCCCTGAGACCATCGATATCGCGCGCCAGGCCATCGATCAGGGGGTCAAGGTCATCGCGATCACGGACGAACCGCTAAGCCCGCTCGTGCGATTTGCCAACGTTGCCCTTGAGGTCAAGGACGCCCAGCTGGAATCGATCCGTTCGTTGTCAGCCACGATGTGCCTTGCCATCACGCTCGTCGTCGGTCTCGGCGGACGGCTGGAGACGCAGGCCTCTCAGCGCAAGCCGGTTAGAAGGTCAGCTTGACCGGCTGGTTCGTCGACAGAGATTCGACGGCCGCATCGGCCAAGGCCAAGGCCACCTGACCGTCCTTACCCGACGGGGAAGGCGGGCGCCCCTCGTCCACCATGTCGATAAACGCGTCCAATTCAGCCTTATAGGCATGGGCATAGCGTTCCAGGAAGAAGTGCAGCGGTTTTGCGCCGACCACCCCCTCGTCGGTTGCCATCGTCACGCTGTGCTCCAGCCAGTTGCCGGCCTGCAGCATGCCCTTGGAGCCGTGGACCTCAATGCGCTGGTCATAGCCATAGCCCGACCGTCTGCTGTTGTAGATCTGCGCGATCCGACCGCTTGACGTCCGAAGCGTCACCATGGCGGTATCGATGTCGCCCGCCTCGCCAATCGCCGGATCCACGTTGCATGACCCGGTGGCAAAGATCTCGACCGGCCGCTCGTCCAACAGCCACAGCGCAATGTCGAAATCATGGATCATCATGTCGCGGAACAGGCCGCCGGAGACCTTGATGTAGTCGATGGGCGGCGGCGCCGGGTCGAGGCTGGTGATCAACACAGCCTCCAAATCGCCAATGGCCCCGTCGCGCAGCCTTTGCCGCAAGGACTGAAAGTTCGGGTCGAACCGTCGGTTGAAGGCAACGAACAGCGGAATGCCGGTCTCTTCGACCGTCTTCAGGCATGCCGCGACCCGTGCACTGTCAAGATCGATTGGTTTTTCGCAGAACACCGCCTTTCCGGCGCGCGCGCCCGCCTCTATCAGGTCCGCATGGGTATCGGTGGCGCTGGCGATGATGATGGCATCGATTGCCGTATCGGCGAACACCGCCTCGCTGGACATCACCTGAGCGCCGGTTTCCAGGGCCAGCGACTCGGCAGCTTCCGGATAGATATCGACGATCGCCTTGAGGCGGCACCGCTTGTTCAAGGCAGCATTGTTGGCATGGATCTGTCCGATGCGACCGGCACCGAACTGGGCAAGCGTGACCATGTGCTCATTCTCCTGACAGGGCCGCTGCCCGTTGGTTGGGGTCTTGCGGCGCCCAAGGTGTAGTGGCGAACGCGCGGCCTGCCAATAGGATCTCTCGCCATCGGCTCATCGGACAAAAACAAAACTGTCATTCCGCGCTTGCGCCCCAGTTAGAATTTTTGTTTCATTCTCGGCAAGCTAAATCAACGCATCATCGAAGGATGCCGGCTCTCCTCGGCCGCCCACGTCGGGTGGGCCATGGCTTTCGGTATTTCTTTGCCGCTTGGGGGAATTCGAGGCCATGACAACCGAAACCGCCGCCGGGAACGATCGGCTCGACGTTATCTGCATCGGCCGATCGTCGGTCGATCTTTACGGTCAGCAAGTCGGCGGACGGCTGGAGGATATGGCCAGCTTTGCCAAATATGTCGGCGGCTGCCCCACCAACATCTCGATCGGCACGGCACGTCTCGGTCTAAAGCCGGCGGTGATAACCGGCGTCGGCGACGAGCATATGGGCCGCTTCCTGCTGGAACAGCTCGCACGCGAGGGCGTTGACACGAGTCATGTCCTGGTCGACCCGCAGCGGCTGACCTCGCTGGTTGTCCTGGGCATTCGCGACGAGCACACCTTCCCACTGATCTTCTACCGCGAGGACTGCGCCGACGCGGCCCTTACCGTCGACCACATCGATCCGGATTTTATCGCGAGCGCAAAAGCAGTCGTTGTCACTGGTACCCACTTTTCGACACCCTCCCTGGAGGCGATGAGCCGCAAGGCGATGGAAGCCGCCCACGCCGCCGGCCGCAAAGTCGTGTTGGATATCGACTACCGTCCCGTTCTATGGGGTTTGACCGGACACGGGCTCGGCGAAGAGCGGTTCGTCGCTGATCAAGCAGTGACAGAGCGCCTGCAGACGATCCTTCCCGGTTGCGATGTTGTGGTTGGTACCGAAGAAGAACTGCACATCGCCGGCGGCACCACAGAGACGCTGGAGGCCATCCGGCGCGTGCGCGAACTGTCCCCGGCCCTTATCGTCTGCAAACGCGGGCCGATGGGCTGCGTCGCGTTCCCAGGCGAGATTCCCGACGACATCGAAAAAGGCGTCAAAGGCCCCGGTTTTCCGGTTGAGGTCTACAATGTGCTCGGCGCCGGCGACGCGTTCATGAGCGGGTTCTTGCGGGGCTATCTGCGCGACCTGCCGCTGGAAGAAAGCTGCCGGCTGGCGAATGCCTGCGGCGCTTTCGCCGTGTCCCGCCATGGCTGCGCGCCGGCCGTACCGACTTGGGAGGAGCTGACCTTCTTCCTGAGTCATGGCAGCCCGCATCGCGCCCTTCGCAAGGACGACGATCTCAATCGCGTGCATTGGTCCACCACCAGGCGGCGCGACTGGCCGTCGGTACACGCCTTTGCCTTCGACCACCGCGCGCAGCTTGAAGAGATGGCGGCCAAGCACGGCGCCGATGAGGACCGAATAGAGGCGTTCAAACTGCTGGCCCTGAAAGCCGCCCGCCTGGGCGGCGAGAAATCCGCTAACCCCGGCATCCTGTGCGACGGCAGGCTGGGACGGACGGCTCTCGATGCGGCAACGGATGGCAGCTTATGGATCGGTCGGCCGATTGAAGAGCCGGGCTCCAGACCGCTGCGTTTCGAGGGCGGGTCCGATGTGGGCTCAACCTTGCGCGAATGGCCGGTGGACCATGTGGTCAAGTGCCTGGTCTTCTATCACCCGGACGACGACAAACGCTTGTGTGAAGTCCAGGAAGCGAGGGTAAACCGGCTGTACGAGGCCTGCCGGCATACCGACCACGAACTCTTGTTGGAGGTGATCGCCAGCAAGTCCGACCAGCCGATTGACGAGCAGACTATTCCGCGCGCGCTGAGGCGCTTTTACACCATCGGCATCTATCCTGACTGGTGGAAGCTGGTGCCGCCCACAAGCCAAGCCGAATGGCAGGCAACTTCCGAGGTTATCGATGGCCATGATCCCCATTGCCGAGGCGTTTTGCTGCTTGGCTTGGATGCGCCGGAAGAAACCTTGTTCGAGGCCTTCGACCTCGCGGCCAAACAGCCCATATGCAAGGGGTTCGCGGTCGGCCGGACGATTTTCGGCGCGACTGCTGATGACTGGCTGGCGGGTAGGATCGACGACGATCAAGCCGTTCGCGCAATGGCCGAGAGCTTTGGCCGGCTGATTGACCGCTGGCTTCGGGCCGAAGCCGCCTAACGCGTAGGAGAGCAACCGATGCGGACCGTAAACCTGACCATGGCCCAAGCGCTCGTGCGCTATCTCGCCGCCCAACAGACCGAGATTGATGGCGAAACGGTGCCGCTGATCCCAGGCGTTTGGGCGATCTTCGGCCATGGCAATGTCGCCGGGCTGGGCGAGGCGCTCTATCAGGCCGGCGATGCCCTACCGACCTATCGCGCCCATAATGAGCAAGCGATGGCGCATGCCGCTGTTGCCTTTGCTAAGGCCAAACGACGCCGGCAGTTCATGGCCTGCACGACGTCAATCGGGCCCGGCGCGACCAACATGGTCACCGCGGCCGCGGTCGCCCATGCCAACCGGTTGCCGGTGCTGCTGCTGCCCGGCGATGTGTTCGCCAACCGTCGACCCGATCCAGTGTTGCAACAGATCGAGGATTTCGGCGATCCTACCATTAGCGCCAACGACTGTTTCCGTCCCGTGTCGCGCTTCTGGGACCGCATTACCCGGCCCGAGCAACTGATCACCAGCCTGCCGCAGGCCGTCGCAACCCTAACCGATCCGGCCAATTGCGGGCCGGTGACCCTAGGCCTGTGCCAGGATGTACAGGCCGAGGCCTATTGCTATCCGGAGAGCTTCTTTGAAACCAAGCTCCACCGTCCGCGCCGGCCGGAGCCTGACCAGCAGGAGCTGGCCGAGGCGGCCGACCTGATCCGCCGCGCTGAACGACCGCTGATCGTCGCCGGTGGCGGTGTGCTTTATTCCGAAGCGACCGACGATCTTGCGCGCTTCGCTGAAACCAACCGCGTGCCAGTGGCAGAAACCCAGGCCGGTAAGGGCAGTTTGCCCTGGGATCATGCCCAAGCCGTTGGCGCCGTCGGCGTGACAGGCAGCAGCGCGGCCAACGCGCTGGCGGCGGACGCTGATCTAGTACTGGCCGTCGGCACCAGGCTGCAGGATTTTACCAGCGCCTCTCGATCACTGTTCCAAAACCCGTCCGTCAACCTGATCCAGCTGAACGTCGCCGGTTACGACGCCGTGAAACATCGGGCGGTGCCGCTGGTCGCCGATGCCAAGCGCGGCCTTGCGGCGCTTAGCGACCGGCTTTCCGGATGGCAGACGCCCGCCAATTGGCAAGACTACGCCAAAACCTGCATGGGCGAGTGGAACCGGGCGGTGGAGCAGGCGACGGCCGCCACCAACGCGCCTTTGCCGTCCGACGCCCAGGTATTGGGTGCGGTCAATCGCAAGGCGCCGGCCCATGCCACGCTTGTCTGCGCCGCCGGCGGTCTGCCCGGCGAGTTGCACAAGCTGTGGCGCACGCCCGAACCGGGCGGCTATCACGTCGAATACGGCTATTCCTGCATGGGATATGAGATCGCGGGCGGCCTCGGCGTCAAAATGGCCGCGCCGGAGCGCGAAGTCATCGTCATGGTCGGCGACGGCAGCTACCTCATGATGAACTCGGAAATCGCGAGTTCGGTCATGCTGGGCCAACGCCTGACCATCGTGGTGCTCGACAACCGAGGCTTTGGCTGCATCAACCGGCTGCAACAGGCCACCGGCGGTGCGCCATTCAACAATCTTCTGGCCGACGCCCGCCACGAGCAGACGGTGCCGATCGATTTCGCCAGCCATGCTGCCAGCCTGGGCGCGATCTCGGAGAACGTCGCCAGCATCGCGGAACTGGAACAGGCCATGGAACGGGCCGCCACGGCCGATCGCACCTCGGTCATCGTCATCGACACCGACCCGATGATCACAACTGAGGAAGGCGGGGCTTGGTGGGACGTCGCCGTGCCCGAAACATCTGACAGGGCAGCCGTACAGACGGCGCGGGCCGATTATGAGACCGCCATCAAGCGCCAACGCGTGGAGTAAGCACTCATGACCGAAGGGGTCCGCCTCGGCACCAACCCGATCGGTTGGAGCAATGACGACATGCTGGAATTGGGCGGCGATATCCCGCTCGAGACCTGCCTCGCCCAAGCCTCGGCCGCCGGTTTCGCCGGCATCGAACTCGGCAACAAGTTCCCGCGCGACGCCACCTTGTTGAGGCCGATCTTGGAAGCGCACGGGCTGGACCTCGTATCAGGCTGGTACAGCGGCTCGCTGCTCCATGGTTCGGTCGATGTCGAATGGACGGAAATGGCCGGCCATCTGGAATTGCTGGAACAGATGGGCAGCAAGGTGATGGTCTATTGCGACGTCACGGACTCGGTCCATGGCGACCCGAACAAATCGCTGATCGCCCGGCCGCGCATCCCCGACGATTCCTGGCGCGGTTTTTGCGACCGGCTGACCCAGCTGGCCGAGCGGATGGAAGAGCGCGGCATGCGCATGGCCTATCACCATCATATGGGCGCGATCATTCAAACCGAGGCCGAGACCGATCGGCTGATGGAGGAGACAGGACCGGAGGTCGGCCTGTTGTTGGACACGGGCCACGCCACATTCGCAGGAGGCGATCCGGTCGCCATGGCCAAACGCCACGCCGAGCGCATCGTCCATGTCCACACCAAGGACGTCCGCAACAACGTCATGCAACTGGCCCTGGCCAACGGCAGCAGCTTTCTGGAGGCGGTGGTCGATGGCGTCTTCACCGTGCCCGGCGATGGCGACGTCGATATCGAGGGCGCGTTGGTCCCCTTGGCCGAGGAAGACTATCGCGGCTGGCTGGTGGTCGAGGCTGAGCAAGACCCGGAGAAGGCCAACCCGGCCGAGTACGCGCGATTGGGCTATAAGAACCTCCATGCGCTTGCGACGAAGGTCGGGCTGCTGCCGTCGGACTCCTGACGTCGATGCAATCGATGTCAAAACACGATAGCTTTTCGATTCTGACCGACGGGAGCTAAGACATGGCCGAGATTTCTCAAACGACAGACGCGCTGCTGGTCATCGACGTGCAAAACGATTTCTGCCCTGGCGGCACCATGGAGGTTGACGGCGGTGACGAAGTCGTGCCGATCATCAACCGGCTGGGGCGCTTGTTTGACCACGTCATCGTCACCCAGGACTGGCACCCCGCGGGCCACTCGTCCTTTGCCTCGACCGATGACGACCGCGCTGCCTATGAAACGGTCGAGATGCACTATGGCCAGCAGGTCCTCTGGCCGGACCATTGCATTCAGGGAACGGACGGAGCGGCGCTCCACGCCGATCTCGATATTCCGCATGCCGAGCTGTTGATCCGAAAAGGGTTTCGGTCCCATGTCGACAGCTACTCAGCCTTCTTCGAGAACGACCACAAGACCCCGACAGGCTTGCGAGGCTACCTGTCTGAGCGCGGCTTCAAGCGCTTGTTTGTGGCAGGCCTCGCGTATGATTTCTGCGTTCGCTACTCGTCAGAAGACGCGGTCGCAACCGGTTTCGAGGCGGTAGTGATCAAGGATGCCTGCCGCTCGATTGCATTGCCAGGCACGGTCGAGGACGCCGAAGCATCGTTCGACAACCTAGGAATTGTTCGGATTGAGGCCGCAGATTTGGAATCGAGTCAGGCTGCCTAGTCGCGGCGAAAGTGTTTGGCAATGATGCGCCCGGAGCAGACTCCGTCTATCGCCGAACTGGCGTCGATGGTTCGCCAAGGCGACGTCAGCGCGACTTCTCTGACGGAGGCGGCGCTCGAAGCAGCGGAAAAGAACGCGTCCCTCAACGCCTTCATCTACCTGGACGGCGATCGAGCCATTGCTAGCGCGCGCGGCATAGACGCCAGGATTGCGCAAGGCGAGGCAGTCGGCCCGCTGGCCGGCGTTCCAATCGCTATCAAGGACAACATGAACTGGGCCGGCGCGAGGACAACGGCCGGCACACCTGCGATCGACTACGTCGCACCGTCGTCGGCACCGGTGGTGGAGCGGCTGGAGGAAGCCGGCGCGATCATTATCGGCAAGACCAATATGCATGAGCTTGCGTTCGGCGTCACCTCGAACAACGCGGCCTTTGGCGTGGTCCGAAACGCTGCCGACCCAAGTCGCTTTCCCGGCGGTTCGTCGGGCGGCACGGCAACGGCAATTGCAGCCGGAATCGTCCCCGCAGGGCTCGGCAGCGATACGGCCGGCTCGGTCAGACTTCCCGCAGCCTTGTGCGGCATCGTGGGCTTTCGCCCGACCACATGGCGGATCGACCCAAAGGGCGTGGTGCCCTCTGTCCCGACATTCGACGTCGTCGGGCCGATGGCCGGCACCGTTGCCGATACCGCCCTGCTCGATGCTGTTCTTACTGGCGGTTCGGTGCCCGCTAGACGCGATATCGAAGGTCTGCGCTTTGGCGTTCCAACCCCTTATGTGCAAAATCTTTCGCCAGGGGTGGCGACGGCCTTTGACGCAGCCCGGGCTCAGTTGACAAGCGCCGGTGTCGACTTGGTCGAGATCGACCTCTCTGCAATCGCCGGCGCCAGTTTCGAGGTTGGCTTCACGGTCGGTTTCTTTGAGATGCGGACACGTCTCACCGACTTCCTGGCCAAATTCCAGCCCGGAACCAGCCTGGAAGACGTCGTTGAGCGGATCGCAAGCCCGGACGTCAAGGCGGTGTATGTCGGCTCGGTGCTGGGAGACGGTGCCCCCACGCAGGACGCATACGACACCGCAATCGCCCGGATTGAGCAAATCCGAGCGAACTATCTTGCCATTCTGGACGCGCACCAGCTCGATGCCGTCATCTTCCCCACCGCCGCGCTCGAGGCTCAAATGATCGACGGCGGATGCGAGAGCGTGACGCTCAACGGCGAGACAATGCCGACCATCCAGGTCTATATGCGCAACGTTGCATCGACCGGGGTCTATGGTGCCCCCGGCCTATCGCTGCCACTCAAGCCGGTCGACGGCGGGCTACCGGTCGGGTTGGAAATCGATGGCCGCCCAGACGGCGATTTGGCGATATTGTCCATCGGCCTTGGCGTCGAAGCCGCCTTGGAACGCCCCTAGGAGGGAGTACGACCATGTCCGACAGCCCCGAAACACCGTCCTCGCCGCGCACGGTGGTGCGATCTGTCAGGGGTCTGCCGGCCACCGACGGCGCAGGGGTTAATCTCAACAGGTTGATCGGCACCCAGCAACTGGGCGATCTCGATCCGTTCCTGATGTTGGACGAGTTCCGTTCGGACGACCCGAACGCGTACATCGCCGGTTTCCCCAACCATCCTCATCGTGGCTTTGAGACAGTGACTTACATGCTGGCCGGCCGCATGCGTCACGGCGACAATCAGGGCAATTCCGGCTTGCTGACAGCCGGTAGTCTCCAGTGGATGACGGCTGGACGCGGCATTGTCCATTCAGAGATGCCCGAACAGGAAGACGGGCTGATGTGGGGCTTTCAGCTTTGGATCAACCTGCCGGCCGCCCAAAAAATGACACCGCCGGCGTATCAGGACATCGCGCCGGAGAAAATCCCAGCGGTGAACCTTGGGAGCGGTGCAATCATCAAGGTTTTGGCCGGACGATTCGGCGATCTGGCCGGCGCGGCGCACTCTGCTTCGACCGACCCCCTTTATCTAGATATCTCGCTGCCTGCAGAAACTGACGTAGACGTCCCGGTCGCGCACGGCCACACGGCGTTCGCGTACGTCTATGACGGCACCGTCGCAATCG
>JBCCER010000110.1:0-14632 GCA_039030175.1 Pseudomonadota bacterium
CTGCTGGGCAAGGAGGGTTGAGTGCCCGTCGCGTGCTTGTATCATGCCCAAACCGCCATGACGCAAGACCTGACTTCCGGTGCCACGCCGCCCGACAACACGCCTGAATTCTCGGTCACCGAGATATCCGTCGCACTGAAGCGGACGGTCGAGGAACGATTCGACCATGTTCGAGTTCGAGGCGAGGTCTCGCGTCCGTCGCGACCCAGGTCCGGGCACCTCTATTTCACCCTGAAAGACGAGCGCTCTGTCCTGGACGCGGTGTGCTGGCGCGGGACCGTCAACCGCCTTTCCGTCCAACCCGAAGAGGGGATGGAAGTGGTCGTCACCGGCAGGCTGACCACCTACGCCGGCAGCTCGAAATACCAGGTTGTGGTAGAACAACTTGACCTCGCCGGCGAGGGCGCGCTGCTCAAGCTGTTGGAAGAGCGCCGCAAGCGACTCGCTGCAGAAGGTCTTTTTGCCGAAGAGGCAAAGCGTCTGTTGCCGTACCTGCCGTGCGTCATAGGCGTGGTCACCTCCCCGACTGGGGCGGTGATTCGCGATATCCTGCATCGGCTGGCCGACCGCTTTCCGCGCCATGTGCTCTTGTGGCCCGTCTCTGTTCAGGGTGAGAAGGCGGCCGAGCAAGTCGCTGGGGCGATCAATGGCTTCAACGCGCTCTCCCCTGACGGCCAAGTTCCCAGGCCAGACCTGTTGATCGTCGCGCGCGGGGGCGGTAGCCTCGAGGATCTGATGGCGTTCAATGAAGAAATCGTGGTGCGCTCCGCTGCGGCCAGCACGATCCCGCTAATCTCAGCCGTTGGGCACGAGACCGATACGACGCTGATCGATTTTGCCGCTGACCGACGAGCGCCGACACCAACGGCCGCCGCCGAAATGGCCGTGCCCGTCCGGGCCGACCTGCTAGCCGATCTTGCTGAACGAGAACGCCGCCGTCAGGCAAGCGTGGCGCGGATCCTACGTGATCGGCGAACTCAGTTGGATGCCCTCGCTCGAGCTATCGCCAGACCCAAACAGGTCCTCGAGACTCCAGTGCAGCGCCTCGACCATCTATCGGTTCGCCTCGACCGAAGTGCGATCGACAGGCTGGGCCGGCTGCGGGCACGCCTTGCCGAACAGGCGGCGAAGCTCGTCCATCCGCGCCAGCGGCTGGCTGAGCGGGCACGTTTGCTGAGGCTCATGGCCGACCGCCTCGATCCCGCGATCGTGACCCGCCGCATCGCCGAAGGCGGCCGCCGCCTTGCTGAACGAGCTGAGAGAATTGACAATGGCATGGCGCGACAGATGGGCCGCATTGGAGATCGGTTTGAGCGCGCGTCCAGCCTGCTTGAAAGCTGCTCATATCGCCGCGTCCTGGATCGCGGTTTTGCCGTTGTTCGGGGGGAGGATGGAACGGCAATCACTCGTGCCGCCGCCCTGAAACCCAACCGCGCGATCCGGTTGGAGCTAGCCGACGGGAACCGCGGTGCCGTGATCACCGGCGCACCACGCGCCGCGCGCCGAGCCTCGCCGTCAGACGACGCCCAGGGTGACCTGCTCTCACCGAAAGACTGAGATCCGAGGTGTGTTGCGCCAGCGACACTACTCTGACGTATCAAGCAAGCTCACGAGAAGACCGTCCAGAAGTTGGGGATCCGCCCAGGCCACCTGTACCTCGACGATCTCGACAAGTTGCCTCGCCTCGATTGGCAGGCGAGCAAAATCCTTGGTCGTTGTGACAAGTGTTGCCTCGGCCGCGGATGCCATTTCGGCCAGACGCATAATGTCGTCGGCGTCGTAGCGGTGATGGTCCGGAAAGGCATATCGGCTGACCAAGTCCGCCCCTAGTCGGCTCAGCATGTCGAAGAATTTCTGAGGCCTGCCAATGCCTGCAAATGCCACGATGGTTTGATCCCGCAGCCGGCGGGCGTCGCTGTTGGGTTCCAGTTGGGCTTTGAGGAGGGGAAGCCCTGTCGCGACCAACCGCTCGCGCAAGGTTCCGTCCCGCTTTTCCTCGCCCATTAGTACAATGGCATCGGCCCTGGTAAGGCCGTCTTCAGGGCGCTCGCGCAGGGGACCGGCTGGAATGATACGCCCATTGCCGAATCCGGATTGGGCATCGACGACAAGCAGCGAAAGATCCTTGGCAAGAGACGGGTTTTGAAAGCCGTCATCCATGATGAGCAACTCGGCGCCGTCCTGTTTGGCCAAACGCGCGCCGGCGACCCGGTCCCGCGCGACATAGACCGTACCGTAGGCGGCTAGCAGCAGAGGTTCGTCGCCGACATCCTGCGCCGTATGGATACTAGGGTCGACACGCAACGGTCCGGCAAGGCGCCCGCCATACCCCCGTGTGAGAAAGGCAGCCAACGTGCCCATTTCGGCGGTTCGTTTGGCCAAGGCGATTGCCGTCGGCGTCTTGCCGGTTCCGCCGGCAACGAGGTTACCAACGCAGATGACTTTCGGCCCGACCCGCGTAGGGCTCGTCCGTCGGTGACGGCGTCGGCCCACGCCGCCATAGAGGGCGCCAAGAGGCGAAAGCAAGTTGGACCGCAGACCGGGGTGGCCGTACCAAAAACTCGGCGCTTTCACAGTTGCCGCCCTTTGGCCAGCAGCGGCGACAGGGTGTTCATGACGACATCCAGCATGCCGGCGTTGGCTTGGGCTACGGCTTCTGCCGCCTCCGTCATTGCTAGGCGTGCTGCCTCGTCGCTCAAAAGGCGATCGACTTCGGATGCCGTATCCTTAGCATTGTCGACCCAGGAAAGTCCGCCCTCTGTTGCCAAATCAGTCATAACGTCGGCAAAATTTTCGACATTACGGCCCGTCATAACCGCGCAGTTGAGTTGCGCCGGCTCGATGGGATTGTGGCCGCCGATCGGAACCAGAGACCCGCCAACCAGGACAATAGGTGCGACACGCAGAAAGGCTCCCATCTCCCCCAGCGTGTCGGCGAGATAGACTTGGTCATCGCTCGCAGGCAGCCCGCCTTTAGACCGACTTTTTGCAATCCACCCGGCCCGGCTGATCAAATCGGCAATCTCGGGCGCCCGCTGAGGGTGTCTGGGAGCCAGAATCAGTAGTAGATCTGGCCGCGATTGAAGCAGGCGCTGATGTGCGTCCAGACAGACCTGCTCTTCGCCTTCATGGGTGCTGGCGGCAAGCCAGACTGGCCGGTCGCCAATTGCGTCTTCCAACCGCTTCACATCTTGCTGGTCCGCAGGTGGCGGTGGCGCCGCATACTTGATGTTACCGGCCTGCCCAAGCTGCGTGATGCCAAGATCGGCGAGCTTGGCGGCTTCCTGCATGCTCGCGGGCAAGACCATGCTGAAGACCGCCATCAGGGATTGCAGCGCCCCAGGCGCCATGCGCCAACGAGCGGCTGAGCGGCCGCTCATCCTTGCGTTTAGCATCACGGCGGGGATGGATCGGCCGGCAATTCCGTCCAGCAGATTTGGCCACAGCTCTGATTCCAGCCAAATCGCCAGGTCAGGCTGCCAGTGGCCGAGGAAGCGGTCGACATAGGCCATGCGATCAAGCGGCACATACTGGTGGAAGGCGCGAGGCGGAAGGCGGGATTCGAGCAACTGTGCGGCCGACACCGTATGTGTGGTCAGCAGCACCGATAAGTCTTGTTCCGTCGCCAAAAGGCGGTCGATCAACGATAGAACCGATAGTGATTCCCCGACACTCGCACCGTGAATCCAGACCAGGCTGCCGTCAGGGCGGGGTCGACCGGCGATGCCCAACCGCTCGCCTCGGCGGGCCGGGTCTTCCTTGCCGCGCTCCGTGCGTCGCTTCAGCAGCAGCGGGACCAGCGGTCCTGCCATTGTGGTTACGCCGCGATAGAGGGTTCTGATCATCACGCCGGTTTAGCGGCGCGTCCGGACCGCGTCCATCCCGGATCGACGCTGATCGCCTAACGGTTCAGCCGAACGGTGCGAGGTTGTCGAAGAACTGCCGTGTTGCGTTTGGCCAACTTCTGGAAAGCGCGTATTCGCGGCAGACCTCTGGCGGTAGCTTAAGGGCACCTTCGACGGCACGGGCCAGATCCTCGTCAAGACAGCCCACACCATTGCCATCGATAACGTCCAGCGGGCCTTGCACGGGATAGGCCGCCACCGGCACTCCGCTGGCTAGAGCCTCTAGCATGACCAAGCCAAACGTGTCAGTGCGCGAAGGAAAAACGAAAACGTCCGCCGCAGCGAAGTACTGAGCTAGCTCCTCGCCTTCCTTTGGGCCGACGAAGCGGACCTCAGGATAGCGTCTTACAAAGCCATCCAGCTGAGGCCCGCCGCCCACCACCACCTTGCTGCCCGGTAGATCAAGCCGCAGGAAGGCGTCGAGATTCTTCTCCACCGCTACCCGGCCAACAAACATTGAGACGGGACGGGGCAGATCCAAAAATCCTTTTTCGCGGGGATGAAAAAGCGATGTGTCGACGCCCCGGCTCCAGCGGACAAGCTTACTGAATCCACGATCGGTCAGCCGCTTTTCAAGCGTGGGCGTGGCGACCATCGTCCGCACCGCTGGATCGTGGAACCGCCGCATTAGCGCATAGGTCCATGTCAGCGGCGCGCGCGTGCGCAGCCAAAGATACTCCGGGAACTGGGTATGAAAGCTGGTGGTGAACGGCCATTTGCGTTTCAGACAGATGGACCGCATCGCCCAGCCTAGAGGGCCCTCGGTGGCGATATGAACGGCATCGGGGGCGAACTCTTTGGACAGGTGTTTCAGCCGGCGTTTCGGTTTGAGGGCGAGTTCGATTTCCTTGTAGGTCGGCATCGCCATCGTTCGAAAACGATCGGGCCCGATAATCTCCACCTCGTGGCCCTGCGCCCGTAACTGTTTGGACGTGGTGTCCAAAGTGCGGACCACGCCGTTGACCTGAGGAAACCAGGCGTCGCTGACGATGAGAAGGCGCATTGGGGTTTAACTCCCTGGCGTCAGGCCGCTGCCCGCTCTGGCGCGGTGCCAAGCTGACCGGCATCGTTCAAGACGGTTTTCGCGTCGCTCCCCCAGCGCAAAACCTCGAGTTGTCCGTCCTTGTGCTCAACCAGAGCGGTGCAGCTCTCGACCCAATCCCCGTCGTTGCAATAGGTCAGGCCGCCGATCTGCTTGAGTTCCGCAGTGTGGATGTGGCCGCAAATGACGCCGTCAAGCCCACGCCGTTTAGCCTCGTCGATGAGCGCCCCTTCGAAGCGGCCGATGAAGTCGACAGCGCGCTTCGTCGTCCGCTTCAGATAGGCGGACAGGGACCAATAGGAAAATCCGAGGCGCCGACGCAGAGCGTTTACCCAGGTGTTTAGCGCCAACAGCAGGACATAGATTTTGTCGCCGAGATGGGCGAGCCATTTCGCATGACGCACGACGACGTCAAATTGGTCGCCGTGGATGACGAGGAACCGCCTGCCGTCAGCGGTTTCATGCACCGCGTCGTCGACCAGCCTTACGGCACCGAACTCGTTGCCAAGAAAGAACCGGGCGAATTCATCATGATTGCCCGGAATGTAAGTGATCTCGGCGCCTTTGCGGCCCTTTCTCAACAGTTTTTGTACCACGTCATTGTGCGATTGGGGCCAATGCCAGCTGCGCTTCAGGCGCCAGCCATCGACGATGTCGCCCACCAGGTAGAGGCGATCGCAACTTGTCCGTTTGAGAAAATCGAGTAGCAGGTCAGCCTGACAGGCTTTGGTGCCGAGATGGATGTCGGAGATGAAAATCGTCCGATAGTGCCGTTCCGCCGTCTCGGTGGACATCGAGCATTCCGCAAGCAGCCAGTTTCTGATGGCTGAGTAAGTCGTTGCGTTTTTCTCCACAACAACTTACGCAAGGTCTTGAATGATTCGAGGGAAATTTCAAGTAATTGAAATGGGCTTGCAGCCAGACGATAATATTATTGACAAAAATTCTTCATATTTGACTGGAATGACTGAGAATTCGACGCCGTTGGATCTGTTTCGTTTGCTGGTGATTCGCAACCCCACCGCTGGACAGAGACGGTCGCGGCGCTTTCGCGATGGTCTCGATCGTCTGCGCGCGACAATTGAGGAAGTCGACGTCAGCGAAACGGCGGCCAAGGGTGATGCGACCCGAATTGCCAGTGCGGCCATGAATGTCGATGCAGTGGTAGCAGCCGGTGGTGATGGAACGATCAACGAAGTGATCAGCGGGCTGATCGCGCGGCCCGGTGGGCCTCTTCCCCTCGGCATCTTGCCGTTGGGCACTGCAAATGTTCTGGCGAATGAGCTGGGGTTGCCGGTCGCGATGCCGGCCGCAGCAGCCACAATTAAGCAAGGCCGGTTGAGTCATATCCATCTCGGCAACGCCAACGGACATGCCTTCGCGATGATGGCAGGCGTCGGCTTCGACGCAAAGGTGGTGGCAGACCTGCCATTGGGCCTGAAGCGGGCAATAGGGAAAGGGGCCTATGTCTGGCAAACGGCAAGACAATGGCTGCGACCCTTACCGGGCCCATATCGGGTGACAGTAGGCGATGAGGAACTCACCGCAAGCGCGGTGATCGGCGCTAAGGGCCACTATTATGGGGGCAGATTTGTTCTGGCTCCTAAGGCTGATCTGCGCGATCCATCCCTGGAACTCTGCGTCTTTTTGGGACGCGGGCGCTGGGCCGCGCTTCGGGCCCTGGTTGGTCTCGTTACGGGCCGCGCACACCAGCTCAGCGGCGTTCGCATCATCACCGCGCGCTCGGCCAGAATTGAGGGGCCGGAGCTAGAGCCCGTGCAAGCCGACGGCGACATCATCGCGCATTTGCCGGTGGATCTGTCTGTGATGCCGACTCCGCTGCCGGTGATCGTTCCGTGAGGTCGCTGCTACTTTCCCGCCACCGTCATGCCATCCACGCGCACCGTCGGCGCGTCGACGCCATAGTGGAATGAAAGGTCGTTGGCCGGGGTTAGCCGCTCGAACATGTCTGCCAGATTGCCGGCGACGGTAACCTCGTTGACCGGATAAGCGATTTCGCCCTTTTCGATCCAAAACCCGCTAGCGCCTCGGCTGTAGTCGCCGGTCACCATGTTGATGCCCTGGCCCATCATTTGAGTTACGTAGAATCCGTTACCAATTGCCCCGATTAGATCCTTGGGATCAGAATTACCGGGCTCAAGATAGAAGTTTGTCACTGAGGGGCCAGGCGGTCCGGACGTGCCGCGCGATGCGTTCCCGGTCGAACGCAACCCCAGTTGACGTGACGACGCGAGGTCCATCACCCAACTCGTCAGCCGGCCGTTTTCGATGAAGGCTCGACGGCTGTTGGCGAGCCCTTCTGCGTCAAAGGGCTTGGAACGCAATCCACGCGGACGGTGAGGGTCATCGATGACCGAGATTCCGTCCGCAAATATCTGTTCGTCCATCCGGTCTTTCAGAAAGCTCGTACCCCTCGCGATGGCTGGTCCTGAAATCGCCCCGGCCAAGTGACGCAGCAGCGAATTAGCAACCCGAGGGTCGAAAACGACCGGCACGCGGGCTGTTTCGACCTTACGGGCATTCAGCCGTGAAACGGCCTTTGCGCCCGCCCGCTTACCGATCTCGTCAGCATCCTCCAAGTCCTCGGCAAAAACCGCGCTGGAGAAGTCGTAGTCGGTTTCCATGCTGGTGCCTTCGCCGGCGACTACCGACGCGACAGTGCTGGAACCCGTTCGAACATAGTGCCCAGTGAAGCCGTTCGACGCCGCCAGCCAAACTCTGGTTTGCCCCCAGCTGGCGTCAGCTGCCTCGGAGTTCGTCACGCCTTGAACTGCTAGAGCTGCCTGCTCGGCAGTGCGCGCTCGCTCGATCAGCGTTTCTGCCGAAGGTTCTTTGCTGTCCGCAAGGTCTATGGCGGGTATTTCGGTTACTACATCACCTGCATCCGCCAGTCCGCTATAGGGGTCCTCTGGCACCTGGCGCGCCATGGCAACCGCCCGCTCGACCATCGCCTCCAAGGCTGGCTTCTTGCGGTCCGCTGACGAGACGATGGCAGACCGGTTTCCTACAAAGACCCGCAAGCCCAGATCGGCCGACTCCGACCGCTCGACCCGCTCGGTTTCCCCCATTCGCAGGATGGCCGAGAGTGAACTGCTGTCGACCATAATGGCGTCTGCGGCGTCCGCGCCTGCGCGCTTGGCCTGGCCGATCAGGTCAGTGAGTTGCGCAAGGTCGACGTCAATATCTTGGGGCATTGATGAGCCTTCGGTGTCGCGGATCAGTCGTGTTTGGTCGCTACGGATCGATATCGTCCGTATCGTATTGGCCTGTCAGCCGACGCCTTATATGCGACCATGAGATGCCGATTGCCATAAGTGTCGCCAAAGCGATCAGGATCACCCAGCTGATTGTGCTCGTGTTGCCTATGTCCAGCATCCCTAGATCAACGATCAACCAAACTACGGCTGCGATCAGGGCGATAACCAGAATAACGCCCCAAATCTTAATCGAGCGCCAGGTCGCCCGCACGAAGATGACATAGCCAATAAACAGCAAAACCCCAGCGACGATCTTCAGCGGAACGCTGCCTTCCTGATTGTCCACTACCCAGTTGTAGTAGGACCAGCCGAGTGGGTTGAAGGTCAGCAGCACAAGGACCACCGCAGCGATCCAGCGGATGGCGAAGTGCGGAAATCCAAAGGGTACGCGGCGAGCCATCTAATCCTCCGAAGTCAAACGACTGGCAACCACATCGAAGTGCGCCACCGAAGCCGCCGCATGGGACATGAAGCCAGGCCGCGACGCAAGCTTCGCAGACGGAATTTGATGCCTGAAACTTGACCTGCCCCTCAATTGCCTGGTGAATTCCGAGCCCCTAAGATTGCAATTGCTGGGGTCTTGGAAAGCGATTCGCTGTCATGGAAGAGGTAAAGCCCGATGACTAGGATCGGACTCGGATTGCTTGGGGCACTGTGGATGTTGCTCGCATCGCCGTCGATGGCGCAGCAAGTCGAATTCGCGGACATTCCAACTCCCGCGCCGGGACCAGCGCAATCGATTGGAACCTACACCAATGGCTGCTTCACCGGCGGCGAAATGTTGCCAATCGATGGGGCGGGCTATCAGGTCATTCGAATAAGCCGAAACCGCAATTGGGGCCATCCGGCGCTGATCGATTTTCTGGAGGACCTTGGCCAATCCGTGGCGCGCGAAGGACTGGGTGTCGCCCTCGTCGCGGACATGAACCAGCCGATGGGCGGGCCGATCACCGGCCATGCCAGCCACGAGCTTGGGTTGGACGCCGACATTTGGCTGCGACTGGATTTGCCGCGACTGTCCGCCAACGCGCGCGAGCAGTTGGGGGCCATCACCATGGTCGACACCAGCACGAACGATTGGCGGGTGACGGATGATTTCACCCTACGCCAGGCCGAGTTGATCCGATTGGCCGCCAGCGACCCGCGCGTCGGCAGGATTTTTGTTCATCCCGCGATCAAGCAAGCCATGTGCGAAATCGACTGGCCCGACCGGTCGTTCCTACAAACTGTTCGGCCTTGGTACGGCCATGACAGCCACATGCATGTCCGCATCAATTGTCCAGCCAACAATCCCCAATGTCGACTGCAGTCGCCACCACCGGCGGGAGACGGCTGCGGGGCAGAGCTTCAGTCCTGGTTCCCTGACCCGAACCGCCCACCACCGCCCCCGGCAGGTCCGCGCCCTCCACCGCCGCCTTTACCTGCCGGGTGTCTGGCGCTGCTGGGCCAGTATCGCTGATCGACCTGGCCTCACGAAGGTGTGATCGCAGCGGGTCGGCGCGTAACTCTCTCTGCGGCAATGACTTATCAGACTCAAACCATGGCCAGTTGATTGCGTCCTGTCCGGGTGGATTGCCATGAAATGACGTTTGAGGAATATAGTCCGTGTAGTGCCACTCTCTCACACTGGAGGACGTCATGCCGGGACCGGGTAGCTTTATGTGGAACGAGTTGAGCAGCAAGGACCTCGACGCCAGCAAGAAATTTTTTGGCGAGGTCGCGGGCTGGACTTTTGAAGAAGTCGATATGGGTACGGGCACCTATACGATCGTCAAATCCGGTGACGATCAGGTCGCCGGCATGATGCCGACCCAGGATCCCAACCAGCCGACCGCTTGGGTATCTTACATCCACGTCGCGGATGTGGACGCGGCTGCGGCCAAGGTTGAAGGCGCAGGCGGCAACATCATCGTGCCGATGATGGATGTGCCAAATGTAGGGCGGTTCTGCTGGATTCAGGACCCTGCCGGCGGCGTTGTTGCCCTCATGACACCGGCGCAGACGCCAGAGAGTTAGTCTGGTGAACCGCTTAGATCGCGGCCTGGCCAGCGAGAAGCGCAGCCGCAACCAGCAAGCCGAATAGAGTATTCGATTGAAACTTGGCGAGGCTGTCGGCCGGTTCGTCAATGCGCCAAGCGACAACCTGCCAGCCAAGCTGAAGCGCCGCGAGGCCGAGACCCAGATAGGCAATGAAATGAAGCCCTTGGGTCTCGGTTGCGGCGACCAGCAGCGCAATGGTCGCGGCGTAAAATCCTGCGATCCATCGCCGGCTTTCCGGACCCAATAGCAGGGCCGTCGATTTGACGCCAACCAGCGCGTCGTCTTCCTTATCCTGATGGGCATAGATCGTGTCATAGCCCAGGGTCCACAGGATGCCGGCGGCGTAAATCAGCCAAGCGGGCCAATCGTTCGGCCCGAAAATCGAGCCGGTCACAGCCGCCCAACCCATTAGGGCGCCCCAATTGAAGGTCAGTCCGAGCCAAAGTTGCGGCCAGTAGGTGATGCGCTTCATGAGCGGGTAGGGGATCACGAGGGCCAACGAGGCGATGCCAAGCCAAATCGTGGTGGCGTTGAACTGAAGTAGGATGATCAGTCCAACAAGTAGCTGCGCTGCGAGAAACACCAGAGCCTGGCGACGGCTGACTTCGCCTGAGGGCAGGGGCCGCACCCGCGTTCGCTCGACTTGCGCGTCGAAATCGACATCGATGATGTCGTTGATCGTACAGCCGGCCCCTCTCATCACCAAGGCGCCGATCGCAAACAGAAGCGCCAACCAGAGGTCAGACCAGGCGATGCCGCCGGGTCGCTCAGCAAGCGCCAGGCCCCACCAGCAGGGTAGTAGCAACAGCCATGTGCCGATTGGCCTGTCCAAACGCATCAGGCGGCCGTAGGGACGGCAAGCCGCCGGCATTTGCCGGTCAATCCAGCCGCCGATGCGGATGTCGGTAAATGGACGGGCCATCGGCTTGCTTTACGCCATTGCAACAGTTCGGCCAAGAGCGCAGGAATAGGTCGAATTGCCGCTGCCGCGGCGTCTGCGACGAGCCCCCGATGGTCCTTGAGATCCCGAGAACCCGCCTCTATTGCGACCACCGACTGGGAATTGAGCGGCCAGTGCAACTCGGCGAGGCCGTTGCTCACCGTCTGCGGTCGGTGCTGCGGCTCGGCGTTGGCGATTGCGTTCGCTTGTTCAACGCTGAGTGCGGCGAATGGCTTTGCAAGCTTTCCCGGCTTTCCAAAAAGGGTGCTGAAGCGATCCCGAGGAAGCAGATCAGGCAGCCTGTGCCGAACGGCCCATCGGTGTGGCTGCTCTTTGCGCCGCTGAAGAAGGATGCTCTCGATATTTTGATTGAGAAGTCCGTGGAGCTTGGGGTCGATCGCCTTTTGCCGACCACCACCGCCCATACCGATGTCGGGCGGGTCAACATGGCCCGGATGCGGGCACGGGCGATTGCTGCTGCTGAGCAATGCGAACGCCTTAGCATCCCTGAGATCGATGATCCCAAGCCGATAACCGCCCGGTTGAAGGCCTTGTCCAAGGACCGGATCGTGATCGCCTGCGCCGAAGCTGGCCCCGTCACGCCGCTTCTCGATCTAGCGCGAGAATTCCACCAGCAACCGGTCTGCCTTATGACAGGACCGGAGGGCGGCTTTGCAAAGTCGGAACTTGACGCCATCGCCAAACTTCCTTTTGTTCACGCCGCCGGCCTGGGACCGCGCGTTTTGCGTGCGGAAACAGCGGCGATCGCCGCTTTGGCGATCTGGCAATCCGTAAGTGGCGATAGCGAAGAAAGGCCGCCACTTCGCCCTTAATCGGGCCGATCTCAGCACCGCCATCGCCACGGATGGCGCGACAGTTGATCCTCAAGGAAATCTCGACAATGTCCGGTCCTGAAACGAGTGCCGCCCCACCGATCACCGAAAAACGCCAACTGGTCGAATGGCTGGAGCAGGGCATCAAGCCAAGATCGGATTGGCGCATCGGGACCGAGCATGAGAAATTCATCTATCACCTGAAAAATCTTTCGCCGGTAACTTACGAGGAGCCAGACGGCGTCGGTTCCCTGCTCGAACGCCTTCAGAGTTTCGGCTGGCGGCCGGTACGTGAAGGACAAACGACGATTGGCCTTGTCGACGACACCGGCGCGTCGGTGTCTTTGGAACCAGGCGGCCAAATCGAACTTTCCGGCGCCGCGCTCACCACCATCCACCAAACCTGCGACGAGGTTCACGAACACCTTCGTCAGGTGAAGGAAATCAATGTTGAGCTTGGCCTGGGCATGATCGGGCTGGGTTTCCATCCGTTCTGGCGCCGCGAGGAGGTGCCATGGATGCCCAAGGGACGCTACGGCATCATGTCATCCTACATGCCCAAGCGCGGTAGCCTGGGCCTCGACATGATGTTGCGTACTTGTACCATCCAGACCAATTTGGACTTCGACAGCGAAGCCGACATGGTGAAGAAGTTCCGCGTGTCGCTTGCTTTGCAGCCGGTGGCAACCGCACTCTTCGCCAACTCGCCTTTCACGGAAGGCCAGCCTAACGGCTTCCAAAGCTATCGCAGCCACATCTGGACCGATACCGACCCCGATCGAACCGGTGACCTCCCATTCGTTTTTGATGAGGGTTTCGGTTTCGAACAATATGTCGACTATCTGCTCGATGTGCCGATGTATTTTGTCTACCGAGACGGTTATGTCGATGCGTCCGGCCAAGGCTTTCGGGATTTCATGAACGGCACCTTGCCGGCCTTGCCGGGCGAGGCTCCCACGATGGCGGACTGGGCCGACCATGCGACGGTGGTTTTCCCGGAGGTTCGGCTCAAACGCTACCTCGAAATGCGTGGCGCTGATGGCGGGCCTTGGCGCCGTATTTGCGCCTTGCCGGCATTTTGGGTCGGCCTTCTCTACGACACCACCGCACTAGACGCTGCTTGGGATTTGGTGAAGGGGTGGAGCGCGGAGGAAAGAGCGACGCTTCGCGCCGAAGTGCCCAAGCACGGCCTTCAGACACCGCTTGGAACCGGCACAGTCGGCGACCTGGCGGCGCAACTGCTTGAAATCGCTGAGGCGGGCCTGGTTTCTCGCGACCATCGGGACGGCTTCGGCGAGACCGAGGCCCATTTTTTGAACTCGCTTAAGACGGTTCTGGATACGGGCGAAACCCAAGCCCAAGAATTGCTGCGCCGGTATCGCGATGAGTGGGACGGATCAGTCCTACCCATCTTTGAACATTACGCCTATTAGCGCGCCGCAGCGTTCGATGTTCGAAAAGACCAACTGGGCGTGGGTGCGCCGCTGGACCGGCTCAGTGTTCGGTGCGGCTTTGGCGTTAGGCACGTTTGCGTTTCTCACCGCTTCACCGGTCGTCAGGCCGGGCGGCGTGATGGACGCACTCCCCACCGCGCTCGGGTGGTCTGCCCTGATTGCCCTAGTACTGGGTCTGATAGCGGGCTTCTTGCTGGCGCGCTATTCGAACAGGCGCGGCGGCAACCACGACAGTTAGGCGGCGGTGCCGCCCACAGTTAGGCCGTCGATCCGTAAGGTTGGCTGGCCGACACCGACCGGCACACCTTGCCCATCTTTACCGCAGGTACCAATGCCCGGGTCCAATGCCATGTCATTTCCGATCATGGCTACCTTCGTCAGGGCATCTGGCCCGTTGCCGATCAGGGTGGCGCCTTTGACCGGGGCACCTATCTTGCCGTCCTCGATCAAATAGGCTTCGGAGGCTGAAAAGACGAATTTGCCGTTGGTGATGTCCACCTGGCCGCCGCCGAAATTCACGGCGTAAAGCCCCTTCTTTACGCTGGCTAGAATCTCGCCCGGGTCCTTGTCGCCGCTCGCCATGATCGTATTGGTCATGCGCGGCATCGGGTGGTGGGCAAAGCTCTCGCGGCGGCCGTTTCCGGTAGGGGCCACCCCCATCAGCCGTGCGTTCAGCCGGTCTTGCATGTAACCAACCAGGATGCCGTCCTCGATCAACGTGGTCGACTGGGTGGGCGTTCCTTCATCATCGATCGTCAGGCTGCCGCGCCGGTCGGTCATCGTGCCGTCATCGATCACGGTGACGCCTGGGGCAGCGATTCGCTCACCCATCAGGCCGCTGAAGGCGGAAGTCTTCTTGCGATTGAAGTCGCCCTCCAACCCATGGCCAATCGCCTCGTGCAACAAGATACCGGGCCAACCAGAGCCTAGTACGACCGTCGCCTCGCCCGCGGGGGCTTCGACGGCGTCCAGCTTAATCAGTGCCTGTCGCAGTGCCTCGTCAACGGCGTAGTGCCATTGTGCAGGGTCTAGATAGGCGTCGAAGCTGGTGCGTCCGCCGGCACCATAGCTACCGGCCTCCATCCGGTCTCCGTCGCCGCAGACGACCGAGACGTTAAGCCGGACCAGGGGGCGGATATC
>JBCCER010000111.1:0-14505 GCA_039030175.1 Pseudomonadota bacterium
ATATTGCCGGAATGGTAGACCATCATGTCGCGCAGCATGCCGCGCATGTGCCAACCGGGATAAATGTTGTAGCTGACATATGCCACGCCCTGCGGCGTCAGATGGCGCTTGCAGATGTCCAGGATCTTCTTCTGCACCGGCCCCGGCACCCAGGAATAGATGCCATGGACCAGGATGTAGTCGAACGGTTCGGTATCCTCGGGGAAGTCCAAAATGTCGCAAGGCTGAAGTTCGATGTTGCTGAGGCCGCTTTCCTTTAGGACCTTGAGCCCGTCATCGATCTGCCGGCTCGATCGGTCGATGCCGACGAATGTAGAGCCGGGCAGAGCCTCAGCCATCGGCAGCAAATTGCCGCCACTGGCGCATCCCAGCTCTAAAACACGGCAGTTTTCCACCGGTGCAGGTGTCATGCCGAACAGACGCGCAATGACATTCAGCCTATCGGGATGAGTCTGGGGATAGGCGTAGCTGTAATAGGGAACGTCGTCGTAGGAGTTGCCCGTTGTCTCGTCGGCCATCGATGGTTCCTATGGGTCGTACCGGTTTTTCAAAAAACAGGCCGGCGGTGCAGTCTTAATGCAGGGCGCCGGCCAAAGCACAAGGCAGTTAAGTATCTGAGCCGCGTTGGGTGCGCCGGTCTTGTCGAAAGCTGCCGGCGTCTCCCAAACGGCGTCTGGTGGTTCAGGACGGTTTGACCATCTGCGAAGCGCCAGCGATTACAGCTGTGGCCAAAGCGATCTTGACGATATCGCCTAGAACGAACGGGACAAAACCGAACTGGATCGCGTTTGAGAAGCCGACAAGGGTCGACAGCCAGGCCAGACCGCAAACGAACACGATCGCAATGGACAAGGTCAGAATCGCCGCCATGCGGATAACCCCAGCCCCCTTCGAGCGATCAACCAACCAGCCACCAACCGCAGCAGCCACAAGGAAGCCTATAAGATATCCACCCGTGGGGCCCTGGAAGTAGACAAGCCCGGCGGCAACAGGCGCAGCAAAGACCGGCATACCCGCGAGCCCTTGCACCAGGTAAAGACCGACCGAGGCGGCGGCTAGACGTCCGCCATAGCATCCGATCAACAGGACCAGGGCAAAGGTCTGCATGGTCATGGGCACAGGAAAGAACGGCACCTCGATCTTCGCGCCGACAGTCATCAGCAAGCTGCCGAAGATAATCAGCGCCACGGCGCGAACCGCGTCCGCAGCTGTTCCCGCAGTCGGCCATGCCCGATCAACCAGCGTACCCTGATAAACTGACATTACAGTTCCCTCATGTTTGCGAAGTGGCGGTCAGATTATCGTCTGCCGCTCTCAAATCAAGATTCAGCCGAACCGGTTTGCCTTGGGCAGCCCCTTGGCCGCCAGCCGGCCGGCACCAGAACGCTTGCCGAGATAGGGCATCAAGTCGGCCTCCGTCAATGTGCGACGGCCCCAACTTAGACCAGACGCCTTATCGAACAGCTTTGCGTCTGCAAGGCCGCCATCCTTGTAGCGCTGCAGGATCACACCCTTGCCACGCGTCATTTCCGGCAGGTCGTCACGATCGAAGACCAGCAGCTTACGGTTTTCGCCCAACACAGCGACTTTGTCGCCAACCGCCGGGACGCATGTCTTGGCCTCGACAGCACCTTTAACGTTGAGAACCTGTTTGCCCGAGCGGGTTTGCGCGGCAATTTCCGCCTGCGGTACAATGAAGCCCCTACCGTCACTGGACGCGACCAGCAGTTTTGCATCCTGGTCGAACCTCAGCAGGTCGACCACGTCGGCATCGTTGCCCAAATCGATCATCAAACGCACGGGCTCGCCAAAGCCGCGACCGCGCGGCAACTTGTCGGCAGCCAACGTGTAAAATCGGCCGTTCGTGGCAAAGATCAGCAACTTATCCGTAGTCTCCGCATGGATCACAAAACGACCGCGATCGCCATCCTTGTGTTTGACTTCGGCAGACTGGTCCTGATGCCCCTTTACCGCCCGTATCCAACCCTTTTGGGATAGGTAGACGGTGATCGGCTCACGCTCGACCAAGGTTTCAAGGGCTATAACAGTAGCGGACGGTGGCTCGCCAATTTCGGTGCGCCTACGGCCCAACTCCGTCTTGCTGCCGAAGGCTTTGTCGATCTCGCCAATCTCGTATCGCAGAACGCTCCATTGGCGATCTTCGCTGCTGACCAGATCTTCCAGATCCGATTTCTCGGCGGTGAGTTCGTCATGCTCGCGGCGAATTTCGATCTCTTGCAGCTTATGCAGCGCGCGCAGGCGCATGTTCAAGATCGCATCCGCCTGGGTCTCGGTGAGATCGAAACGGCTGATCAGTTCGGTCTTCGGCTCGTCCTCAAACCGAATAATGCGAATGACTTCGTCGAGATTTAGATAGGCGATCAAATAGCCGGCAAGCACGTCGAGCCGCTGATCGATTTTGGTCAGGCGATGCCTTGTGCGTCGAAGCAGCACGATTTGGCGATGGTCCAAGAAGGCACGCAGAGCCTGCTTGAGGGACATCACCTTGGGAACCTGATCCGCGTCCAGCACGTTCAGATTCAAAGAAATGCGACTTTCCAAGTCCGTTTGCCGGAAGAGATGCTCCATCAACTGCTCTGGATCCACATTGCGACTGCGTGGGACCAGGACGAGCCGCACATCGTCGGTCGACTCGTCCCTCACATCTTCCAGAAGCGGCAGTTTCCGAGCGTTAAGCAGATCCGCAATCTTTTCAATCAGCCGCGCCTTGGGAACCTGGTAGGGGATCTCGGTGACGACGATCTGATATTGGCCTTGTTTCAGATCCTCCTTCTCCCAGCGCGCACGAACGCGAAAGCTGCCGCGCCCCGTGGCATAGGCCTGAGCAATGGCGTCGCCCCCTTCGACCAGGATGCCACCGGTCGGAAAGTCCGGCCCTTTGACGTAATTTAGGAGGGTCGCATCCGCGCAGTTCGGCGCATCGATCATGTGGATCAGCGCCTTGCACAGTTCGCCTGCATTGTGCGGCGGGATCGATGTCGCCATGCCGACGGCGATGCCCTGGGCGCCGTTGGCAAGCAGATTCGGAAAACTGGCCGGCAGCACGACCGGTTCACTGTCTTCACCATCATAGGTCTCGCGGAAGTCGACCGCGTCTTCGTCGATGCCGACAAGCAGCGCATCGGCGACCTCGGTCAGGCGTGCCTCGGTGTAGCGCATGGCGGCGGCGTTATCGCCGTCGATGTTCCCAAAATTGCCCTGGCCGTCGATCAGCGGATAGCGCTGGGCAAAATCTTGGGCAAGGCGTACGAGCGCATCGTAAACCGCCTGCTCGCCATGGGGGTGGTATTTGCCGATTACGTCGCCGACCACGCGGGCCGATTTCTTGGGCGCTTGCTCCGGCGCCAAGCGCAAGAGGCGCATGGCATAGAGCAGCCGCCGATGGACGGGTTTCAAGCCATCCCGGACGTCAGGCAGAGAGCGCGAGACGATGGTCGACAGCGCATAGGACAGATACCGCTCGCTCAGCGCGTCGGTGAGCGGGACGGGAAGGATGGTCGCCGAGTCGGTCATGGCTGCAAACTACCAGATGATGTGGCCTGTCGGCGATAGCGTTCAACATATCGCTGGCGCGCCGGCGGAACGGGATAATGCGACTGGCCGAACAGATTGCGCTCGATGAAGTGGCCGGTCAGGTTCAGACCATGCGAAACCGAGGCGGCGTCGGCCTCCCCCTGCCCGATCAAAAAGCCCGGCAGCACCAGCAGCCGGTCGGCATAGGGCTCGGCGGCAGAACGGCTGACTGCCCGGCCGGTGCGCGGGCTGACGTAGGCGAGGTGGTCGTTCGATCCGGTCGCAGCGCAACGCTCCAAATCCAACCCGAAGCCCAGCGCCCTTAGCAGGCCAATCTCCCACTGCACATAGGCGGCATCCCAATGATCGCCGGGGAGGATCTCCATCAGACTAAAAAGCCCGTCATAGATATTAGGATAGGCGGATCGCTCAGGCGTCGCCTGGTCTACCAAGGCGCAGGCCGACGCAAGGGCAGCAAGCCGCAAGGGATCATCGATCACGTGAGCCGCCGTACTCTCTGTGGGCTCAAGTGCGTATGTGCCCAAATGTTCCGCCAGGCGGGCCCGCCATTGGGCGGCGACGCGGGTTCCCGGCTGCAGTTGGGAGCGAATGCGCTGGCCACGAACGAGACCGGCATGCCGGCCATGGTCGCGGGTGATCAGGACGGCGATCGTGCCGGTCTCGCCATAAGGCTTAACCGACAAGACAATCCCATCGTCCCGCCATTCCATATCCGATTGGTCCGTTCTAGCTGTTGTAGTTCAGGCCGAGATCGCGAAAACGTTCAGGATTTTCAGTCCAGTTGCGGCGAACCTTCACAAATAAGTTCAGGTGCACTTTGCATTCCAAAATGTCGGCCAGTTCCAGACGGGCCTCGGTCCCGATCGCCTTAATCGTCCGCCCCCCGGCACCGAGCACGATCCCTTTTTGGCCGTCACGCTCGACATAAACGACCTGCGATATCTGGACGCTTCCATCCTTCCGGGTCTGCCATTCCTCGGTTTCAACCGCGATGGCGTAGGGTAGTTCCTGATGCAGGCGTTGAAACAGTTTCTCGCGGGTGATTTCGGCCGCAAGCAGCCGCATCGGCATGTCGGAGACTTGATCTTCCGGGAACAGCCACGGCCCTTCCGGGACGATGCCCGCCAGATGGTGCACGAAATCCTCGACACCGTCTCCGGTAAGGGCGGAGATCATAAAGATCTTGTCGAACAGGTCCGTTGCATTGAGTTCCTGGGTCTGTCGCAGGAGCTTTTCGCGCTGGACTGCATCGACCTTGTTCAGCAGTAAGATCGCTTTCCGCTCATCGCGCCGCAGTCGATCGAGGATCAACTCGACATCGGGGCCGAATGAGCGGCGTGTTGCATCAATTAGGACGGCAATAACATCGGCCTCGTCGGCCCCTTCCCAGGCAGCCGACACCATAGACCGATCCAGTCGGCGCTTGGGCGCAAAAATGCCGGGTGTATCGACGAAGACAAGCTGGCTCTGCCCCTCCAACAAGATCCCCAAAACCCGGGTCCGGGTGGTCTGCACTTTTGGCGACACGATGGCGACCTTTTGCCCGACAAGCTGATTGATCAGCGTCGATTTTCCGGCATTAGGGGCGCCGACGAGGGCGATAAATCCGCAGCGCAGGGCGTTGGATCCAGAGCATGGATTGTTCATCGGCCTGCCGTGGTCAGCTTCGTGAGCAACGCCCTTGCCGCAAGCTTCGCCGCCTCTCGCTTGCTGGCCCCTTCGGCCGAAGCCGATGGCCAGCCCTTGACGCTGGCAGCGACGGTGAAGGACGGCGCATGGTCAGGTCCCTCTCGGCCCGTGGTCTCGTAGTGCGGTAACGGCAAACCACGTGCCTGGGCCCATTCCTGCAAGGCGGTCTTCGGGTCCTGCGGCGGTGCTGCGTGCTGTTCGACCAAATCGTGCCATTGGGCGCGAATAAAGGTCTCGGCCGCCCCCAACCCGCCATCGCGATAGATGGCGCCGATAAGTGCCTCGCAGGCATCGGCCAAGATGGCGTCCTTGTCGCGGCCGCCGGCCTCCGCCTCGCCCTCTGACATCAGCAAAAAGGCACCGAGATCAAGGTTTTCCGCAACCCAAGCCAGAGCCTCCTTGCGCACCATGGCGACGAAGCGCTTGGCGATTTGGCCCTCATGCTCGCTTGGGTATCGATCGAGGAGCCACTGGGCGATGACGAGCCCAACGACCCGGTCTCCTAAGAACTCGAGGCGTTCGTACCCGAAACGAGCGGTCCCCCGATCCGACGGATCCACGCTCGGATGGGTCAGCGCCTCGCGCAAAAGCGTGGCGTCGTCAAAGCGGTAGCCGATCTGTGTGCTCAGCGCCTCGCTATCGAACGACGCATCCTTTGACCGGGCCACATCAGTTGACGGCATCAAGCAAACGGCTCACGCGCAGCGATGTCGGCCAATTCCAGATCTCAAAGAAACTGGAGTCCTCCAAGCTGAACCAGATGATCTCTGCCCGCCCGACCAAATTGTCGCCCGGGACATAGCCGACCTGGGGCGGCTGGCCATTGCGACCCGGTACCCGGCTGTCGAGGCTGCCGTCCCGGTTGTCGCCCATGAAGAAGTAATGATCCTCGGGCACCTCGTAGACAGGTGTGTTGTCGAGCCCGGCGCTATCCGAACGCTCAATGATGTTGTGCTCAACACCGTTCGGCAGCGTTTCGGTGTACTGCAGGTACCGCGTGCCCTGATAGACGTAGTCCTCAATCCGCTCACGCTCGACAATCTCCCCATTGATGTATAGGCGACCTTCGATCATCTGGATCTCGTCGCCCGGCAAGCCGATCAACCGCTTGATATAGTGCTCAGACGGGTTGGTCGGCAGCCGGAAAACGATCACGTCACCACGTTCCGGCTCACTCGCCAAGATGCGGCCTTCGAAGGCATCAAAGCCGAACAGCAGCGTCTGCGAGCTGTAGCCATAGGCGTATTTAGAAACAAACAGATAGTCGCCGACCAACAATGTCGGCACCATCGAGCCGGTGGGAATGTTGAACGGTTCGTAAAGAAACGTGCGCACGCCCAGGGCAATCAAGACCGCAATCACGATGGTCTTGATCGTGCCGACGATACCGCCGGATTTGCTTTTGGCGGTTACGGAAGTAGTCATGCGTTGTGCCGCTAAATTTCAGTTGCGAGGGTGTATCGGCCCTGCGGCCATGGAAATCAAGGTTCACTTATAGTTGTCGGTCCATCGGGAACGGCGGAAATGATCACAACCGCCTGTGCCTGCGGGAAATCATCCGTGATGGTCAAATGGATGCGCGGCTCCATGCCGGACGGTACCATCTCGTCAAGCCGGCGCGCCGCGCCATTGGTGAGGCGCATGGTCGGTTGTCCGCTGGGCAGATTGACGACCCCCATGTCGCGCCAGAACACGCCGCGCCGCAGGCCAGTGCCCAGGGCTTTCGAGCACGCCTCCTTGGCCGCAAAGCGCTTGGCGTAGCTGGCAGCCCGCAGGCGCCGTCGGTCGGACTTCATCCGCTCCAATTCGGTAAACACCCGATGGGTAAACCGGTTGCCATAGCGCTCGAGCGTTTGTTCGATGCGGCGAATATCGATGATGTCGTTGCCGATGCCGAGGATCATGCCTTCATCACCCGCCGTCAGCCGCTGCGCGCCCGGTCGACCCGCGAGATCTCCCGCGTCGCGCGCAACGCGGCAATGATGTTGGCCAAGTGCTTTACGTCCGCGACATCGATATCGATCAGCATCTCAAAAAAATCGGTGTTTCGGTTGGTGATTTTGAGGTTGGTGATGTTGCCGCCGTTTTTGCCGATCACTGTCGTCAGATTGCCTAGGCTGCCCGGCTCATTGGCAATCACCGCGTGAATGCGGCCGACATGGTCTTCGGCGGCACGATCGTCCCAACTGACGTCAAGCCAGCGTTCAGGTTGGTCGTAAAAGCTCTCCAAGGTCTCGCAGTCGATCGTGTGGATGGTGACGCCCTTCCCGGTAGTGACGATACCCACGATCCGGTCGCCCGGAATTGGGTGGCAGCATTTGGCGTAGTGCACCGCCATGCCCGGAATCAAACCCTTGATCGGGATCGATGGGTCACCGGATTTGCGGGTTTGGCCCCGGGTCAGCGGAATTACCTGGCCGCGGCGATGCTCTTCCTGGTCCTTCTGCTGCTCGCTGCGATGGCCTGGAAAGACCAGGTTGAAGACATCCCTGGCGGTCGTAATGCCCGAACCGACATTGGCATAGACATCGTCGGCCGCATTGACCTTTAGGGTCTTGGCGACACCGGCGATGGCCTTCTCGGTCAAATCGTAACCTTCCTGGCGGAAGAGCTTTTGCAGCATCGCACGGCCGAGCTCGGCGTATTGGTCGCGCTGGCGCATTCGGACGAAACGGCGGATGCGCGCGCGGGCCTTGCCGGTTACGGCGATGCGTTCCCATTCCGGCGACGGCGTAGATGTTTTGGAGGTCAAGATTTCGACCTGATCGCCATTCGACAGCGCCACGCGCAGCGGCAGCAAACGTCCATTGACCTTTGCGCCAACGCACCTGTCGCCAACCTCCGAATGGACGGCGTAGGCGAAATCGATCGGGGTCGCCCCCTGGGGTAGGTTGATCAGATTACCTTTGGGTGTGAAGCAGAAGACCTGGTCCTGAAACAGCTCCAGCTTGGTGTGCTCCAAGAACTCATCTGGTCTGGCCGCGTTTTCCATGATCTCCAGCAGCTCTCGCAGCCAGCGATATTGCGGCCCATCGGTGATCGGCTCACCGGATTTGTACGACCAGTGAGCGGCAACGCCAAGTTCCGCAACACTATGCATATCACGGGTGCGGATCTGGATCTCGATACGCTGACGACTAGGCCCAATGACGCCTGTGTGCAGGGACTGATAGCCGTTGGTCTTGGGCGTCGAGATGTAGTCTTTGAACCGATTGGGCAGCGAGGCGTAATGCGCGTGAATTTCACCGAGCGCCTGATAGCATTCGGCCACCGTTTCGACATTGATACGGAAGGCCATGATGTCGGAAAGCTGTTCAAAGGCGATCGACTTGCGCTGCATCTTGCGCCAAATCGAATAGGGGCGTTTTTCCCGCCCCGACACCTCCGCCTTGATGCCCCCACTCTGCAGTACGTCGCTCAATTCGCCGATGATCTGCGCGACCAGGTCGCCGCCTTCCTTGCGCAAGAATGTCAGTCTTGCGTCAATGCCTTCCCTTGCTTCCGGATGCAGCTGGTCAAACGCGAGATCTTCCAATTCGTCCTTCATCTCGCCCATGCCGATTCGCTCGGCCAAGGGCGCATAGATGTCCAAGGTTTCGAGCGCGATACGGCGTCGCTTGGTCTCGTCCTTGAAGGCGTTGAGAGTGCGCATGTTGTGCAGCCGATCCGCCAGTTTGACCAACAGGACCCGCAGATCCTTGGACATCGCCAAAACCAGCTTGCGGAAGTTCTCCGCCTGCTTGGATTCAGAATCCTGCAGTTCCAACTGCGACAGCTTGGTGACCCCGTCCACCAGTTCAGCGATTTCGTCGCCAAACTGCTTTTCGATCACGTCGAGCGTCGTAACCGTGTCCTCGACCGTGTCGTGCAGCAGCCCGGTGGCGATCGAGCCGCTATCCAGCTTCATGCCGGCCAAAATACCGGCGACTTCGAGGGGGTGTAGAAAATAGGCATCGCCAGAGGCACGCCGTTGCGTGCCATGGGCCCTCATCGAAAAGACATAGGCCCGGTTGAGCAGATCCTCATCCGCCGAGGGATCGTAGCGTTTTACGGTCTCAACAAGCTCGTACTGACGGATCATCGCTTCCCCTGGCCTTGCGGCCGGAGAAAACCGGCATGCCTCTGGGCCACCTACATCATCTTACTAAGTAAGGCGCCCGAAGGGATGTAAAAGATCAAACGGGTTGAGGCTCTTCGCCTTCGCCGACTGCCGCGTCAGTCTGACTCGGCATTTCGGCCATTTCCGATGCCTCGGCGACCTGATCGGTGCCTGCGACGAGTTCGGTGTCGGCCTGGGCCACACCAGCGGCCTCTTCCTCCCCGGCCATGAACTCGATGATCTCCTCTTCGGGTTCATCTTCCATGCCGATGAACTTCTGGTGGCCGCGAACCAGATTTTCCTTCAAGCCGTCCAGGTCGACGGTTTCGTCCGCAATCTCACGCAACGCAACGACAGGGTTCTTGTCATTGTCCCGCTCGACGGTCAGATCCTCACCGGCGGTGATATTGCGAGCACGCTGGCCAGCAAACATGACCAAATCAAATCGGTTGGGAACCCGCTCAACACAATCTTCAACAGTAACCCGCGCCATGGACCGCTACACTCCAAATGAAGTCAATATCTCGAGAGGCGCGGAATATAGGGGCCCGCCTCCCTTGATGCAAGGCCACCCGGGCATATCGGTTATGAATCTGTTTTACAGATCTGATGCTTTCATTTGCCGCGGATTACAGGCATCATAATGCAATGGTCGTCTATGATTCCGTTGAGAGTCAGAAGTAGGGATAGTAAATCTTCAAGCTGTTTTAGCTGGCCTGTTGAGAAATACAAATTTCATTCTATCCATGGCGGCTTTCAATTGAACGTGGTGTTCTCCGTCCAAATATGAGGGGGGAGTGGGAAGGTTACCGAAATGATATTTTACAAAGAAGAACGGTTGGCGATCTTCATCGATGGCGCGAACCTTTATGCAACGGCACGCGCATTGAATTTCGACATTGACTATAGACGCCTGTTGTCAATGTTCGCCAAGAAAGGGCGGCTTATTAGGGCGTTCTATTACACCACGATGTTCGAAGATCAGGAGTATTCGCCGCTGAGACCGTTGGTCGACTGGCTCGACTATAACGGTTTCACAATGGTGACCAAGCCGATCCGCGAATATACCGATAGCCAAGGCCGCCGGAAGGTTAAGGGCTCCATCGACATCGATCTGGCGATCGACGCGCTAGAGATTGCCGACAAGGTCGATCACATCTTGCTGTTTACCGGTGACGGCGACTTTAAGCGTTTGGTCGAGGCCCTGCAGCGCAAGGGCGTTCGCGTGACCGTCGTAAGCACGATTAAGGCCCAGCCCCCAATGGTGTCCGACGATCTGCGCCGGTTGGCCGACAACTTTATCGAGTTGCACGATCTTGCCCCCCATATTGAGCGGGAAGGCGGACCCAATACCGCTCGGACAGCCGAAGAAGACGCGGACGATCAGTACGAGGAAGAGTATGAGGAGGCAATGGCCCATCTGAGGTCTGCCTGATCTCCACTCACTTTAGCGCGACCTTTCCCAGCGCCGGTGCCGTGACCCAGCTTGCAACGACTGACCAGCCCGGCCCGAATTGTGACCTCTGTCCGCGGTTAGAGTCCTTTCGCAACGCCAACCGGGCGGACTATCCGGACTTTTTCAATGCCCCCGTACCCAGCTTTCTGGAGGCCAATGCGGGCATCGGCGGTCCGCCCCTCCTGATTGTCGGGTTGGCGCCCGGCTTGCGCGGCGCAAACCGCACGGGCCGCCCCTTTACCGGCGATTATGCAGGAGATCTACTGTACGCCACCCTGAGCGAGTTCGGGTTTTCCGAAGGCTCGTATCAGGCTGAGCCATTCGATGGCCTACGGCTCACCGGGTGCCGGATCACCAACGCTGTACGTTGCGTCCCGCCGCAAAACGCCCCGACATCGGCCGAGGTGAACACCTGCCGGCGCTACTTGATTGGTGAGATCGCGGCGATGACAAATCTGAAGGCCATTGTCGCACTGGGCGGCGTGGCCCACAAATCGGTGGTCGCCAGTCTCGGCCTACGACAGGCCGCCTACCCGTTTGCCCATGCGGCCATGCACGGCTTGCCGTCAGATCTGGTATTGGCCGACAGCTATCATTGCTCTCGCTACAACACCAACACCGGACGTTTGACGCCTGACATGTTTCGGGCCGTCTTCGCCCAAGTGCGTCAGCATCTTGACACGGTCGCTTGATAGGGAATGACGCTAGCTGGCCCGGTCGAGGCTTTCCCCCGTTTCAAGGGAGGGGTCCAGTAAGGCTCGGCTGAAATAGAGTAGAATATCGGCGGCTTGATCCTCGCCGCGCGACCTCATGGTGCGGTGTAGCTCAACCGCCTTTTCATGGGCCCGCTTCGGCAAGGACGGATCGGACTCGCGCAGCGCCATGGCGATTGCAACGCCAACGGCGGCCGCGCCCATTTTAGTCTGATCCAAGGATGTCGCGGAGGCTGTCATAGCGTCCTCTCGATGAGAATATGAGCGATCAAATCATCCAACGGCCGGCCTGGAGACTAGGTCCGGCAATCTGCGTAGACGCTAGGAAGCAAGGCGTTAATGAGGCGTTAGTAACGGACTTTTGGGCATTTTGAAGGGCTGCGGGAGCGCAACCAGCCTATTTTAGGTTTATCCCTTCTCGCGCATGAGGCGTCGCTGCTCGCGCTGCCAATCCCGCTGCTTGATCGTTTCGCGCTTATCGTGCTGCTTCTTACCCCGGGCGAGGCCGATTGCGACCTTCGCCAATCCACGCCTGTTAAAGTAAATCGCCAGCGGGACCAGGGTCACACCTTGACGTTGGGACGCACCCAGCAATTCATTCAGCTGACGGCGCCGTACCAGCAATTTGCGCGGACGACGCGGCGCGTGATTGAACTGATTCGCCGGCCGATACTCCGGGATGTGGGCGTTGAACAGGTAAAGCTCGCCCTCCATTGGCCCGGCATATGATTCGTTAAGGCTCGCCCGCCCTTCGCGCAGCGATTTGACCTCGCTGCCGGTCAGAATCACCCCGGCCTCCAGCGTGTCATCGATAAAATAGTCGTGACGCGCGCGCCTGTTGCGGGCGACCGTTTCGCCCTCATAGCCCGAATTTGTAGCCATCGAACTGCCTAATTCAGGATCCCGGCATGTTCCATCGCCGCCCGCACCGCCTGTTTGGTTTCGGTGGTCGGTTCGACCAGCGGCGCGCGCACCGCGGGGGACGATTTGCCGAGAAGGCTGGCCGCGTACTTAACCGGTGCCGGGCTGGCCTCAAGGAACAAAGCACCGTGAAGCATCGCCAACCGGTCACGAATCCGGCCCATTTCCGCCAGATCCCCGCGTTCCCAGGCCGTGTATTGCTCCGCGCACAGCCTCGGGGCGACGTTTGCCGTAACCGATATACAGCCATGGCCCCCTTGGGCAAAGAACGCCGTTGCGGTGATATCCTCGCCCGACAGCTGGCAAAAGTCCGAACCGATTTCGGTCCTCGTTCTCAGCGGCCGTCCCAGATCGTTTGTCGCATCCTTTACGCCGACTATGTTGGGCAATTCGGCGAGACGACCCATCGTCTCGACCGACATATCGATCACACATCGGCCTGGAATGTTGTAGATAAGGATCGGCAAATCGGTAGCGTCGTGAACGGTCTTATAGTGTTGATACAACCCCTCTTGGGTCGGCTTGTTGTAGTAAGGGACAACCACCAGAGCGCCGTCGGCGCCGGCCGCCTGAGCATGCTTAATCAGCGAAACCGCCTCGGCCGTCGCGTTGGAGCCAGCGCCGGCGATTACCGGGACCCTTCCCTTGGCCACCTCCACCGCAAGTTCGACCACGCGCTGGTGTTCGGCGTGGCTCAAGGTCGGCGACTCGCCCGTGGTACCTACGGGTACGACGGCGCTGGAGCCCTCCTGGATTTGCCAATCGACAAAATCCTGAAACGCTTTCTCGTCCAATCCGTCCTGGGTAAAGGGCGTGATCAGGGCAGGTATCGACCCGCTAAACAGAATGGAACCGTTAGCCATGGTGTTTGCCTTGTGGCGTCCTAGAAAAAAGGCCGTGACCATAGACAATCGGCCCCGGCTTGCCAAGCAAGCGACGTGGCTGATTGCCCTTGTCTGCCTGAGTTTTTCGAATCCCGCCTCGGCCCAGCAAAATCCGTTGTCGCTGGGCGATCTCGCGGTTTATCGCGGTGCTTTTGAGGCGGCGGAGTTGAACGCCCTGCCCGCTGCTAGAGCTCTGTCGACGCAAGCATCGAATCCTGTGCTGGTCGATGTCATCACCTGGCTTGACCTGCAACGCCGGGGCGGTGATGCCAGTCTGTCGGAAATCACTCAGTTTTTGGACGGTCACACGGGCTGGCCTGGCCTGACCGACATTCGCCTACAGGCCGAGCGGATCATGCCCGAGAACTGGTCAGCAGCCGAGCGGGTTGCCTGGCACCAGCGCTATCCGCCTCTGACTTTCGATGCGTTGATGGCTTATGCGGACGCGCTGTCGGCATCGGGCCGCGGCAATGAGGCCGCACTCTATCTCCGTACGCGTTGGACGGATATCCCGATCACCAGTGCGCAGCAGGACAGAATGGTTGCCCGCTTCGGCGGCTCGCTATCTCAAGACGACCATTGGCGTAGGCTCGACAATCTGATCTGGTCGGGACGGCTCAACGAAGCGCGGCAGATGCTTCCCCTGGTGGATTCAGGGCGCCGGGCGTTGGCGAATGCCCGCATTCTGCTGCAGGCACGCCAGTCGGGCGTTGACGCGGCCATTCAGGCGGTGCCCGCCAGCTTGCAGAACGACGAAGGACTAGCCTATGAGCGGACCCGTTGGCGCAGACGCGCGGGTCTGGACGCCGGCGCCATTGAGCTGCTCTCGGTCCAGCCGGTCGGGTCGGACTACGGTCGCCGTTGGTGGACAGAGCGGCACTATCAGGCCCGTGAGGCCTTCAACCGACGCGACTACCAGACAGCCTATCGGCTGGCCAGCGACCACCGCCAAACCGGGGGTTTCCCTCGACTTCAGGGCGAATGGCTTTCGGGGTGGGTCGCGCTGCGCTTTCTCAACGATCCCGGCCGCGCCTTTGGTCATTTTCAGACTCTCTATGAGAGCACGAATACGCCGATAAGCCGGTCGCGGGGCGCCTACTGGGCCGGCCGGTCACAGGCCGCGCTAGGTAACCAGGCCGAAGCACAGCGCTGGTATCAGATCGCGGCACAGCATCCGACAGCATTCTA
>JBCCER010000112.1:0-14312 GCA_039030175.1 Pseudomonadota bacterium
CTGGCCGATGCCGTGGTGCGGAAGGTCCCCATGACCATGGAGACCAATTTCACCCTGACCGCCGAACTGGTTGAACCGTTCATTTCGGAACGGTCGAAGCTGCTTGTCCTGATCAATCCCAACAACCCGACCGGAACGGTAACGCCGCCTGACGAGGTGCGCAAAATCGCAGAACTCGCCAGGGAACACGATCTGATCGTCGTCTCCGACGAGATCTATTCGCGCCTCACCTTCGGCAACAACACGGTTCAGCCGGTTGGCCCTCTTCCCGGCATGCGGGAGCGCACGATAACGCTGTCAGGGTTTTCCAAGGCGTACGCGATGACCGGCTGGCGCATCGGCTACCTTGCCGGCCCGCGTGCCCTCATCGAGCCGATGTCTGAGGTGAACCATGCCTTTGCCATCTCAACGGCGGCAGTTAGCCAGCATGCCGCGCTCGCTGCGGCCACGGGCGGTGAAGAGTGCGTGGAAGAGATGCGCAAGGTCTATGACCAACGGCGTCGCGCCATCCTAGCGGGGCTGGACTCGATCGGCATGTCCTATGCCGAGCCCCAAGGCGGCTTTTATGTCTATGCCGATGTGGCGAGCCTGGGCTTAGGGATTGGCGCGGGCGCCTTTTGCGAGCGGCTTTTGGCCGATGGCAGGGTGATGATGTATCCCGGCACGATCTACGGCGATCACACCGACGACTTCGTGCGCATGTCGATGACCCAGCCGGTGCCCCGGATCACCGAGGCGATGGGGCGCATGGCCGGCGTCGTCGACCGCATCCGCGCTGAACAAGCGACGCTCGCCAGTTGAACGGAGACCCAAAGCGATGACCGTGAAATCCGATAACCCCAATGTCAAAGGCATCAAACACATGGCCTTTGCCGTGCGCGATGCCGAGGCGGCGCTGGCGTCTTACGCCAAATTCCTACACGTGCCAGCCAACACCGAAATCACCCATTTCGCCAAATCGGGTAACAAGGTCGCTCTGTTCTATCTTGGGGGGATCGAGTACCAGCTCTGCCAATCGACCGATCCCAATGGGCGGTTCGCGTCCTGGATTGCCGAACGCGGCGCCGAAGGGTTGCACCATATCTGCTACGAGGTCGACGACATCGTCAAAGCGCTCGACCACGCCAAGGCGCAGGGCGCGGATCTGCGGATCTGCAAAGCCTGCGGCGTTTACGGCAGCCACGCGCACCCGGAAGGCTATGTCGCCTTCCTCGACAATGACGCGGGCGGCATCGAGATCGAATTCATGCAGGTCTACACGCCGGATGAGTTGAAGGCCTGGGAAGAAAGCAACGCGGAGGCGGTATGAGCACGACAGATGGTGAAACTCTAAGCGTTGGAACAGCGACGGCGGCGCCTGGCGAGGTTGCGCGCGGCGGTATCCCGGCCGGCGAATTGGCGGGCGGTGTCAAGGTGGAGATCCCGGTCGTGGTCATCAACGGTGCTGGCCCCGGCCCGACCTTCTGGGTGAATGCGGCGATCCATGGGGACGAGCCCGAAGGACCGCTCGCTTGCATGCTCGCCCAAAAAAAGATTGATCCAGCATCCCTCAGAGGCGCGGTGGTTATGGTCCCATGCCTCAATCCGCTGGCGTTCTCCGCCGCCGAACGGGGCAACCCGCTGGACACCTTTACTTACGACATGAACCGGGTCTATCCGGGTAAGCCCAACGGGTATTTCACCGACCGGCTGGCGGATACCCACTGGCACGCAATGAAGGATGTCGCCGACTTTGAGATTTCGATTCATTCCGGCGGCGCGCATTCGTTCCTCGACAAGGCCATCTTCGTGGACGAGCGACCGGAGAGCGTGGAACTGGCCAAGGCCATGGGCGAAGGCTGGGGCTGCATCATGTCTAACTTCTCCAAGACCGGCAGCCCGATGGCCGCGCTGAACGGCTCTGGAAAGACAGGCATTACCGTCGAACTTGGCGGCCGGTCGGCAACCTCGCCGGAGCGGTTCCGATGGATCGGTGAGGAACTGGCGAAGTCGATCCTCAACATCTGCTACCACTACGACATGCTCGACGGCCAGGCGACCTACCCGGACCCCTGCTACAAGGGCGTCCAGGAGGCGCTGCTTGCCCCCGCCTCCGGTATCTTCCTGCCCGAACCTGGCGTGAAGTTCCTGACGATGATGAAAAAGGGCGACCCGATCGCCACCATCGTCAACATTTTTGGCGATGAGGTCGGTGCTCTTCAGGCGCCCGCCGACGGGATGTTCTTCGGGCTGCGCGCGCTGCCGAACGTTAATGTTGGTGACTGGTGCTGCTTCTTCCACAAAGTGGAGGGGTTGCGTGACTGATCGGCGTTGCATCGCCAGAGTCGCGAGATGAGCTCAAAACGCAATCTGGTTGGCTATGGCGCCCACCCGCCCGACATTCGCTGGCCGGGCGGTGCCGGGCTGGCCGTCAACTTCGTACTGAATGTCGAGGAAGGGGCGGAATACTCGGTCGACGACGGTGACGGCCGCTCGGAATCAGCCTTGAGCGAAGTGCGCGCCTCTCGCGTGCCGGAGGGCGATCGCGATTTGGCCGTGGAGAGCATGTATGAGTATGGCAGCCGGGTCGGCTTCTGGCGACTTTACCGACTATTCCGCGACCGTGGTCTGCCCTTGACAGTGTTCGCGAGCGCGCAAGCGCTGGAACGCGCGCCGCATATTGCTGCTGCAATTGCGGAGACGGACTGGGATGTCTGCGCCCATGGCTGGCGCTGGATCGAGCATTATCGGCTCGACCCCGCAACCGAGGCCGAACACATTGCACGCGCCCATAAGAGCCTGACGAAAAGCCTCGGTCGACCGCCGCGCGGGTGGTATTGCCGTTACTCAGCCTCGCTGGAAACGCGCCGTTTGCTGTTGGCCCATGGCGGTTACGATTACGACAGCGACGCCTACAACGACGAATTGCCGTATTGGACAGAGGTCGACGGAATCGAGCACCTCGTGATCCCATACACGATGGTCACGAATGACGCGAAGTTCCTCACGGGCGACGTCTTTGCGGCATCCGAGTTCTCCGATTTCTTGATCGACACTTTCAACGTTCTGCATGCCGAAAGCGCTGACATGCCAAGGATGATGTCAGTAGGTCTTCATTCGCGGGTGATCGGCCATCCCGGTCGCGCCGCCGCCTTGATCCGGTTTCTCGATCACATCAAAGGGGTGCCCGGCGTGTGGGTCTGCCGAAGGGCGGAGATTGCCGACCATTGGCGTGCCCATGTCCGCCCAGAGGGTCTCGTCGCGCCAGTCGTGTCCCTGCCTGCGACCCCCAAGGCATCCGCCCAGCGGTGAGCGGAATGATCATACGCCTGCGCCCGCCCGACAACGCAGAGTTCGCCCCATTTGGACGGCTGGTCGAACCGCCGGAGATGGCCGGAAAGAGGGCATTCTTCAGCGAAAACCTGCAAGAACGGCCTGGCACAAGCTCTCCCGTCCTCCACGTCAACAAGGTTGAACCAAGCACCCTGCCGCTTCAAGTGAGCGGAGTGGAACGGCATGCCTATGCATCGCAATGCTTCTTCCCGCTCGACGTTCAGGGGTACATCACCCTTGTGATGCCGTCGGACGCAAATGGAATGCCCAAGCCCGAAGAGTCGATCGCCTTCCTAATGCCGGGGACCAGAGGCGTTATCTATCATCCAGGCGTTTGGCATATGGGCGCAACAGTGCTGGAAAGGGCAGGCAATTTCGTGGTTCTGATGTGGCGCGGTGGTCCCCAACAGGATGACGAGTTTCATTCAATACCGACCTTGACGTTGATTTCGTGACGCCGCGAAGCCATCGCCCTTCGACGATGCACGATGTCAAGTCCGCCGGCCGTTCCCTATGAGTGATTTACCGATCCTAATCACGGGTGCCGGCGGTTTTATCTGCTCTGAGGTTGCTGCGACGCTGGCAACGACTGGCCAGCACGTCATCGCGACTGATCGAAACATTGATACTCCGACAGCCGCACGTCTCAAGGACGTCGAGCAGATTGCGGGGCCGCTGACGGAGGTTCTGACTGCATTGGCTGGTCGACGCCTATCGGCAGTGATCCATGGAGCGGCCACGACCACACCGCCGGAAGCACTCGGCATCAGCCGCTCGGCACATTTGCGTCTCAATTTCGACCCTCTCACACAAGCGCTCGATACAGCGCGATCGGCCGGCGCGACCAAGTTTCTGTTTCTAAGCTCGATGGGTGTCTTTGCCGCCGAAGACGGCCCGGCGCCGGGCGGGAAATTCACGGAAGCGACCGTACCGACCGCCGAGTGCGCCTATTGTGTTGCCAAACGCGTCGGTGAAATTGTGACCGCAGCCGCTGCCGAGCCTGGCTTTGAATCCTTGAGTCTGCGGCTAGGCAACACCTGCGGGCCTCGTGAGGCGCCCCGCGACACAAGGCCAAGAGTGTCGCGGCTGCGCCGCATGATCGACGAGGCCGACGGCGCAGGGTTGATCAAGCTCCCAACACCCAACGCGATGCGGGAATGGTCCTGGCTGCCGGACCTTGCCCAGGGTATTGCGGCGTTGATGGCGGCGCCGTTCGGTCCGCGCCCCGTCCTTCACACGGGCACACCTCCATCGCTTCAGGACCTCGATCTTGCAAAGGCTGTCACTGAACGACGACCGGGGACCGAAATCCGCATTACCTCGCCGCCTGAGCAGGCCACGCGCCCCCCCATGGGAACAAACGCCGCCGATGGTCCTTTCGCCTCTCTCGACTGGACGCCGATCCCTCAGATCCTCGATCAACTCATGCCAATCGAGGCCATGTCATGAGTCCGCTTCGCGTCATCCTCGTCGGGCTAGGCGCCCGCGCGCGGACATGGGCAAAGGTCATCGATGCGGACCCGGAGGTCGACATCGTGGCGGTGTGCGACCCGGACCCTGCCGCTCGCGCCGACGCCGAGGTTTCGCGCCCTGGCCTGCCGATGGGCGCCTCGCTCGAAGATGTCGTCAACGTTGCAGCCGATGCCATTCTCCTCGCAACGCCGCCGGGCGGGCGCGAGGCCCAGATTGAAACAGCCTGCGCCGCTGGCCTGCCGATCCTGGCCGAAAAGCCGCTCGCCGACGATGTCGGACTTGCATATCGCTTCGTCGAGATGGCTGAGGCCGCGGGCGTTCATCTCATCGTCGGGCTGAACTTCCGCTATCTCGCGGTGACCGTGGCGAAGAAGCGCTTGCTCACATCGGGCGTCGTGGGCACGCCAGGCTTTGCGCGTTTCACCTACGAACGCTGGCGCGACGGCACACAGAGTTGGCTGAATTCATACCCGCTGACGATGGATCAGCCGATGCTGTGGGAGCAGTCGATCCATCATTTCGATCTGTTGCGCTTCGTCTACGAAACCGACCCGCTTCACATCCAGGCCCATACATTCAACCCGCCTTGGACCATGTACCGGGACGACACGAACGTTTCCGCCCTGATTGCCTTCAAGAACGGGATGAGTGTCAACTATCAGGGCACCTGGCAGGCCGGGCACGAGCCGATGCACTTCAACTGGCGCACCGACTGTACCGGAGGCATCGTCGAGCAGCGCGCCATGTTCGGCGATCTGGGTTATGCCCCGCGGATGCAAAAAGACCTGACGCCTGTCGACCTGCCGCCACACGAGCCCTGGATCACGGACGCCGCCGCGCTCTTGAAAAACTTCACGGCCATTTTCCGAGGTACGGCCCCACCCGCCTGTACGGGACGTGATCATTTGCAGTCCCTTTACATGCTGCAGGCCTGCATCCTCGCCACGTCTCGCCGCGCAGCCGTCGAGATTGCCGAAATCGAAGACCTTGCCGCCGCAGGAAAGGAAATCTCATGCTGAAAGTCGGCATCATCGGGGCCAGTTTCGCCCGCGACGCCTATCTGCCCGCCTTTACCCATATCGACGGCGCCGAGGTCGTCGCGCTCGCCTCCGGCCGGCTCGAAAGCGCTCGGAAAGCGGCAGAGCCCTATGGCATCGCCCATGTCACCGACGATTGGCAGGCGATGCTGGCCTCCCAAGAGCTCGACCTCGTCTGCATCGCTACACCGACGGTGATGCACGCGCCGATGACATTGGCCGCCCTTGAGCGCGGCGCCCACGTTCTTTGCGAGAAGCCGACCGCGATGGACGCCGGCGAAGCCGGCCAGATGCTTCAGGCGGCCGAGGCGGCGGGCCGGCTGCATATGATCGACCATGAGTTGCGCTTCAACCCGACTCGGATGCGCATCGCCGAACTCATCCATGGCGGGGACCTGGGCGAGATCCGGCATGTGAATATCTCCAATATCGGCGCCTCGTGGAACGACCCGGCCAGCAGGCCCAAGGGCGACTGGTGGTCCGACGCCGCGATGGGCGGTGGGCGGCTCGGCGCCAACGGCTCCCACCAGGTCGACATGCTGCGCTGGTGGCTGGGCGAACCCGCCGCCGTCATCGGACAGGCGCTGACCATCCTGCCCGACCGGATCGATAAGGCGACCGGCGAGGCCTGGACAGCGACCTCTGACGATCTTGCCTACCTGACGGTGGAGATGCGGTCCGGCGCCCTGGCGCAGGTTTTCATGAGCGGGGTTGCTGCTTCGAACATGGGCAACGAAACCCAGATCTTCGGCTCAAAGGGCACGCTGACGCTGTCGAACAGCGACGAGAAGCTCTATTTCGCCAAGAGCGGCCAGAGCTTTGAAGATATCAGCGTCGACGACCCCAATGCCGGGCTCGAGCGGCTGAACAAAGGCATTTGGAACGTCTCGGTCCTGGGCGCTTTGCGAGAGCTGGTCGGCGCCATTACGGAGAAACGTCCGCTGAGGCGAGGGGCGACCTTTGTCGACGGTCTGCGCAATCAGAGGGTGCTGGATGCGGTCATCCAGTCGACCAAGGACCGGCGCTGGCAAGACCTCGATTTCGAGACGACCGACTAATGCCGGACCTGTCTGAACAGACTGTCCTGATCACTGGTGCCGCACAGGGGCTCGGCGCCAGCATCGCGCGGGTCTTCGGCCGACAGGGTGCCCGGCTAGTTTTGATGGATATCGATGGTCGAGGGCTAACAGCCGTCGCGAACTCGATCGACGGAACGGTCGAGACGATCGCGGTCGATCTTGCCGATGCGGTGGCGACCGAGGTGTCAATCACCCAAATAAGCGGGCCGGTCGATACGCTGATCCACAACGCCGCGATCTTGAAGCCGAAGCCGATGGAGGCCGAAAGCCTTTCATCATTCCGCGCAACGCTCGATGTCGGCATTCAGGCTGCGTTCCAACTCACTCAATCGGTCTGGCCCGGGATGAAGGCGAGAGGCGGCGGCGCCTTGATCTTTGTGTCCTCGCAGTCGGGGATCAAAGGCTTCGTTGACGAAACCGCCTATTGCGCCGCCAAACATGCGCTTGAAGGCTTTTCCAAGTGCCTCGCCTTGGAGGGCGCGGCGCACGGGATCGTCTCCTGCACGATCAGGCCGGGCAAGGCGATGCATACGCCAATGTCCCAACGCAACTACCCACCCGAATTGAAGGCGGAGTGGATCGACCCCGAACGGCTCGCGCCTGCCTTCATCAAGGTCGCGACACAGAGAGACATGGCGTTGAGCGGACAACGATTGAACGCCTGGACCATGTCGGAGCAAGAGGCCGCCTGATCCAACCGCCATCCGCCTCAGCCTAGCCCTTCGAAAGGATACCCAAATGCCAAAGGTCGAGATCGGCTTCGACTCTTATTACACCTACGACGAGATGACCGCGCATCTTCAGGCGCTGGCGGCGGCCTATCCCAAGCTCTGCACGCTGCGGTCGATCGCCAAGAGCTTTCGCGGGCGCGATGTCTGGGCGGTGGAGATCACTAACCCTGACACAGGGCCAGGGGATGAGAAGCCGGGCTATTACATCGACGCCCAGATCCATGCAGAGGAACACGCCACCAGTGCCACGGCGCTTTACGCAGTCTGGTACATTCTGACCAATTACGGCAGTGACCCTACCGTGACGCGCCTGGTGGATAGCCAGGCGTTCTACATCCTGCCGCGCATCAATCCGGACGGGGCCGAATACGCGCTGACCGCGCCCTACTATCCCTGGTGCGGCAATGGACGTTGCCTGCCGGGCGAGGATCGTGTGAATGGCCTGATTGCGCAGGACATCAACAATGACGGCTATATCGTCCAGATGCGGGTACCCGATCCCAAGGGCGAATGGAAGGCTGACCCAGATGAGCCGCGCATTCTGGTCCTACGCGAGCCCGGCGAAGAAGGCGGCGAGTATTACCGGGTCTATCCCGAGGGCGTGATCGAGAACTACGACGGCGTCCACATCCAAATCGACCCGCAGCAAGACGGGAACATGAACCGCAACTTTCCGATCAACTGGTCTCCGCGGGAGTATGGCGCGGGTGAGTATCCGTTTTCGGAGCCGGAGGCGATGGGCATGGGCCGGTTCATCCGCGACCACCCCAACATCGCCGGCATGTGCGCCTATCACACCCATGGTGGAATTATCTTGCGGCCCTCAATGATGAAGGTCGACGCCGAGATGAGCGCGCCGGACCTGGCGCTTTACAAAGCGCTCGGAGCGGTCGGCGAGAAGCTGACAGGCTATCCGACGATTTCGACCTATGAAGACTTCACACCCGACAAATCCAAGGCCCGCCACGGCAGCCTGAAGGACTGGGTCTACGAGGAGATGGGCATCATCTGCTTTTCGACCGAGCTGTGGGATCTCGAACGTACTGCCGGCGTGAAGAAAGAGGGCTACTACAATCTCGGACCAAGGGACGCCGAAACACAACGCCTCGTCTTCGACTGGGTGGTCGAGAATGTTGGGGAGCATGGTTACCGAGATTGGGAGCCGTTTGATCATCCCCAACTCGGTCCGGTCGAAATAGGCGGCATGGTCTATATCTGGAGCTACCGCAACCCGCCGGGGAACCTGCTGAAGGAAATCTGCCACAACAATGTGATGTTCAACCTCGAACACGCCGCTGCCGCGCCACGCGTTCTGGTCGACGACGTCACGGTAAAGGGCCTTGGCGCTGGTCTGTGGAAGGTCACGGCGGTAGTGTCGAACCACGGCTATCTGCCGACGAACCTGTCGGATGTGGCCGTTCAAAACGGAGTCGCCAAATCCGTTGGCGTTTGCCTCGACTGTGCGGATTCAGAGCTGGTGATGAACCCCGGAAACGTCGATCTTGGCAATCTGGCCGGGCGGAACGAGCGCCGCTATACCTACTCCAACTGGGGCCAGCAATGGTCACCTGTCTCACGGAAGCTGGAATGGCTGGTGCGCGCCGAAGGGGCCGACGCTTCGGTCACGGTCACATCGCGATCGGAGAAGGGCGGGACACACCGGAAAACTGTCCCACTCGCGTGAACTGACGCGGCTTTTGCCGCTCCCACATCGTTCGCGACGCTCATCAAACGCAACCTCCGAACCTCAAAGGTCATGTGCCGCCACCAGATAAAAGTTACATTCTTTGTTGCTGAAAGAAAAAAGGCAAATTTATGATCGAACGAGGGGGAAAGATGAACCACACGTTCGACCTGATGAAGCGGCTATCGCTAGTAGCGATGTCCGGCGAGGGAGTGCTCCAGCCCCTTGCGGTTTGGATCGTCGACAACCGCGACCGATTTCCAGATATGTCGCTTTCTCAGGTGGCGACCACGGTTGACGTAAGCGAAACCACTGTCTTCCGCCTAGCAAAGACCCTCGGGTTCTCGGGTTTCAGGGAAATGCGCATGGCGATGGCCGAGTTGCGGGGCGTCGCGACCGGGCATCGGCTGAAGGATCAGATTGCAAACGTCGACAGCTCAGACCCCTATTCGGCGATCGTAAAAAATACCGTCAACGTCCACACAAGTAACCTTAGAACGACCGCTCAGCTCATCGATCTCGGGGGTTTGCAAAAGGCCGTCACTGCCCTTCAGAATGCCAAGGCGGTCCATGTCTTTGGATTTGGCAGTTCGGCGGCGCCGGTGATGGATCTCTATCAGCGGCTTGTCCGATTTGGCTATGTCACTAGCCAGTATAGCGACCCCCACGTCCTCACCGCGGTAACGTCGAACCCGCCCCACGGGTCGCTCTTCCTGGCAATTTCCTACTCCGGCCAGTCCAAGGACGTAGTCGATGGCTTACGGTCGGCGAGCAAGCAGGGCCTTCAGAGCATTCTGATCACGAGTAACATCAACTCGTCGGCCAGCGAGTTTGCCGACATCGTCCTGCAGTCCGCGCCAAGTGGCGCCCTTGTCGGCAGCGAGAGCGTCGCGTCACGCGTATCGCAACTGGCGATCATCGACATGATCTGCACCGCGCTGGCGTTGGAACACCCTCGCAAAAACGAGTTTCTGCGCAATGCAAACGCACTTGAAGAAGAGATTGAGATGAAACGCGTCCACAAGTCGGAGCAGCCGGCGACATACTCAAAAACCGAGGGATAGCGCTGTGAAAGCCGACAAGGATTTTGAGCTTCGCAAAGAGATCATCGCGATCTGCCAGCTGATGGACGCCAAGGCCATGGTTGCCGGAACCGAAGGCAACGTCAGCGCGCGCGCGTCGGGGGACACCGTCTTGATGACGCCGTCGGGATACAACAAGGCGGACATCACCGAGGATATGCTGGTGCGCCTCGACATGGAGGGGAATGTCGTCGAAGGCGACTACCCGCCGACCTCCGAGAAGTTCATGCACCTCGAATTTTATAACCAGCGCCCGGGAGCCAATGGCGTCGCGCATGGGCACCCGGTTTTCGCGACGGCGTTCGCAGCAGCCGGCCGCGATCTGCCCCATGGGATCTTACCTGAGCTGGTCGCGGTGATCGGCCAGATTGCAACCGTACCCTACGGTCGGCCCTCCTCGGCCAAACTGGCCGAGGCGCTGGCGCCTTACGTGAAACGGCACAACGTCTTCTTGCTTCAAAACCATGGCGCGACGGCCGTCGGCAAGAGCGTTCGCGACGCCTTTCATCGGCTTCAAGTCGGCGAGGCCTACGCCAAAACCGTTTGGGCAGCGGAGGCGCTGGGGGGCGTGCAGCCACTGAACATGGCTCAAATCGCAGACCTGCCGTTGCCGTCGTTCGACTAGGTCGCTCAACGAAGAACCAACATAACTTCAGGAGAGGAAAGATGAAAAAGATCTGGTTAGCATCAACCGCCATCGCCGTACTCGCCGGCGGCGTCACGGCCGCACATGCTGAAGAGGGGGTCGTCACCTATCGGTCCTGGAGCCCGGTCATTCAGACACTCAACTCCATGGTCGAGGCGACCGAGGCCGCCCATCCCGGCATCACCATCGAAGTGCAAACATTCAATTACCCCGAATATCTGGTCGACCTCCAGACTCGCGCGAACAGCGGCGATCTGCCCGACATCATCGGCCTCGAACCCGGCGCTCTGACCCAGCAGTATCGGGACTTTCTGCTGCCGGTACAGGACTGCGCGGAAAGCATCTGGGGTGCGGATTGGCAGGATCAATTCTTCCCGCTCGCGATCGAACAGGCCCGCCTTGGCAATCCGAACGGGGACGAGAACTTCTACGGCCTGCCCGTTCTGACCCAGACGATCAACATGTGGTACACGGTCCCGGTTCTCGAGGAGATGGGCGCTGAGCCGCCGACAACGTATGACGAACTGGTCGAGTTTGCGGCAGCCGCCACGTCGATGGGTTTTGCGCCGGTGATGATCGGTGCTGGCGATGGTTGGATTCGCCGCGATGTGTTCATGCAAATCATCCACAATCTTGCACCGGGGCTGATCTATCAGGCCGAAGCCGGCGAAGCCCAATTCACCGACGATGCCTTTGTCGAGGCCTTCCAAATCTGGAAGAACATGTTCGATGACGGGATCTTCCAACCTGGGGCCTTGGGCCTGTCGCACTATCCCGGCGCGGTCGAGGTGATCGAAAGCGGTCGGGCCGCCGCGTTCCCGATGGGCGCCTGGTGGCAGCAGCAAGCTGCCGGACAAAATCCCACGCCGCTTTCCGAGAACCTGTCCGGCTACGCGCCGTTCAGATTTCCCGACGTATCAGGCAACGGCATTCCGGACGATCTGCTCGGCGGCATTGACGTTATGATCGGCATCACGCGGGATGCGCAGGATGTCGACGCCGCCTGCACGGTCATGGCCGACTGGATCTCCGGCGCGGGCGCCCAGGCGCTGATCAACACGTTCAACGATCTGCCGGCCTATATCGGATTGACGCCCGAAGCCTTCGGCAGCGAGAACCAAGAGGCGGTTTGGAACATGTTCACCGATGAATGGCTTCCAACGGTGACTTACGCCCGCCAGCTGGCATCACCGGCGGTTAAGCAGGCGCTCGAGGACGGCTTGGCCGCCGTTGCGGCAGGCGACATGACGCCCGAAGAGGCTGCGGCCAATGTTCAGGAAGCCTACGACGGCGATCAATAATGCCTTTGCCGGGAGCGGGGTTATGATGCCGCTCCCGGCAATCCTTTTGGCTTTCAATGTTCACTAGTGCCTTGTGGAAATCGGAGCAAGCCCATGGGCTAACCTTTATCGGCCCGGCGCTGATCCTCTTTGGAATATTCGTTTTCTATCCGGCCTTTTACATCTTCTACGCCGGGCTGTTCGACTGGGACGGGATCAATCCGGGCGAGTTCATTTGGTTCCAGAATTATCGCGAAATCTTTACGTCCGACCGGTCGTTCTGGCTTTCGATCCGCAACTCTCTTTATTGGGCGCCGCTCACCATCGTCCCCCAAATGGTCTTGGGGTTTACGATTGCCTATCTTCTTGAAATCAAAACGCCATTCGTCGTCCTGTTTCGGGCGATCTTCTACATCCCGGCAATTATCTCCCCCATTGTCATCGGGATCATTTGGCAGCGGATCTATAATCCGTTTGGCGGGCTGTTGTCGGATGTCGGTCGCGCGACGGGCCTGAGCTTTCTGTCCTTCCCATTCCTCGCCGACACGGGCACCGCGATTTTCGCCGTGATCGTGGTGAATTTCTGGCAATGGATGGGGTTCTCAATGCTGCTCTACATCGCCGGCATGCAGGGCATCTCGAAAGAGGTTCTCGAATCCGCCCGCCTCGACGGGGTCAAACATTGGCAAACGGCGGTTTTCGTCGTCTGGCCGATGCTGAAGCACGTGCATCTGACTCTCGTCCTGCTCGGCATCATCGGCACGATGCAGACCTTCCCGCTGATCTACATCATGACCAATGGCGGACCGAACCACGCCACCGAGATGCTGCCCAACCACATATTTCAAGAAGGCTTCATCCTTCAAAACATGGGGTACGCGTCCGCCCTGTCGGTTGTCTTGCTGCTGCTGTCACTGGGTCTTAGCATTTTCCAGGTCAAAGTCCTCGGCGCCAAGTTCGCCATTGGGGGCAACGCGTGATCCATCCCAGCAGGCTCACCAAGTATCTCGCCAACGGCGTCCTCGCGGCCCTGGCCCTCCTGTGGCTGATCCCCGTGGCGATGATGCTCGCCGTTGCATTCTCGCCGCCGGAGAGGCGGGCGGCCAGCTTTGGCGGCCTGGAAATCGACGAGATGAGCTTCAGGAACTTTCAGATCGTTTTCGAGGACGCGCACATCCTGCGGCACTTGCTGAACAGTTTCATCATCACCTGCTCGTCCGTTTTTCTGGTCGCTCTGTTCGGCTCGATGGCGGCTTATGCCTTCGCCAGGATGCAGGTCCGGGGCAAGAACATCCTGTTCTTCCTCTTGATCACAACACTCATGCTGCCGGTTCCGACGCTGATTGTTCCCATCTTCCAAATCAACAAATCCCTCGGATTGCTGGACAGCTATCTAGGGCTCATTCTCCCCTACACGGCCTTTGGCATGCCGTTCGCGATCATCATCCTGCGCAGCTTCTTCGAGGCCTTGCCGCGGGAGATTGAGGAAGTCGCGCGCGTGGATGGCGTAACCCGCCGGCAAATCTTCTGGCACATTGCGCTACCGCTTAGCTGGCCCGCGCTGGCGGTAGTGGTGATCTTTCAGTTCATGACGTCGTTCAACGAATTCATCCTGGCGTTGGTCACGATGGACACCGACGCGTTGAAACCGCTCAGCCTGGTGCCGCTTGTCTATAGCGGTCAGTTCTTCACCCAGCCGGGCGCCATGTTCGCCGTGCTGACACTCATCTCCGTGCCTGTGATCATTGTCTATATCGCCATGCAGCGATTCATGATCGGCGGGCTGACCGCCGGTTCGGTCAAGGGCTGATGCCATGAGTGCGGAACCCCTCAAGACGGCCCTGCTAGGGCTGGATATCGGCACCACGAACTGCAAGCTGGTTGCGTTTTCGGTGCGGGGCGACGAAATAGCGTCCGCGTCGGCGCCCTATGACGTTCACCGTCCGCAAGCCGGGCGCGCGGAAATCGAGCCGGCTGACATCATCACC
>JBCCER010000113.1:0-14235 GCA_039030175.1 Pseudomonadota bacterium
TAGATATCGTGTGACGCGCCCCTGATCCCGAAACCGCGACGGTCGCAGACCCGGCAGGTCATGCGCCGCTCAAGGCCGCTTAGGCTTTCTATCAGCCGGACTGCGTACTAACTCAGATCGTCTGCTAGCAACGGGTTCGCGGCGCCCACAACCGCGACACGTGGCATGCTGGCCCATGTCAGAATTTTCAACTTGACCGCAATCACCCAGGTGCTGATCAGCGCGATTCTGGCTGCGATACCCTGGCCACGATACTCACGGTCAATCTGCCGCGTCGAGCACTGCCGTTTCGACAATGGCAAGCGCCTTATCGAGGTCCGATTCGGCAATAGTCAGAGAGGGTGAAAGTGTCAGGACGCAACCCTGCGAAATCTTGAAGCTGAGTCCTGCATCAAGACAGCGGTAATAGATTTTCTCAGCCAGATCGTTGTCAGGTGACTTGGTCGTCTTGCTTTCGACAATCTCCACGCCGAACAGAAGTCCGCGACCGCGAATGTCGCCGACGATCGGCACGCTTGCTAGCCTTTCGGAGAGCCGGTCGATGGCGCGGTTGCCCAGACGCGCTGCCCGGTCGACCAACCCCTCATCCTCGATAATCTCGATCGTCGTCAGCGCGGCGCGGGCGGTTACCGGGTTCTTTTCGTGGGTGTAGTGACCGATGGCGAAATCGCCGCAAACGTCCAAATCCCGATGTGCGATGCAGGCGGCGATGGGCAGTACTCCTCCCCCGAGGGATTTGCCCAACGTGACGATGTCCGGGACGATTTCATCATGTGAAAAGGCGAACATGCGCCCGGTCTTGCCCAGCCCCGTCGGGATCTCATCCATGATCAGGAGGGCGCCATGGCGGTTGCAGGCCTCGCGCACCGCTTTCCAGTAACCGGGCGGCGGAACATAGGGGACCGCCCGCATAGGCTCCGCGATCACCGCTGCGACGTCGCCCTCACGCTCGAGCACATACTCGACCATGGTGGCGCAGGCAAGGCCGCACACGTCAGGGCCCGCATGGTTGTAAGGGCAACGATAGCAGGCAAAGGGTGCAACATGTTCGGTTCCCGGTAGCAGTGGACCGGCGATGTGTGAGCGAAACGTGGCTTCCCCGCCGACACTGGCCGCGCCCAGGCCCGCCCCATGGAACGAGTCCCAGAAGGAAATAGTCTTGAACCGTCCGGTCGCGGCGCGGGCGATCTTGAGAGCGACCTCGTTGGCGTCCGATCCGCCGGTGGTGAACAGCACTTTGGTCAAATCGCCAGGTGTGATCTGCCCCAGCTTTTCGGCCAGCGCGACCGCGGGTTCGTTAGTGAATCTCCGCGGCGCGAACGGCAATTCGTCGAGTTGCTGCTTAATCCCCGCCAGCAATCTCGGGTGACCGTAGCCGATGTGATGGACGGAGTTGCCGTGGAAATCCATGTAGCGACGGCCGTCGAGATCCTCGATCCAGATGCCTTCGGCCTTGGCGATGGTCGACACGCATGGGCTGGAAAGGCTCTGATGCAAAAACGCATCGGAGTCACGTTGCAGCAAGGGCGCAGATCGTCGTCCGATGGATTTGTTCAGCCAATCTCGGCGCGCGGCTGAGGTGTTGGACTCCCCCTCGGTATGGACGATTTCCTTTGCCATCGGCCCAGTCGCGCGACGCTAGCTTGGCCAGGGCAGCGAGTAGGTCTTCACATTGGTGAAGAATTTCATCGCCTCTAGGACGCCTTCCTTGACGGCATTGCCGCTGTCCTTGATGCCGCCGAAAGGCGACATTTCGATGCGATAGCCCGGCTGTTCCCAGATGTTGCAGGTGCCGACATCGAGACCGTCAATGAAGGCGGTGGCGCGGCGCAAATCATTGGTGCAGACGCCGGAGGACAGGCCGAACCTGGTACTGTTGGAAATCGCCATGACCGCCTCGTCATCATCTGGAACCCGGACGATGGGAACGATCGGGCCAAAGGTTTCCTCCATCACCAATTCGCTGCCATGCGGCACCCGGTCCACGACGATCGGCGGCAACAAAGCGCCTTGGCGGCCAGGGTGATAGAGGATTTCTGCTCCCTGTTTTTCCGCCTCGTAAACCCGGCGTTCGAACAGTTCGGCCGCCTGCGCGTGGATCACGCAGCCGAGCTGGGTGTCCAGGTCCATCGGATCGCCAAACTTGATCGCCATGGCCTTTTCCAGAACCAGCGGCACGAAACGCTCGGCAACCGATTCCTGAACCAAGATGCGCTTGACGGCGGTGCAGCGCTGACCGGAATTGCCCGTCGCACCGGCAACCGCAATCGTCGCGGCTTTGGCCAAATCGGCATCGTCTAGGTCGTTGAGCACGATCAGCGGATCGTTGCCGCCAAGCTCCAAGGCCATGCGTTTGTATCCGGCCTTGCTGGCAATCATCTTTCCGACCGGAACGCCGCCGGTGAAGGTGATGATGTCGATATTGTCATTGACGATCATCTCCTCGCCAATGTCTTGCGGCCAGCCGGTCACGATCTGAAACATCTCGGGCGGCAGGCCGGCTTCATAGAGAATATCGGCAAGGGAAATGGCCGTCAGCGGCGTGAGTTCCGTTGGCTTGCAAACCACGCAATTGTTGGTGGCGATGGCCGGCGCGACCTTGTGGGCAACCATGTTCAGCGGGTGATTGAACGGGGTGATCGCCGAAATCGCCCGGACGGGTTCGCGCTTGGTGAAGATCTTGCGCTCCTTGCCCTGAGGGGTCAGGTCGCAGGAGAAGATCTGCCCGTCGTCCAGGATCGCCATCTGGCCGGCCAGCGTGAATACATCGTATGAACGGCCGGTCTCGTAAAGCGCGTGCTGTTGGCAAATGCCCAGTTCCAACGTCAGCCAATAGGCAAGCTGCTCGCGCCGTTCACGGATCAGTTCGGCGGTGCGCAACAGGATCTTCTGGCGCTCGTAGCGGCTTAGCTTCGGTTTGTAAGCAGCGGCAATCTCGAAAGCGCGGGCCGCATGCTCAGCCTTGCCCGCCGGCACGGTGCCGATCACCTCGTCGGTGTAAGGGTAGCGTACTTCGACGACACCATCGGCAAAGACGGTTTGGCCGCCGATGCGCATGCCCTCGCCGCGGATTTCGATTTTATCCTTCATCGTTGCAGCGTCCAACATGTCACTGCGCCGCCGCCGTGGTGGCGTAGAACAGGGCATCGAAGTTGCGCAGCGCCGGCCGGCTCGGCAGATCGACCACCCGGTTGACAATGAAGGGCACGACCTGCTCGGTCAAACCGCCATGGCTGCGCAGCGGTTCCTTCAGGGCCGCCAGATCGTGGCGGTCCTGAGACGTGCCGACACACATATTCTCACCGGAGATGATGACGATGTCGCCGATCCGGTCCCCCGGCAATTCATACTGCTCGATCGCCTCATCCTTGCTCAGCACATGGGTGATCCCGTCCGTCGCCTTCAGCTTGGCAATGATCTCGGCCGCATCAGCACCGTCTGGCAGGTAAGCAGTGGCGAAGGAGCCGAGCGCGCCATGATGGACGACATAGGGGTCCGTGATCGGCAGGATGACCCGCGCTGCTGCCTCACCCAGCCATTCGTCCATCAGATCTTGCAGATAGACCACGGCCGGCGAGCCGTCGGCGAGATGCTTGGGCTTCATACCATGGTCGGCGGTAACGACAATCGCCGCGCCCATCTCGTCAAGCTGGGCGAGGTAGCTGTCGAACATGGCGTAAAACGATTTCGCCTCGGCATCTTCCGGCGCGTATTTGTGCTGAACATAGTCCGTCGTGGTCAGATACATCACGTCCGGTTTCCATTCGCGCAGCAGCTTCACGCCGGCCGCAAAGACGAACTCGGAGAGGTCGGCCGAATAGACGTCCGGCTGCTCCATGCCAAGCCATTCGCTGGCGTTCTCTTGCCCGTGCTCGGCAGCGGTCGACGACGCGGATTTTTCTGCCGAGAAACATTTCGCGCGGTCGTCATCAAAGCGCAGCCCCGCGCCCAGAAGCGCGCGCAGCTTGTCCTTGGCGGTGACGATCGCGACCTTCGCCCCCGCATCGAAAAACTGTTTGAAGACGGTCGGCGCGCGCAGAAAGCGGACATCGTTCATCATCACTTCCTGCCCGGTTTCGGGGTCGAACAGGAAGTTGCCGCAGATGCCGTGGACGATCGGCGGCCGCCCGGTGGCAATGGACAGGTTGTTCGGGTTGGTGAAGGACGGGATCACTGAATCGGCCAGCCGGTCCGTTCCCGCCTCCCGTATCCGCTTCAACGTTGGCATCAATCCATCGGCAATGGCCGCGTCCAGATAGGCGGGCTCACAGCCATCCAGGCAGATGGCGATCGCCGGCACTTTCGGCGCCGCATAGACGCGCCCATTGGCCTCGACCGGAGTGGAGGTGATCATTTCATTCTTCCTTTAATCTCAGGCGGCCAGCTTGGCGCGCTCGTCCAGTGCTGTCTGAGGCGGCGTGGCACTTGCCACACCCATCTCAGCGAGTGATTGCTTGGCGGCGTCAACAACCTGCCGCATGACGTTTTCGTCCATCTGACCAATGCAGCCGACCCGGAAGCTGTCAACGACCGTCAGTTTTCCCGGATAGATGATGAAGCCCTTTTGCTTCATCAGGGCGTAGAAATGGTCAAAATCGAATGCCGGGTCCGCCGGGCAGAAGAATGTCACGATGATCTGGGACAGCCAGCGATCGGCAAGAAGGGTTTCGAAACCAATGTCGCGCATGCCGCTGACGAGGACATCCCGGTTTCTGGCGTAGCGTGCGCCCCTTGCGACAGTGCCCCCTTCGGCCGCGTGGGCGCGCAGCGCTTCCAGAAAGGCGGCGATCACATGGGTCGGCGGTGTGAACCGCCACTGGCCGGTCTTGTTCATATGCGCCCATTGGGCGTGGGCATCGAGGCTGATCGAAGCGCAATTGCCCTTAGCCGCCTCCAACGCCGAGTTGCGGGCCAGGATGAATCCGAACCCCGGCACCCCCTCGATGCATTTGTTAGCCGAAGAAACCACCGCCTCGTAGCGAATTTGCGATGGCTCCAGCGCGATCGCGCCAAAGGCCGACATGGAGTCGACCAGCAATTTGCGCCCCGCCCGGCTTGTCGCGTCCGCAATCTCCTCAACTGGATTCAAGATGCCGGAGCTGGTTTCGCAGTGGATCGCGACGACATGGGTGATGGCCGGATCGCCTGCCAGGATACGCGCCACCTCGTCGCCGCGCGGCGGCAGATAATCGCCCTTGTCGAGCACGACATGGTGGCGGCCCAGATAGTCCAGCGTCTCAGTCGCCCGCTTTCCATAAGCGCCGTTGGCGAGCACTAGCGCTTTGCCATCGCGCGGTATGAACGAACTCAACATCGATTCAACCGCGAAGGTGCCCGAGCCCTGCATGGGCACACAGTCAAAATCGTCGGAGCCGTCGCCCAACAATCCGACCAGCCGCTGTCGCATTTCGGCTGTCATGGCACGGAAATCCCCGTCCCAGCTGCCCCAATCGCGCAGCATCGCCTGTTTGACGGCGTAGGACGTGGTCAGCGGACCGGGCGTCAGAAGATAGGGCTCCCCCAGGCGCGGGGCTTCGACCGTCGCTTTGGAACGCTCCACGGTTCATCTCCAAAATATTGATCGGACCATCTATCGGCTGTCGCCCCACATATGTAAAATCGATAATAAGGATGAAATTATATGATCTGCTTATAGAAATTTCATGGGACCGACATGCGCTACAGCCAACTGAAAGCCTTCCATAGCGTCGCCCTGTATGGCGGGTTCTCGCGCGCCGCCGAGGCTATACTCCAGACCCAACCAGCTCTCTCAGAACAGGTTCGTCGGCTAGAACAGGAATATGACGTCCTGCTGTTTCATCGCGAGCGCAAACGGGTGCATCTGACCGAGGAAGGCAAGAGCCTGTTCCTCCTGACAAAGCGGTTCTTCGAGGTCGAGCAGCAGATCGAGGAATACATGTCCGAAACCCGATCCGCCGTGGATGGCACGCTGCGGATCATCGTGGATTCAGCCCATCACATCACCGACACGCTGAGCCGATTCCGCGCCAAGCACCCCGACGTGTTCGTGTCACTGCGGACGGGAAACACGGACGAAGTCTTGAACGAGCTGCGTGCCTACAATGCCGAAATCGGTGTCGTTGGCAGTATGGACCCCGGCAGTGGATTCGAAACCGTCGATCTGGGGTCGGCCCCGATCATCGCCTTTGCGGCGAAAGACTATCTCCCGCCGGACGTCGATGGGATCAGCCTTCGCGAGCTGGCCGGAATGCAATTGGTCTTTCGGGAGAAAGGCTCAAAGACACGCCAAAAGCTCGAAGAGGAAGCGGCGCGTCAGAGGTTGGCGCTGAACCCGACCTTTGAAGTCGAGGGGCGCGAGGCAATGCGCGAGGTCGTCGCTTCGGGTAATGGGGTCGGGTTTGTTTCGGAAGCCGAGTTCGGCAACGACAACCGGCTGGTCAAAGTACGCATAACGGATGCCGAGCTCAGCATGACCGAAACGTTAGTCTTCATGTCCCTGCGCCGCGATGTCCGCATCATCCGCACATTCATGGGCTTCGTCCGCACCTCTGTTTCAAGGTGACGGGCACTGTTACCAGGCCGTCTGAGGTCCGAGTCTCACACCCAACCTGGAAATTTGGCAGCCGGTGGAGATCCCCTCACTGCAGCCAGATTTCTCAATATGTCAGGCGCAGTTCTCCGACACGCACCGGACGTCAAATCTCCCTAGGGCACTTCGAAAGTTGTCTACACTCGGGTGCCAAATATTGGCAAAGGACTAGCTCATCCTTGTAAGTCATCGGCAACAGGCCGACGGACGCAAAAGTTTCCGAATTTCCAACGAATCCAATGGCTAACCTCGGCCATGGCTAGTCGGGGATTGAAGACCCTGACGTCACCGGCCCACCCAATACCGGTAGTCGACAGTTATCCCTGAGAAATCCGATCCGGCGCTAAATCGATCAAAATTGAAGAATATCCGGTCAACAGGAAACCCGCGGGCGCCCGGTACGTTGGACACTATCAAGTCGGCCCGTCTGACAATAAAGTTGGCGACTCTACGAGCCTCGGCGTGTCCTTGAAGGAACCCCAGAACGCCATTCTCCGCAATTGGGGTGTGCATTCCATCGTGTTCATATCCCGGTCGAGTCTGCAACTGGGCTCCAATCGCAGCCAAATCGGTTGAGGGCGCGAAAGAAAATGGAAACACTTCTCCCAAGTCGATCCTGTCGGGTGAAGAAGTATTCTGGGCCAAAGCAGTGGTCGATATGGAAAATGCGATCGCGAACACACTGGCCAAAAGAGTCTGTTTCATAATCGACACCCTCCTTTTCCATACCGGACCCAAATAACACTATAGCGTTTGTTTGGTCATTTTTAGCAAAATTTGTGCATCATGACGATTGGGGACTTCCCCAGAAGAAATCTTGAACCACTTCAAGTCGGACGCCGCCAGCGCCAACCGTGTGGCGGCGGCCGACGACCCAGCCATTTTTTGCTAAGCCGCGGCTCGACTCTTACACACACCGCTCTATCTCAAGCGTTCGCAATTAGATCTGATTTTCCCTGCCCGCGGCAACCAGCTACAAGGGCCCGTCGCAACACCACCTCGGTTGGCCAACTCTCCGGGTACCATCTCGAATGACCAAAATCGTCCTCGTAATCGGCAGCGCACCGGATGCCATGCGTGCCCGTGATATTGACCAGCGTCTTCTGTCTGGGATTGTTGTCATCAACAATGCCTGGCGCGTGCGCGATGACTGGACCCATTTGGTCCACGCGGGCGACTTTCCGGCAAAGAGCATACCAACGCCCGGGCCAGGCCAACAGGTTCATTCCAGCGACAGCTATGTCCCGGCGAATAATCGTTTCGGTGGCGTCGTCTATGCCGGTGGGACGATGGCGTTTACCGCTGGATATTGGGCACTCGACGCGCTTCGGCCCGACGTCATGGCCTTCTGCGGCTGCGATATGATCTATTCGCAGACCAGCGGCAAAACCCACTTCTATGGCAATGGCAGTGCCGACCCGTTGCGACCCGATCCGACGCTTCAGCATCTGGAGGCCAAAGCGAACCGTTTGTTGATCATGGCCGCGCAAGAAGGATGTCTTTGCGTCAATCTCTCCGAGAAAGAGGAATCCCGGCTAACCTTTCCCCGGCTAACCATAGCAGATCTGGCAAACTTGGATCGGCGCGATCTGGAGGAAGATCTATCGGCCACTCAGGACCTATTCGACCCTGAAGCCATTTCGGCGGCCCAAGCCCGGGAGAAAGAGGCCAACTGCTTTGTCGCCCAGGGTGACTACTGGAATCACGACACGGCAATCAATGCCGCAGCGCTATCAGAGATTGATCGCCACTGGCTTGCGGCAGCGCCCATTCTGACGAAACGCTAAGTCGGCGACCTCCGTCAAAGTCTCCTGAATTAGCTGTTTTCGCGAACGCGGCGAGTGCTCAGCCGTCGCCATGTCGTGGAGGCGCTAGCCCGAGCGCCACCGACTTATCTCGATCGGCTTATCGATATTCGCGTCGGACAATGGGCACGCAATCTGCGGGTGATCTCAGAACCCTAGTCCTGGACAAATCCCTCGAACTCTCCGCCGCTGCTGAACCGGGTAAAGGTGTATAGGTCCCCGCCAAGCGGGGGCACCATCTCTTCTGTGTGGCTCGCCGTCATGGCGGCGAATTCCAAATAATCGCCTCCGAAGACTCCACCTTCCGATAGGATTTGCACAGCGAGAGGGATGTTCTCGGGATTGCCCGGTCCAAAAAGCGCAATGTCGGGAGGTCCCAATACATCGGCAAGGTTACTGAAAGCCGGCGTAAAGACGGAAAAAAAACGTTCCGCCGTAGCCGAACCCTCTAACGCGGCTCCGCTTTGCGCGGCGGCCGTCGTAGACAGCGGAATGACTGCGGCCAAAAGACAGGCTGACAGGGTGATCTTCATCCTCAGCAACTCCTTCCACTCAGGTCCGTCGCTACAAACTCAACGCAATTCAACAACTAGCTTAGCACAGATTGCGACATTTCTCGACTCCACGTTGCACAAGGACATTTGTGGGCATCCTTCGGCCCGTCGAACGATGTCTATTGCATCGATCGGCATGGCGGCGGCTTCGGATCACGTGGTGCGCATCGTCACAGCGGTGAATTGAGCAACTGGATATGATTCCCTTGCTCTCGGCAGTTGAGGGACGAACCCATGAACGGCTTTTTTGGACGCATAGGATTGATCGTCGAAGCGCTTTTGGTTGGAGCGTCGGAGGATCCGGACGCTTGCGACGCCGATTCTTGGATGTCTGAACAAACGGCGGAGGATGGGGCGACGCCGGCTTACTCCGGTCCGAACACCGCGAGCCTTGCCCAAGACGGCACGCCTGAAGAAAACGATACGGGCCCTGTTCGGCACTAGGTCATCTTAGTGTGCAAACCGAATATTCAGCACCTGGTTTTGCCCTTTGCCAAACTGACGAACTTCCGTGGCCGAAAGCCGCACGAAATAGCCGGACAGTCGGGTTAGCTGGCTGTTGTCCTTGGCAAGATCGTCCGGGTCCGGCGCGTCATCAGGCACCTCAAGCGGCGGGCCTTGATAGTGTAGGTAGAGGTCGAGATAGGTCCGGTCGAACCGGGCATCGAGGCGGACGTTTCGGTCTTGATAGTCGGCCAGGGCCACATCCAAGACATCGCTGATCGTCGGGATTGCCTGCCTGACCATATCGGGCCGCAGGCCCCAATCCGCACCGCAGCGATTCAGAAATCTCGCAACCTCGTCTATGTCCAAATGGTCCAGATCAATGGTGAGCGAGGCACGCCTAGCGATACCGATGCGGAAAACCAGGTTCAACCCGATGGCGACCACCGTTGCAAAGGCCAGGGGCGAATGGGTGAAGGCATGCAGCCAGACCGGCAGTCGATCGTAAATCTCGGGCAGGAAATCAACGCTGAGGCCAGCGATGATGGAGGTGCCAACGATCAAGGTCGTGCGCGGACTGACATGGTGTGCCAAGACCAACTGCAAGCCCGCGACGATGATGAAGCAGGCGACATAGACCAAAATCGCGCCCTTCACCGGAGCCGGCATGGTCACGAACACCGTGGTGACCAGGGGAGAGAACGCCATGAGGATAAACAAGCCGCCAGCCGAGTAACCGATCCAGCGTGAGGTGATGCCCGAGGCAAGCGATAGGCCGACATTGCTGGAGGAAACCGACGGCGCCATGCCGCCGGCAAGGCCGGCAAGGATGGTCGAAAGCCCGTTGGCGAAGACCCCGCCGCGCACAGACCCCATGTCAGGTGCGCTCCAACTGGAATCATTGATCCGCTGGCAGGTCGAGACCACGCCGATCGTCTTCACGGCCGCCGCGAGGCCGGCGATCAAAAACGGGACCAACAAGGTCATATCGAAGCTGAGCCGCCACGGTGCATGGAATTGCGGCAGTCCGACCCAGGCAGCTTCACGCCAACGTTGGAGAGAATCCGCAGGGATGACCCCGACCGCTAGGGCACCGAGATAGCCGACAACGATGCCGATCAGCACCGAATAGGTCCGTAGATGCTGGCCGCCCCAGATCGTAAGCACATACATGATCGCGATGGTGGCGACGCTCACCGCCGCTTCCAGCGGATCGGCCGTTTCGTCATGATGATCATAGCCGGCCATCAGCGACACGCCGACCGGTATCAGCGAAATGCCCACCATCGCGATGATTACGCCCGTGACCTCTGGCGGCATCACCGCCCTCAGACGGTTTACAAAGCGCGCGATGACCATCTGAAACAGGCCTGCGATCACCAGCATGCCGAAGATTGCCGAGATGCCGCCGGTACTCGCCGCCAGAGTCGACGCTGGCAAATATCCCGGGCCCGCCACGCCAGGGCAAAGATAGCCGCATCCGATGGGACCACGCCTCAGTGATTGCAAGATTGTCGCGATGCCGAGCACGATCATCGTGATGCGGATCAGCTGTTGCGTATCGGCAACTGCGGCGCCCGCCGCGCCGACGATGACCGCCGCCATCACCAGTGTCGACGACATCGCAAAACTGTGCTGCAGGCCCATCACCAAGGCGACGTGCGGCTTGACCGGCTCGTCAACACCGATAGAAATGTTCTTAGGCTTGTGGTCCACGAATGAAGGCCAGGTTAGTCAGGACTGCAGCGAGGTGAGCGCATCCTCAAGGCTGGGATAGATCGCCACGCAGTCGCAAAGGCGTGCGCAGTGTAGCCGGTCCTCCATCCCCGGCGGACAGCTCGAAAACAGCATCCTGCGATTGGCATCATCCAACTTGCAAGCAAGCATATGGAGGCTGTGAAATCCGGCCGAGTTTAGCGAGTAAAGATTTTCAAGATCCAAGATAATGGTCTTATCGCTGTCTTCGGTATGCGGCAGCACCTCGTCAAGCAACATTGGGGCGGTCCGGCTGTGAAGCCGGCCGCAGAGTTTCAGCACCAAGGCCTCATCGAACTCCTTGGCAAATACATGCATACGACACTGCCCCCTCGCCTCGGCTCACCAGACCTGACGGGCAGGGTAACGGCTCGTTATTGGAGACTCAACCGAGGGTCGGCCATCGTCAGACGTCAAGAACACCCGACTAAATCGACAGAGAATTCCGGACGGCGATCTCGGTAGCTGCCGTCCGGAGAAACGATAGTGGCTCAGCCTGCTTTCCGAAACGGCTGTTGCTGCGCCACGGAAATTCGATCCAGAAACTCCATGGCCTGCTGGACGGTGTAGACTTGTCTGCTAGCCGGCTCGAACTCACATTCCAGTGCATCTACCTCGCAGACAAAATGGCCGATCTCCACACTACAGATCGAGATATCGCCATTATCGCGCCAGGCTCCATCGGCCGCTGCACACTGGCTGGCGGAAACCCATAGTCGCCGCTCATCGCCTTCCCCATCGGCAGCGGCAGGTAGGCCAATCGCCATCAACAACACTCCAGCACAAACAGCTGCAACCAGATTTGATCTCATGACATCGCACTCCTTCAAGACTTCTAAAAGATCGAAGTGAGGCTCACGGACTCGCGTCGCCTCTCGTGCTGGAGCATGTCGAACGCCTGTTTCCGACGGATTTCCAAGTTGGGCAAAAATGGTTTCATTTGTTTCAGTTAGGTTTCGAGCTGGCGACACAGGCGCTCAAGCCACGGACATCAGTGGATTAACGTCTGAAAAACGCACTAAAGGCCACGCTTGCCGTCCATCGCCCATATACCAAGGCTCGATGATAACGACCCATGTGACCGTGTTGTCTTGTCGGCTGGTCAGGCGCGTGTCGCGCAGTGGTGTGGATGCACCACAAGCGGCGCGCCCCAAGAGAGCTTACTGGGCAGCCAGCGGGCAAGACAACACGGCCTTCGGTGGGGCCAAATCGCTCCACGGCTGCGTTGCGCCGCTTGCCCGATGCTAAAGCATCGCGCTGCGCCCGTAGGAGCTTGTTTGGGCGCCTTGCCGTGGACCGATTTGGCCGCCATCACATGGGTCGTTATCATCGAGCCTTGGTATTAGTCGGATAAAGTGTCGATGAAGTTTTCGCGATTTTGGCTGCTGTTGCCGCACGCGCTGTCATGCGTCTTTTTCGCCGTTGCGTTTGGCTGGATGGCGATCGTCCAGACAAACCGGTCCCTGCCCGATCTCTCTCTTGCGATCGCCGGATATATTGCCTTGGTCGTGGCGGTGTTAGCGTCGGTCATCGCCGCTTGGCAAATCCTGGCAAAGCCAGCGCGGCGCCACCTTTGGCCCTGGCTCTTGGTCCATATCGGCGCCCTGATGGTTTGTCTTGCCCTAGGCAGCGAATGGTTTGCCCATCACCTGGTGTAGATGACTGCGGGTGCCTGTGTGTCAGTCGAAAACCTGCGCTAGCGACTGGACCGAAGCCCCTTCCTTGATTTCTCGCAGTCTTGCGTAGAGCAAGACCAGGCCCACCGACATTAGCGCCATCGGAAGCGCCAGCGTCGCGACGCTCACGAGAAAGAAGAACCAAAACTGCTGAATCCCGGCCGCCATCATGATTTGGGTGATCGCAAAGTCGAAGACATAGCCGACGATACCGGAGCACAGGCCCAACAAGATGAGCGTTCCGACAACTGGCCAGCGGTAATCTTTGGTAAGGGAAACGCTTCGCCCAATGGCGCCAATCCCAACACGCTCGACCACAATCACGACAACCGAGAGCGAAAACATCGCCGCCCAGTAAATCGCAGGGATAACCGCCAGGAGCAACAAGACCCCGGCGCCCGTCCCCAATACGCTAGGGATGCTTGAGATTACCACTGAGAACACGATGTAGATCACGAGGTTGCCGAAGAAGAGGCAGGCGAAAAGCACGACCGAAATCAGCACCACCGGCACGAAGCGAACCAGACCCACGCCGATATAGGCTGCAAGCCTCGATCGTTGCCCAAGCCGCGCGTCGTAGGCAGCCGGAACAATCAGTGCCGTCGCAAGACCGTACCCAACCATCAGCAGCCCCAGTACGATCGCAAAAACCATCCATGTGGCCGATATGTTCAGCCCGACGCTTCCGGGGTCCGCTGTGAGCTGAATGCGAAGCCTGCCGATGACCCACATCAGAACAAGCTACGCCAAAAGCGTTGGCAGAAATGCGATCAGGAACAGCATGGGAAGGCGGCTGAAGAAGATCCTGAAGGTGCCCCCGAGAATGGACCCGATGTCGAGGGGATATCTCACGAAAAGACCTCGACCAGCGATTGCACTGTCGTTCCTTCCTTGATCTCGCGCAGCCTGGCGTAGATCAGGACATAACCGATGGCGAGGATACCGTTGGGCACGGCGGACGCCGCAGCATACAGGATGAGCGAGGAAAGGAGAGAAACCCCGACGAGCGACTGGATCAGGCCGACCACAAAGCCGAGGACGATCCCAAGCACGAGAACACACAGAAACAGTACGATAATCGTGCCAAGGACGGGCCAACGATAGTCGCGCGTGAGTTCGGCGCTACGCCCCATGGAACCCAAACCCGTACGTTCGACAACGACCACCGTAACGGCAACCGATAGCATGGCGGCAATATACAGCCCTGGGATAATCAGCAGAACCAGACCAATACCGACGAGAATGCCAACAATGATGCTGACCAGAAGAACTGGCACTGTACGGGTGAGGGCAACCGCGAAGTACGCCCCCACGCGGGCTTGATTGTTAACTCTCGCGTCGTAGGCGGCGAGCACAATCAGCGCCATAGCAAAGCTGTAACCTATGAACGGCAAGGCGTAGACTAGGACGATCTCAGGTGTCGACAAAAA
>JBCCER010000114.1:0-14160 GCA_039030175.1 Pseudomonadota bacterium
CTCAGCGATATTGGTATCGGCATGGGAAATGTCTCCGGACTTTCCTGGGCGCCGGTCATCCTCGATGCGGCTGAGCGCTATGGGACCGCGAACGAAGACGCCATTAGAGCCTTCCGCCGGCGTTATCGTGTCAAACGCGCCAAAGTGTTTGGCAAGACTTGGCTAAAGCGGTTGAAAGGCGGCCCGCCGCCCCACCGCTGGATGGTGTTTGACAGTTACTGATGCCAACGCGAAACGAGTGTCATCAGGGTTACCGTTCCCAATTCCCTGGTTCTGGCAGTTGGCGGGTCTCTTGGACATTATGAACAAAGCCAACGACCGGACGGAAAGCGGATCATCGATGGTTGTTTCCACGCTTCTCGCGCCGGATGTCGTCATAGAACGTAACAGCAATGCCTTGATTGAGGCACGGATCGAGTCAAAACGGCTGGGGCCTGGCAATATTGTCCACACATTGTCGTTGGATGCGTCACGAGACGGCGCGCCACTGTGGACTAAAGAAGTTACATTCGAGGTTGACGCACCCTTCGATGTTCCAGAACTGAAAAATGAAGATCCTTTCCTGATCGCCTCGCTGTTTCTGGCGCTGGAAACTGGCGGCGTGCTTCGGTTCCACGGTACGGTCAGCAGATCGCTTCTGCGGAATGCGCTTGACTATCAGAGTGCCTGGTTCCTGGCGGCCAAACAGCTCTACGCACCCTTTACGCTTGAGGTGGACGCGGTCGACGACCGGCCGCCAGTAGATCCGGGACCTCATCCGCGTGCGATCCTGGCTTTCACGGCCGGTCTGGACTCATTGCTGGCTCTCTGCCGCAACGCATCGGGCGATGCCGGCCCGACCCGCCACGATATCGGGGCCACCTTGGCCATTCACGGCATGGGGATCGGCATGAACAAGGAGGCCGATACCGAATCCGTGATCGAAGATCTGCGGGAGATCAGCGCTGGTTGGAACATCCCGTTGGCGGTCGTCAAAACCAATCTGCCGGATATGGTCGGCCACAAAGACCTATCCCACGGAACTTGGCTGGGTGCCTGTCTATCGTTGTTCGCCGGTCGCTTTGACGTTGGCTTACTCGGTTCGTCTATCGTCTCTTACTGGCCGGGATGGGAGGTCTTCGGCAGCCACCCGCTGCTCGATCCTTTGCTTTCAGGATCTCAGATGTCGATCCGAAATGACGAGGGGCTGTTCCAGCGTGTCGACAAGACGGCCATGCTGGCGAAATACCCGTCGGCTATGGAGGATTTGCGGGTCTGCAATCATCCCTACGATGCCGACCGAAACTGTTGCAGATGCGAAAAATGCATCCGCACGATGCTGTGCTTCATCGCTAGCGGCAATCCGATACCACCAGCATTTCCCGATGGGCTGCAACTGCGTGACATTGGAATCGGCATGGGCAGGCGCGACGGTCTTGATTGGGGTCCCGTAATCTTCGAGGCAGCAAAACGGTACGGAACGCTGGATGAAGAGGCGATACGCGTGCTGCGCCGCCGATATCGAACCAAGCGAGTTAAGGTCGTAACAAAATCATGGGTGAAGCGGTTAATGGGCGGCCCCCCACCGCATCGTTGGAAGGTCTTCGATGCCGGCTAGTCTACTAGCCAAAAAAACTTGCAAAAACGCGACGGGTTTTGCCCGCGGGCCCGTTCTGAGGAACAGCTATTGTGATCTTGGAGGGGTTTCGGACTTGTCTGCACTGCAGCCCGGAGATGCTTTTTTCGGGCCACCGAGGAGTGGCGTGTCCCATCGAGTCAAGATCCTTGAAGCAGCCTGCGGTGTAACTGAGCACAGTTGGGGACCAGCGGTTAAGCTATGATTCGTTCCTCGCTCATGTTGCAAAACTTTCCGGCTGCGCAGGACCAAGATGTGGTCGTAGACGCAACTGTGGAATCTGAACGCTTAGGCCCTGGGCAAATCAACCACGCGCTTACACTCGAGGCTAATCGCGGGTCACAGCCGATTTGGAAAAAGGAGATTTACTTCAGGGTCGACGCGCCGTTTGACGTTCCAGATCTAGAAACTGTTGATCCTTTTGTTATCGCTGCGCTGTTCCCGGCGATGGAGGTTGGCGGGACGCTTCGAATTCACGGTCGGGTCAGTCGCACACTGATAAGGAACATATTGGATTTTCAAAGTGCCTGGCACATGGCGGCCCCTGAGCACTGCAGGATGTTCGCCTTAGACGTAAAGGAAGTAGCAGACCTGTCGATCCGCGAGGAAGGAACAGAGCCAGATACCATCCTCGCGTTTACCGCCGGCGTGGATGCAATGTTGGCGCTGTGCCGCAACGTATCCGGCGACGCAGGACCTGCTGCTCACAAGATCGGTGCCACGATGATGATTCTCGGTATGCATACCGAGACCGGTGAAGTCGACGGAGAGCCCTTGATTGCCGATTTGCGTCGCATCAGTGGAGATTGGGGACTGCCGATGGCGGTAGTCGATAGCAATATTGTAGAAATCGTACGGCGATCGGAGTTTTCACATGGAACTTGGCTGGCGGCATGCTTGATGCTGTTTGCCGGTAATTACAGCACTGGCCTACTGGGATCGTCAAAGCTCTGGTTCAAACGCGGATGGGAGGTGTTTGGCAGCCACCCTCTCCTTGATCCACTGCTTTCAGGCGGACAGATGACGATACGCAACGATGAAGGGCTGTATCATCGCGCTGAGAAGGTAAAACTCCTCACACTTTACCCGGGTGTTGTCGATGAGCTACGCGTCTGCTGGCGTCCATTCCTTCCGGAACGAAACTGCTGCCGATGCGAAAAATGTGTTCGAACGATGCTGTGTTTCGTCGCAAATGGTGAGCCGATTCCAGCGGCATTTCCCGAACCGCTCAGCCTGCGGGAGATCGGCAACGGCATGGGTCGTCGGGCAGGTCTTCAATGGGTGCCCGGAATTTTGGACTGTGCCGAACGCAACGGAACGAGCGATGAGAAAGCAATCCGTGTTCTTCGTCGCCGATATCGTTTCAAGCGGCTAAAGGTGTTTGTAAAACTGTGGCTGACGGCCTTAAGAAGCAGAAAGCGACCGCATAAATGGTATGTCCTCGATTCGTTTGATTGATCATGAGCCGTCGAGATCTTCTGCTTCATTATTACCCGCGTGAAATCGTTGCGTCGGACATGACCGGAATACGCGACTATATTCGGGCGAAAGCACCGGAAATAGACGTTACCCTTTTGCCGACCGACCGGATGCACCCGATTGCCATGCTCAATACGCTGCGCCGGCCGACGGTGTCAGTGGAACTCGGCCGGGCCAAGCGGTTTCGATGCCTGAAGGGCCGTCACTATCGCCAATGGCGATCGACGGCGAAGACCGACGAGTATCGCATTCTTGAAGCCGCAGGAATTCCCATCCCCGACTGGTCGCCAATCACACCTGAAAGCAAATTCAGTGTTGAGGATTGGGGCAAGTACATTGTCGTCAAACCCAATCAAGGGCTGAGAGGGGCTTATGTCCGCGTGATGCGAACCGGGCGCGTACGATATCGCGACCCAGAAAGCCTGAATGCCGACAATCCGGGCCGAAACGGCGGCCTGATTGCCCAACATTTCATCTACACAGGCCGGTGGCCGGTGTCCTATCGAGTCTCTACGCTGTTTGGGACACCGTTGGCGGCGCTTCGCTATGAAGGAAAGAAAGATCTTCCCCCCGTCGACGGGCGCGATGATTTTCGCAAGGCCAGCGGGGCATCGATTGTCGCGACAGCCACCGGTTGCGAGATCTCCTTGGCTTTTGACGAAGAAATACTCGACCTCGCACGTCGGACGCATGCCGTGTTTCCCAACATTCCTGTCTTGGGAATCGATATTGTTCGCGATGCTGACGACGGCAGACTTTGGGTCCTCGAAACTAATCCGTTCGCCAATACCTGGGTTCTCGGTTCTTCAGGCGGGCGCCGGATCATGGCGGAGAACAATATTGATATATATAATCAATTCAATGGCTTGGAGCGTGCGGCCGAAGCGCTAGTTAACCTCTGCCGACGAACAGAAACCGCAACACCGACTTGATGTGAGAGATTGCTTGGGCCATGGGCGCGACAAACCTGCTACTGCACTATTTTCCGCGTGTCGTTTTCCGATCGGATTTTGACGGCATGGCCGAACGGGTGCGTGCGCTTGCCCCGGACATTCATGTCGATGTCTTGGCGACCGACCGATCCCATCCACTTGCTGTGCTCAGGGCTGCTACCCGGCCTACGGTTTCGGTGGAGTTCAATCACCCAAAGTTCCCACGCGTGCTGCGTGGCAAGATCTATCGACATTGGCGCAAAGGGGCAAAGAGCAGACAGTACCGTGTCATGGAGCAGGCGGGCCTCCCCGTTCCGCGCTGGGTTGATCTGACTCCTGAGACTAAGCTCGACCCAGAGGATTGGGGAAAATACGTTGTTCTGAAGCCTGACTTGGGAATGCGCGGCGCCTATGTGCGGGTCAATCGCACAGCTCGCGTGCGCTATCGCCCGCCCGAAGAGTTGGAAGAAGACAATCCGGCCCGGAAAGGCGGCGGTATGCTGGTCCAGCGGCTGGTCTACACCGGTGACCATCCCGTTTCCTATCGCGTCGTTACGCTATTGGGTACGCCCCTTTTTGCCAAACGCTACGAGGGTTCCCGCGCCCCGTCATTTACCAAAAACTCAAGCGGAGCATTGCACGCCACGGGCTCAAGCGTTGTCGCGACCGGTGTCGGCTGCAAGGTTACGTTGTGTGACGATCCGGAGATTTTAGATCTGGCTCGGCGCACACACGCCGCTTTTCCAGATATACCGGTGTTAGGGATCGACCTTGCCCGTGACCTTGAAGACGGTTCGTTGTGGGTGCTGGAGGTCAATCCCGATGGTGGAACCTGGGCGCTGGGTTCGCCCGGCGGCAAAAAGCTGCGCGAGAGCACCGGGCTCGACCTTTACGGACAGTTTGGCGCGCTCGATCGCGCTGCCGAGGCGCTTGTCGAGGCGTGTCGACTCTCAGCAGCATGAAGGATGAGCTTGAATCTTCTCTGTCCTGCCAGTTCAGGCTCGAGAACGCCCAAGTCGGATATTGACTGCCGAGCGCTCGCCAACTTCATATTGAGTGTCGATTGTGCATTCATGCGATCGCTTGCCAACGATTTTTGGGGAATCGAAATGACCAAAAGGCTGCTGCTACTAGGCTTTGCATCTCTGACCGTGATCTCGATGGCGAGTTGGCCAGGTTCGGCATCTGCACAGAGCGTCTGCGAGCCGTTTGATGTGGTGAGCAATCAGGATCTCATCTCATTTGTCGATCATCAGGATGAAGGAGTGACACCAGGTGATATGCGGATACTGCGATGGCAGATCAGTGACCTCGATGGTGTGCCTGTTGCCGAGTTTCACGTAACGACCACCGTCATGCACAGCGATGTCGAGGACGCGCATCCGGTCTCTTCTGACGGCACTATGGTGTTCGACGAAGGAACGTTGCGGGTTTCGACATTCATTCCGCTCCGCGATCCGTCGGACACGACCGCGTCGTCAGTCAGCGCGCTCGAATGGTCCGTAATTGGCGGTACTGGTGTCTTCTCTCATGCGTCGGGGACTATGACCACGACGCCGAACGGGCAAGGGGTCTATGACCACGCCTTCGAGATTCACTGTCCAGGTTAGAAGACCGGGCAGCGACTAGTCGGCCACTTCGCAGATATCCAGGATCGCCAGCATGTAGATCTGGATCATGTCTAGATATTCGGGGACGTCGACCCGTTCGTCCGGCATTGTGTTGTAGCGTCCGCCCGGGCCGCAGACCACGCCCTCCATACCTAGGTGATGGTGGAAATGGGCTGCATCGGTGCCGTAAAAGCCCGGGGGCTTGATGGCGCCGGTCGGCTGGTCTTCGCCGCGCACGGTGCGATAAGCATCGTTCACGACCTGGACGATGCGGCTGTCGCGGGCCACTTCGAAGGAACCCATGCTCGGGCGGCCTTCTTCGCGCTCATGAATCAGTTTGGCCTTAAGGCCGGGATACTCAGTCTCCAGCGCGTCCAGCATGACGCGCATGTCGGCCAGAACGCCTTCTTCGCTTTGCCCTGGCGCATAGCGCGCCGAGCCCTTGATCCGCACGAAATCTGCGACTTGCGGCGGCCGCCAATCATGCATCTCGCGGCCAAGACCCGCTTGCATGACGCCAACATGGGCGCGGTTGATCGAGAGATGCTCGTCGCTCTTCGCACCGTTGAATGTTGCCGCGTTGATTCTTGGCACCAAGGTGCAGGCCGCGGCGAGGGCATCGACGGCCTGTTCGCGCTTTGATAGGTGCCGCGTGTCGCCAGTGAGTTCGATGATAAAGGTGAAGGCGCCGGCATGCATGGTCAGTGCCTGCAGGTCGGTCGGTTCGCTGTTGATGAAATAGTCGGCTTTGACACCGTGATCGATCGCGGCGATGGTCCCGATGCCGCCCTGCAGCTCTCCGACCACATAGGTCAGGATCACGTCACCCTTCAACCGTACGCCCGCGTCCATGAGCGTTTTCAGAGCGCAGAAATAGGCCGCATCGCCCGCCTTCATGTTCGAGCAGCCAATGCCATAGATGAACTTGTCGTCGACCAGCCCGCCCCAGGGGTCAACCGTCCAACCTTCTGTGACCGGATTGGTATCGAGATGGCCGTTGAACAGCAGGCTCGAACCGCCCCCGGCGCCCGCTAGCGTGCCGATGGCGTTGAAGCGACCACCGGGAACGTCCTGCAGCTCGCTCTCCAGCCCGATGGCGCGCATCTCCTCCGCCATGAGCTTGGCAAGCTCGCGCTCGCCATCCGTTTCCGAATAGCTCTTGTGCTGGATCATCTTTGACAGAAAATCCAGCGCCGCCTGTTCGTCCAAACTGGCCAGCAGAGCTTGGCGGTCCATGGGTATCCTCCGTTAGTGCAGGTTAGCCGACCGGGACCGGTACGGCGTCCAGCAGGGCTTTGGTGTAAGCGTGTTCAGGTTGGCGGGCGAGGGCGGCGACGCTGGCGGTTTCAACAACATCGCCGCGATACATCACCACGATCCGATGGGCGATTTGGCGCACCAGGTTCAGATCGTGGGTGATGAACAGATAAGCGGTCCCATGCCGCTCTCGCAGGTCAAGCAGCAGTTGGATGATTGAAGCCTGAACCGAGACATCAAGCGACGATGTTATCTCATCGCAGATGACGATCTGCGGTTTGGAGGCAAATGCACGGGCGATCGCGACACGCTGTTTTTCGCCACCTGAAAGCTGGTGTGGATAGCGTCTGGCATAGTCTTCGGGCAGTTGGACATCCCGCAGCAGCGCGGCCACCGTCTCGGCAACTGGCGCCTCGCGGTCTAGGCCATAGCGGCGCAGCGGACGGGCGATGATGGTGCCGACCGTTTGCCTGGGATTCAGCGAACTGTCCGGGTGCTGAAAGATGATCTGAACGGCCCGGCGATAGGCGGCGTCCATATCGCGCCGGCCTGTAAGCGACTTGCCATCGAAGTCAACGGCGCCCGTAAACGGGTTGAGCCCAACCAGTGCCTTCGCGATGGTCGATTTGCCCGAGCCAGACTCACCGACGATGCCGAGAATCTCCGCCGGGGCAAGATCGAACGACACTGACTGGGCGCCAATGACGCGCTTGTTGCGGTCCTTGCTGAGGAAATCCAGTAGGCCGGGACGTCCATAGCGCACCGTGAGATCTCGACCCTTCAGCAATGTGCCACTTGGGGCAGTTGTTTCATCGCCAACCAAACGCCTGTCTGGGCGGGGCACGGCCGATATCAGACGCTTGGTATAGGCATCTTGCGGGGCGCTGAAGATCTGTTCCGCAGGGTCTTCTTCAACGATCTTCCCGCGATGGATGACGGCGACGCGATCGGCAATCGTCGAAACCAATGCCAGGTCATGCGAGATGTAAAGGGACGCAACACCAGTCTCGTTCTGCAGGTCGCGAAAAAGATCGAGGATCTGTCGCGCAGTAATGACATCGAGCGCGGTCGTCGGCTCATCGAACAGCAGCACCTCGGGCTGGCAGGCGAAGGCGGCTGCTATGACTACCCGTTGCTTCTCACCGCCGGACACCTCGTGCGGATAGCGGTGCATCATGGCATCGGGTGTTTTCAGGCCGACCCGCTCCAGCATGGCGATGCTCTCGCGGATGGCAGTCTCACGCTCCAGCCCGCGATGGCGGATGAGAACCTCGGAGATCTGCGTACCGAGCGTCATTGTCGGGTTAAGCGAGGTGCTGGGGTCCTGAAAGACCATGCCGAGGCGTCGGCCGCGAATGGCGGTCATCTTGGTTTGGCTGAAACCGGTCAGATCCTCCTGGCCTAGCAGAATACTCCCGTTCTCCAGGCTCACATTGGGCGGCAATCCGCGCATAATCGCATGGGCGAGGGAGGTTTTGCCCGAGCCGGACTCACCAACCAGCCCAAGGACCTCGCCGCTATGGACGGCAAGGCTTACTTCCTGCAGTGCCTGGAACGTCCCGGCTGATGTGCCATAGGCCAGCGAATAGTCTTTTACGGAAAGGACAGGGCTAGCGCTCATCGGTCAGGTCTTCGGGTTGAGGGCGTCACGAAGACCGTCGCCCAGCAGGTTGAAGCCAATCGCGACCAGCGCGATGCAGACGCCCGGCCAGATCATCATCCAGGCATTGCGAAACATGTAGGACCGGGCTTCGGACACCATCAGCCCCCATTCGGAGGAGGGGGGTTGGGCGCCTAACCCCAGGAAACTTAAGGTTGCCAACAGCATGATCGCGAAGGCCACGCGGATGGTCATCTCCACCACGATAGGCGCAATCACGTTCGGCAACATTTCGCGCATGATGATGTAGCCGGCGCTTTCACCTCGGGCGATTGCTGCCTTTACGTAATCCTGTTCGCGAACGGTCAGGGCGACGGACCGCGCAATCCGAGCCATGCCCGGCGCGAAGGCAATGCCGATGGCGACAAGGGCGTTAACGCCGCTCGCACCAAGCGCCGTGACGATCAGCAAGGCGAATAGCAGGTTCGGGATCGCCATCACCGCGTCGACCAGGCGCATCACCAGTTCATCAAAGCGGCCGCCAAGATAGGCCGAACCGGTGCCGATCACCGCGCCGATGCCGGTCCCGATAAACGTTGCGAAGATCGCCATCAAAACGGTAGATTGAGCGCCATACAAGATACGGCTGAACAGGTCGCGACCGAACTGGTCCGTACCGAATAGGAACTGTGCGCTCGGGCCTTCGAACCGGTTGCCATAGTTGAAAGTCTCAGGATTGTCCGGGGCAACCAGCGGGCCGAAGATGGCCGCCAGCAGCACGATGATCACAATAACGCTGCCAATTGCGCCTTGGGGCGTGCGGATCAATCGCCGGATGGTCTCAGGCATACTGGATCCTCCGGTCGAGCGCGGCATAGGCGAGATCGGCCAGGAAGTTCACGGTCGCATAGGTCGCCGCCATGATCAACGCGCCGGCCTGAATCGACGGCAAATCGCGGCTTTGGATGGCGACGATCAACTGACGCCCAATGCCGGGAAAGGCAAAGATTTCCTCCACCACGATGATGCCGCCCAGCAGGTAGCCGACGTCCAAGGCAACGATTGTGATCGTTGGTAGCAGGGCGTTCGGCAAAGCATGGCGGAAGATGACCCGCCGCCGCGTCAGGCCCTTCATGCGCGCGGCCCTTACATAGTCCGTATGGAGCACGTCGATCATCTCCGACCGGACCATGCGCGATACATGGGCGATCAAGATCACCGAAACCGTCAGGACCGGCAGCGCGAGGTGGTGCAGCCCCTCCCAAAAATCCTCGGTCAGGGGCACGTACCCGGTAGCGGGGAAGAGGCCCAAGGTCGGATTGGCCAAGATCAGCAGAACCAGCGTCGCCGTGACGAATTCTGGCAGCGACACGCCGATGTACGAGCCTAGTCCGATCACCACATCGGTCGGCTTGCCGCGCTGCATGGCGGCGATGATCCCCATCGGGATCGCAAGCACCAGCATCAGAACAATGGCAAGAAGCGCCAGGAGCAAGGATCGCTGCAAGGCAGGCAGCATCATCTCCGAAACAGGCAGACCTGTACGCAGGGAGATGCCGAAATCGCCGCCCAGCGTTCCGGTTAGCCAATCCCAATACTGTGTAAAAATAGACCGATCGAGCCCCAGCCGGTCGCGGACGGCGGCCAGGGCATCGTCGGTTGCGTTTTCGCCCAGCATCATCTGGGCAGCGTCGCCCGGCAGCACTTGCGTGATGCCGAAGACGATCACCGAAACGGCCAAAAGGGTGAACAGGATGAAGCCGACCCGTTTGACGAGATAGCTAAGCGACACGGTCGTTGTTCACCCTTTCGGCCGGCGGTTGGGTTTGGTTAGCTACGGTCCGGCGCCCCTTCGCCCAGCCAGACCTGGTCCAGGTTGAATACGGCGCCGCGCGGATGCCGCTCATAGTCCTGCACATAGGTCTGTTTGGCACCCAAGAGATCGAAGAAGACCGGAATCACGGTCGGGATGCCCTCGAACATCAGCTGCTGTGCATCGGCATAGATCTGCGCGCGTTCCGGCCCATCCGGCGTGCGGCGACCGGCTTCGACCAACGCGTCGAAATCGCTGTTGTTCCAGCGGGTTTCGTTCCAGGCCGCGTCACTGGTGTACAGCAGCGAGAAGATCGCGTCGGCAGATGCCTGCATGTTGTAGAAACCAACATAGAAATTGCCCTGCCGCCAAACCTGATCGAGATAGGTGGCGTGGGGCATGGTCTGCACTTCGATGTTGAAGCCGGCCGGCCGCGCCATCTCGCGGATAGCGACTGCCATCTGGGCACGAATGCCGGGACGCTCGGAGGCAACCAGCGTGATGTCGAGACCGTCGCCGTGGCCGGCCTCCTGCATCAGTGCAGTGGCCTGGGCGATATCGGCTTCGCGATGGCCGACGTCGGACCAATAGCGATAGGCGCTGTTGATCGGCGTGTCCTCGCCCTGGGTGCCATATCCCTCAGCGACGAAATCGACCAGTGCGCCGCGATCGACACAAAGAGCCAAAGCCTGGCGCACACGCGGGTCATCGAACGGTGGCTCGTCACAACCCAAAACGATGTTCAAGAACTGGCCGGATGGCGTCCGCAAGCCGTCAATGCCTGGGCTGTTCGCTAGACGCTCATAGTCGGTCGGATCGGCCCGGATCATGACATCGGTATCGCCGGAGATCAGCGCCGAACCCTCAGCCGTAATGTCCGGATAGATCACCATCTCGACACGGTCGACATAAGGCCGGGCCGGGTCGTAATAGTTCGGATTGCGCTCGACCACCACTTCGCGTTCTGGCTCGTAGGAGACAAGCTGGAACGGCCCAGTGCCGACGGCCTGCTGGTTCAAACTGTCGAAATCGTTGGCCAGAATCGAAGCAGGAACAATCTTGGCGTCCGTATAGGCAACGGCGACAGGAAGGTCGGCGTAAGAGCCCGAGGTACGAAACAGCACGGTATGATCGTCAATCGCTGTGATCTCCGAAATCGGCCCGACATTGCGCCGTGCTGGCGAACCCGTGGCTTCATCCAGAATAGCCGTAAAGGTTGCCACCACATCATCGGCGGTCATCGCGCTGCCGTCATGGAAGGTTACGCCTTCGCGCAGGTTGAAGGTCCATTCGGTCAGGTCATCGTTAGAAGCCCAGCTTTCCGCCAGATCGGGGATGGCCGACATATTGGTGTCTAGACGCGTCAAGCCGCTGTAGAGCATTTCGCCCAACATGTATTCCGGATTGACCCGGTGCAGCAGTGGGTTCAGGACGCTTGGGGCCTGGTCGACACTGACGCGGAGCGTGCCGCCTTGGACCGGTTGGGCCGCTGCGAGCCGGGGCATGAGGCCCGTTCCGGCCAAAGTCAGCCCAGCAGCGGAGCCAGCAAGCAGACTGCGGCGGCGCATAATCCATCGTGAAATCATCTCTGTTCTCCTTTGCTGTTTTGGTTGGTTTCGAATTCAGGCTGCAGGTCTGGTCGGAACGGCGCTGCCAGATAGGCAAGCACCGAATGGGCGAGCGACTGCAGATCGTCGGTTGTGGTGAATTCATCGGCGGCATGGATGCGCGAGTCAGGGCGCGCGAGGCCGCCCAGCAGGATCTCGCGAATGCCGGCCTGCTGCACCCAGCCCATATCTGAACTGGTCGATGAGCCATACCGGACGAAATCGTCGTCCTTGTATCCAAAGCCCTCGGCCAAGGCCGCTTGCCAGCGTAGCCAGTGCGGGCCGCTTGGGTCGTCCACCGGTGCCAAATGACCAATGACTTGCACGGTCCAGTCCAACGCGCCGCTGTCCTTTAGCGCTGCATCAATTGCGTCGCGTAACTCGGACTCGACCGAGGCGCCGTCTTCTTCCGGCGTGTAGCGGCGGTTAATAACGATCCTGCAGGTGCCGGGCAGAGAAGACCCTTTAGCGCCAGCATTGATCGCAGCGATTGTGAGCTTTGCAGAGAGCTTGTTACCGGCGGGATAGAAGGGTGGGGGCACCATGGCCGAGACACGCATCTCGACCTCGCGCTTGAGGTCCATGAGACGGTCCAGAAGCGGCAGCGCGACTTCGATGGCATTGATCCCGCCCGAGGGTTCGCCGGAATGCGCCGACCGTCCGACGATTTCAATCGCGAGATCTAGGCTGCCAAAGCAGCCCCCCCAAATGCGCGGACTAGCCTGACCGTTGAAGCTAAGCAAATGGCCCTCAACGGCCCCGGTCTCAGCAAGATAGCGGATGCCGGGATAGAGCCCACCTTCTTCGTCCGTGCAGAAAAGCAAGACCGGATCGTAGCCTAAGGGTACTCCTGCCTTATCGGCGGCGGCGAGAGCGCCGTAGACACTCGCAATGGTGCCCTTCATGTCTGCGGTCCCGCGACCAAACAGACGGTTGCCATCGTGTGTCAGCTCAAATGCCGGCCGTGTCCAGTCATCGCCTGCCGGAACCACATCTGTGTGAAAATAGATGGAACATGCGGGAAGGCCGGTTCGCCGCCGCGCAATCAGATTGACGCGCGAACCTTTGGCGCCGCTACCAGGTGCCTGCCAGAGAGTCTCCGGCACCTCGATACGTTCGAACGAAAAGCCGAGCGGGGCAAAGAGCGCCTCCGCAACATCAGCGAGTTCGCCGTATCCCAATCCTGGAGGAAACGAGGTGTCGACGGCAATGAGACGGGATAGAGCATCGACCATGCCGGCTGTCCCATCGCGAAGATGGGCCTGCGCCAGATCCAGATCGTGTCCCCCGTCCCGCATCGACTGCTTTGTCCACCGATCTATTTCTATATAGTTTATAGTTAAGCAAAACCATGCTATGGCCTGTCAACTGTAAAGTTGGTCGAAACAACGGTTTTACGCGGAATGACCGAGCCATCGCTCCAAACGGCTGGCGCCAGCAGTGTTGCCGATCTCACCAGCACGACAGCGATCCCGCTGTACGAACAGGTTAAGCGCCAAATCTCGGAGCTCATTCTCGTCGGCGCTTGGGCACCGGGCACGGTGCTGCCTGGCGAGGTGCAGATGGCCGCCCAGTTCGGCGTGGCGGTTGGTACCGTTCGCCGCGCTCTGCAGGATTTGGTCGCCGAAGGCCTTGTAATGCGCAGGCGCAAGACAGGCACAGTGGTGACCGGCCGTACGCCGCATCACAGTTTGCGCCTGTTCTTCCAGTATTTTCGGCTACACGGTTTAGACGGTAGCTTATTGCGCTCAGATACGGTTACGCTTTATCGCGTCGACCGTTTGGCCAACGAAACCGATCGACAACAGCTTGATCTCGGGCCCCAGGACACCGTCATCGAACTGACACGTGTCCGGAAGATCGATGGCCGCCGGATCATGCACGAAACCATGGCAATCCCCGCCTCCCGCGTTCCGGACTTGCCGTCGGTGGCCGATCTGCCGCCGCTACTTTACCTTTATCTACTGGAACAGCACGGCATCAGAATAGCGGCGGTTCGCGAGAGTATCTGGGCCGATACCGCAACCCTAAACGATGCGCGGCTCCTGGACCTTGATGGCGCACAGGCTGTGCTCGTCATTGACGAGGTCGCCTACGATCAGGCGGGCGCGCCAACGATACATGCCATTCACAGGGCGGCAACGAACCAGCACCGTTATATCAACGAGGTACGCTAGCGAGGCGAGTGCCGCGCGTATCGTCTTGCGGTCGGTGCTCGGTGCGCTAGCCAAAGACCGATCGCAACGA
>JBCCER010000115.1:0-14011 GCA_039030175.1 Pseudomonadota bacterium
ACACTGACTTTGCAGAATGTGGTGATCGGCGAATAGCGTCGCCGATCTAACCGCCATGCGCCAAACAACCGGGGCCCGTGCGTGCTGAGCATTTTGGTGCAGCGCAGCCTGCACGCGGTTCTGGTTATCCTGGTCGTCAGCGTTCTCGCCTTCCTGCTGACCTCTCTTGTTGGCGACCCGGTCGCCAGCATTCTTGGCATTCAGGCAACGCCGGAGGACCGGGCGATCCTGGCCGAGCGTCTGCATTTGGACGAGCCTTGGATCGTCCGCTATCTGTCCTTTCTTGGTGGGGCCATCCAGGGCGAGTTCGGCATCTCCTATTCCGCCCAGCGACCGGTCGGCGACCTGTTGCTGGAACGCATTCCAGCAACGATGGAGCTGGCGTTTTCGGCGTTAATCTTGTCGTTGGCGATCGGCATCCCGCTGGGCGTCTTCGCCGCTGTTTATCGCGATAGTTGGATATCGTCGGCCTTGATGGTGGGGTCTATCGTCGGGGTCTCGCTGCCAACCTTCGTTGTCGGCATCCTGCTGATCTACCTGTTTTCCGTTCATCTTGGCTGGCTGCCGTCCTTCGGTAGGGGCGAAACCGTCGACATTGGATGGTGGTCGACGGGACTACTGACTTGGTCAGGGCTAAAGGCCTTGATCATGCCGGCGCTGTCTTTGGCCATCAGTCAGGTCGCGCTGATCGCACGTCTGGTCCGGGCGGAAATGCTGGAAGTCTTGCAGACAGACTATGTCCGTTTCGCCCGTGCTCGCGGGTTGGCTCCGCGTAAGATTAACCTGTCGCATGCCCTCAGAAACACGCTGATCCCGATCATCACGGTTAGTGGCATCCAACTCGGCTTTTTGGTCGCCTTTGCCATCGTCGCCGAATCAGTCTTCCAGTGGCCAGGACTTGGCCTGCTGTTTCTCCAGGCGCTGGGCAACACCGATCTGCCGATTATCGGCGCCTTTTTGATGCTGGCCGCATTCTTCTTCTCAGCGATCAACATCGTCGTCGACATGCTTTATGCGGTCGCCGATCCCCGACTTCGGGTCAAAGCGGCTTTGGGCGGCACTTAGATGGCGACATTGGATCCATCGCTCTCCGTCACACCAAGCCGCTGGCAGCGGTTTTGGAGGGCGAGGCTGGTCCGCAGCTTCCTTCGATCGAAAACCGCGATAGTCGGTGCTGTGATCTTCCTTCTTCTCGCCCTGTCCGCACTGTTCGCGCCGCTGATCGCCGTTACCGATCCTTACGAACTAGCGACGCTCGACCTGTTCAATTCCCACCTGCCGCCCATTTGGGAAGAATACGGCACGGCACCGTTCCTGCTGGGCACCGACAGTCAGGGCGGCGATATGTTGTCTCTGATGCTCTACGGCATGCGCTCCTCGCTAATGGTCGCCTTTCTCGCCGTCGCCACCTCCAGCATCCTTGGCACCGCGCTGGGCATGATCGCAGGCTATTTCGGCCGCAGGGTGGACGGCGTCATCATGCGCATTGCCGATATTCAGTTCACCTTTCCCGCCATCCTGCTGGCCCTGTTAATCGGCGGCATATCGCAGTCCCTGCTGTCGAATGCGGCGCGTGCTGAGCTTGCCATGCCGATCGTGGTCCTGGCTTTGGGCCTTTCCCATTGGCCGCATTTCGCCCGGCTCGTCCGGGGCGCGGTGTTAGTGGAGAAGAACAAAGACTATGTCGCGGCAGCCAAGCTTGCCGGGCGAGGTCCATGGACCATCATGCGCCGACAGCTACTGCCGAATGTGCTGAACCCGATCTTCGTGCTTGCCACGCTCGACATCGCGTTCGCGGTAATGGGCGAAGCCACCCTGTCCTTCCTTGGCTTTGGCCTGCCGCCAACCGAACCGTCGCTCGGCACCCTAATCCGCACCGGATACAACTACCTGTATTCCGGCGAGTGGTGGCTGATCGTTTTCCCCGCCCTGTGGCTGGTGCTGCTGGTCGTCTCGATCAATCTGGTCGGCGACTGGCTGCGCGATGCCCTCAATCCGAAACTCCGTTAGAGGCGAACAAACAGTGTCAACACATTGCCGTGTGGGAATCGATGTCGGCGGCACATTCACCGACTTCGTCTTAGCCGACGAAGCGGGGGGGAGACTCACGAATTTCAAAGTGCCCAGCACCCAGGCCGAACCCTCGAAGGCGGTGACAAAAGGTCTTGCGGCGCTAATGGATCAGGCTGAACTGAAAGCGGATGCCATCGACCTACTGGTCCATGGCACAACGATCGCCCTAAATGCCGTGGTCCAGCGGCGTGGCGCTGAGATCGGGTTGGTGATCTCAAAGGGATTTGGCGACACCATACTGCTTGCTCGTGGCGGCTTGCCGAACACGTTCTCTTACAAGCACCCCAAGCCCGTACCGATCATCCCACGCGACCGCGTATTCGAGATCGACGCAAGGCTGCGACCAGACGGCACCGTGCGGTCGGAACCGTCGGAAGACGAACTGACATCGCTTGCTGGCCAGATTCACGAGGCCAACCTCGACGCGGTCGGTGTCCTCATCCTGAATTCCTATGCCCATCCTGACTTAGAAATCCGGATCGCAAACCACTTGCGGGAATTGTTGCCAGGTATCTTGGTCACCGCATCAGCCGAGTTTTGGCCGGAGATCCGCGAATATGAGCGCGCGCTGGCGACATCGCTGAACTGCTTCGTCCAGCCGCTTATGGATCGCTATTTCGGGCAGCTGACCGAGCGACTCGATGAGATGGGGGTGGCCGCGCCTTTGTTCGTTACGGCGTCGAATGGCGGAACGGTGTCCGTGTCCTCGGCCCGCGCCGAACCAATTCAAACCCTACTGTCGGGGCCGGCTGCGGGTGTGGTTGCGGCAGCGAATCTGGCCGGGCGTTTGGGACTGCCGAAGCTCGTGACCATCGACATGGGCGGCACTTCATCCGACATGGCGATTATTGAGGATGGCGAGCCGGCGACGGCCATGGAAACCAAGCTGGGCGACCTGCCGATCATCATGCCGGTCGTGGATGTTTGGGCCATCGGCGCCGGCGGCGGATCGGTCATCTGGACAGACGCCCAAGGGGTGATGAAGGTCGGCCCGGAAAGTGCCGGCGCCGACCCGGGCCCGATCTGTTACGGCAAGGGCGGCGATCGGCCGACGGTTACGGATTGTTATGTGGCTCTAGGCCTTCTCGACCCCGCCTATTTCCTCGGCGGCCGCATGACGCTCGACCGCCAAGCCGCGATTGGCGCGCTGGCCGCACTCGGCGCGAAGATTGGCCTGACGGGACCCGACGCTGGGGCCGAGACGGCACGGGCGGCGCTGCGCATCGCCACGGCCAAGATGGCCACGGAGGTATCCAAGGGCATGGCACAACGCGGGCTGGACCCTGCCGATTTCGCCCTGATGGCCTATGGCGGCGCCGGACCGACGCATGCCGCGCTTTTAGCCGACGAAGCGCATCTCAGCCACATCGTCATACCACCCTCGCCCGGTACATTTTGCGCCTTTGGCGCCCTTGTCGCCGACATCAGACGCGACTTTATTCGCTCACAGCGGCTGACGTTGGGTCAAGACCCCAATGCAGGCGCCGAGGTCAGCAGCATTCTGGCGGGTTTGGAGGATCAGGCGCAGGAATGGATCGCGCAGGAAGGCGGCCTTGCCGACAGGGTCTCCATCGAAGTGACGGCCGACATGCAATATCCGCGCACGGCTTTTGTGCTTACCGTACCGATTGCCGACTCGGCATGGCGCTCAGGCGACGTCGAGGCGATTAAAGAATCGTTCCATCAAGAACACGAACGCCTCTATGCCTTCCGGCATGCCGACAGCCCGGTCGACATCACGACCTTGCGGGTGCGCGTCAACGGTGCGGTACCTACGGTCAACCTCTCGACGTCGCCCAATGGGGCTGCTGGCAGCGCCAGCGGTACGCGGCCCGTCTATGTTGGGAGCGGATCATGGGTTGATGCGACAATTCACATGCGCGCTGAGCTGCCTATAGATCTCGCTATCGGAGGCCCTGCCGTCATCGAACAGGATGACACCACAATTTGGGTTCCGCCCGGCTGGACGGCTTCGGGCGATCAATCCGGTTGCCTCCATTTGCGACCGACAATTCAGGCGGAAAGCTAATCGTCATGAAGATCGATCCCGTCACGCTCGAGATTCTTAATACCAAGGTCGCCGCCGCGGCTGAGGAGATGGCGCTTACGCTGAAGCGCACCGCGCGTTCGCTCTATGTGAAAGAAGCGGTCGACTTCGCCGTCGGATTGGTGACCCGTTCCGGCCGTTTCTTCGGCAACCCGCGCGACTTCGGCTCGGCACTGTTGGACTACGACATCAAGCCGACCCTCGACGCATTGGGGCAGCCCTTGAACGAAGGGGACGTATTGCTGACCAATCATCCCTACCTCACTGCCGGCTTGGTCAGCCATACGCCCGACCTAACGCTCATCCGGCCGTATTTCCATGACGGAGAACTGGTCTGCTATGGCTACAACTTCATCCACTCCACCGATGTCGGCGGCAAGGTGCCGTCCAGCATCTCGCCCAGCAATTCCGAGATTTTTCAGGAAGGCCTTCTGATCCCGCCCTTGAAGCTGATGCGCGACGGCGAGATGAACAAGGACGTGCTGGCAATCTACCGCGCCAACGTGCGTACGCCCGACCTCAATGTTCAGGATCTGAAGGCCATGCTTGCGGCGCTGGAGACGGGCGACAAGCGGATCGCCAGCATGATCGCAGCGCACGGTTTAGCGACCATGATACAGATCCAGGACGATCTCCTGGAATACGCCGCACTAAAGGCGCGCGAGGTGCTGCGCCAAATCCCCGACGGCACATACGACTTTTGGGACTATATGGATGATGACGGAGTCACGCCCGTGCCGGTGCGATTTCGGGTCGCCATGACGGTCACCGATGGGCGCATTCATCTAGACTTCGACGGCTGCGACCCGCAGGTCGCCAGTGCCTATAACGTGCCGACCTTGGGAACGCGCCACGCTTGGCTGACCGTCCGAGTGCTTCACTACATCACGACTCACGACCCGACCGTGCCTTTTAACGGAGGCCTGTTCGAACCGATTACGGTTTCGACGCGCAAGGGCTCGATCCTGGACCCAGAATTCCCCGCCGCCACCGGCGTGCGCGCCGCCTCAGCCTATCGCCTTAACGACGCTGTCACGGGTGCCTTCGCCCGAGCAGTGCCCAAAGATGTGCCCACTCCGTCGGGCGGCGCTATGGTTCCAGTGGTGCTGGCCGAGTACGACAAGCGTTCGGGCGCACGCAACGTGCTTGTGGTGAACTCGATCATCGTTGGCTCCGGTGCGCGCTACGGCTCCGACGGCTACGACGGCGTCGATGGCTCTCTGTCGACGATCCGCAACACACCGGCCGAAAAGAGCGAGTTGGAAGCAGGCATCGACGTGATGCATTACGGCCTCAACCGCGATTCCGCCGGTGCCGGTCGCTGGCGCGGCGGTCTGGGCCTCGCTTTCACCTTCCGGGTCACCCAAGGCGGTAGCGCCGTCCTCGGCCGCGGCCTTGAAAGGTTCTATTTCCGCCCCTGGGGCATGGCCGGTGGCAAACCCGGCGCCAACATGCGTGTGGTCCGCAACATCGGTACAGAGGCCGAAGAAGATCTTGGCAAGATCGACATGGTGGTCATGGAAGAGGGCGACACCATCACCTTCCTCACACCCGGAGGTGGCGGCTATGGCGATCCGTTCCTGCGCGCCCCGGATGCGGTGTTGGAAGATGTGCGCTATGGGTTCGTGAGCGTTGAAGCTGCCGAGCGGGACTATGGTGTTGCGATTGTCGATGGGACCGTTGACGGAGACAGAACAGCATGGCTGCGCGGCCAGCGACCGGTCGTGGAGCAACCCAACGAAATCTCGTTCGATTTCGGCCCAGAGCGCGAGGCGTGGGATGCGGTCTTAACCGATGACACGATGCAAACACTAAACGACAGGCTGATGCAACTTCCGTTGGCAACGCGCCAGGACACGAGGCAGGGGTTGTTTCGAGCGGTAGTGCCCGGGCTGTTTGATCCGCAGGCGAGAGCGGATCGAACCGTTCTTGACGATGAAACAGCCATTCGGGGTCGCCTAAAGCAGAGAATCGAAGCGCTGTAGCGGCAGTTCTCGTATGCCTGCGGACCAGCAGCGCCCATCCGTCGCGCTTATGCCAGTCCAGCTTCGATTGGTAGACAAACCCCCGTAATGCTGGACGAGCGAGGGCCCGCCAAAAACAGCGCTGCTTCCGCGACGTCCTCCTCGGTGGCCAATTGCCCCAACGCCGCCTGCGAGGCCAGTGCTTCGATCTCCGCCTCGCCGTCGTCACCGCGATCCAATGCGCGCGCCCTGACGCGGGCGCGCAGTGCGTCGGTCAGGATCGGCCCGGGGGCAAGGGCGTTGACACGAACCGCTTGGCCGCCAAGGTCCTGCGCGGCGGCCCGCGTCAGGCCAAGGATCGCATGCTTGGAGGCTGTGTAGAGAGCCTGCCCGGCCAGCGAGCGATAGGCGTTGATCGACGCCATCAGTACCGCCGACCCGCCGCCATTCTCCGCAAGGCGTCGCGCCGAACATTTGAGGCTAAGCGCAATGCCGCGCGCGTTGAGGGAAAAGACCCGGTCCCATTCGGTGAAGTCAAGGTCGGCGACAGACCGCCAGGGCGGAACGACGCCGGCGTTGGCGACAAGTATGTCGAGGCGGTCCAGAGCGGCAATGTGCCTAGTCATGTTCGGCTCGGCATCGTCCGCCGTCAGATCTTGTGCGATTGTCTGCCAGTCATCCGGCAATTCTGCAGTCGCGAGCGCCTTTGGCAGGTCCAGGACCACGATGGCCGCACCGGCGTCAGCGAGCTTGGCCGCAATCGCGCGGCCAAGCCCCGCCGCACCACCAGTCACCAGCGCTGTTCGCCCAAGCAGTTCGGCCATGGCCCCTCACCTTCGCACACTTGATCAAGGGTAATGGCATCGTAACCAGAGAACTGACCAGCTCCAATGCCGTCGGCGGGTTATGGGCCCGCAAATCCAGCAAGAAGGATTCCGATTGAGCCCACCCATGCGTTCACTATACTAACTTTTGTGCGCACATTGAACATTCGACCCAATCCATTTGCCAGGAGTTGTCAGCCATGCCGGAGCTGAAGGTGGCCGCCAGTACGTTTCCATACCTCTATTCCCACTCGGGTCTCGAGGCGCTGAAACACCTTCATGGGATGGGGTACCGAGACTTCGAAATGATGATCTTTCCGCCCCATTGCTGGCCGGCGGAGATGGATGCGGCGACCCGCTCGGGAATCAAAAGCTGGCTCGACGGCGAAGGCGCCAAAATTCGGTCCTTCTGCTATCCGCTTTTGGACAACAATCCGAACTCGACCGACAAGATCATGCGGGATTACACACTCGATCGGTATCGCGAGGCGATCGATCTGTCGGCGGAATGGGGCTGCCCTTACGTCGTGGCGATCCCTGGTCCGGTGAACAGCCTGATCAACGCACCCGAAAAGTGGATGCTGGACTGGTTCGTCACGGGCATGAAATCGCTGGTCGAACACGCTAACGGAACCGGCGTCAAACTCCTGCTGGAGAATGTGCCGTTTACCTTCCTGCCTTCGGCCCAGGACATGCAGGACACGGCCGCGCTCATTGGACCGGAGGTCGGCGTCAACTTCGATGTCTGCAACAGCGCCTATATCAAGGAGGATGTCGGCAACGCCATTCGGCTGCTGGGCGATCTGGTGGAGAACGTGCATATCTCCGACAGTGGCTACGATGATTTCAAGCACGACCGTCTGGGGACCGGAATCGTCGATCCCGGCCCCGCCCATGCGGCGCTGACCGACATCGGGTATGACAAGTTCACGGTGCTGGAGATCATCACCGACGCCAACCTCCCGGGCGCAGATCCTGACGGCGACATCAAGGCCAGCCATGACATCTTGGCAAAACACGGCTGGGCCGCTCTTTAGGCGAAGGCCACTGAGCTTCAAGTTCGCGGGCGCTCAGGAGAATGATGACTCTTTGAAGACGCGCGCGTTTGTTCTCTCGTGAAATGCAGAGAGGGAGCGAGCCGACCTTGAATAAGAACGTATCGATCGTGGGCGCTGGGGCGATCGGTGTAGCCATAGCCGCCGTGTTCGTTGAGGGGGGATTCCCCGTCACGATTGTCGACCGTGACAGTTCAGCGTGCGCGGATGCGCCTGCCGAAATCGCAAGGCATCAAAAGGCGATCGCACGGGCAGGCCTGGCATCTGACACAGCGTCGGGCACACTGAGATGCGGCACGGATTTAGCGAACGTGGCCGCATCCGGCCTGGTGATCGAAGCAGCCGCCGAGGATCGCGACCTGAAGGCGGCGCTGTTTCGAGAGCTGCTGCGAGTGACGGGCAGGTCGGCGATCCTGATCTCAACGTCTTCCGCAATCCCGATCTCGTCCATCCTTCCGGAGGCCGGCGACCAGCGCCGCTGCCTTGTCGCCCATCCAGCGAACCCACCAAGCCTGATACGGGTTCTGGAACTGGTACCCGCACACGGAACGGCACCGGAGACCATCTCAGAGGCCTCACGGATCTTCTCCATCGCCGGGTTCGATCCGATACCGCTGGGCCACGAGATAAGAGGTTTTGTCTTTAATCGGCTACAATCGGCGCTGCTGCGCGAAGCCTATCGCCTGGTCGACGAAAAGGTGATCGATGTCGATGGCTTGGATCGGCTGGTGCGCGATGGGCTAGGACCGCGATGGGCCCTGTCGGGACCATTCGAGACAGCAGATTTGAACACGGCCGGCGGCATTCGTGCCCATGCGGCGCGGATGGGACCCGCCTACACTGCAATCGGTGCAGAGCGAGGCGAGACCAATCCGCGTTGGTCCGACGCCTTGGTCGATCGCGTAACGGAAGAGCGCCGAATGCTTCTGCCGGAGGAGGACCTGCCCGCTCGCCGTGCTTGGCGCGAGACTGCGTTGGCCGACCTCTTGGCGGCACGCCGCAGCCTGTTCGCCGAGGCGGAGGAATGAACGAAACCGTTGAATTTACGTTTGACGGAATCACTCTGACCGCACGTAAAGATGTCTCGGTTGCAGCAGCGCTGACGGGCGCGGGACATCGCCAGTTTCGTCTTACAAACGGCAATAAGCCGCGGGGCATATTCTGCGGCATCGGCGTTTGCCAGGACTGTCTTTTGACGATCGATGGCCGCCCCAACAGGCGCGCCTGCATGACACCGGTCGAAGACGGAATGCGGGTCGAGACGCAGATAGCCCAGGCGCCGCTTGTCGCCCAAAACGCGGCGCAAAAGACCGCCGAAAGACGGGCGCCAGACGTATTGATCGTCGGGGGCGGTGCTGCAGGGCTTGCAGCGGGCATAGCTGCCCGCTCGCAGGGCGCGGACGTTCTTCTTCTGGACGAACGGAAAGTCGCCGGAGGGCAATACTTCAAGCAACGGGCGAGCGCGCATTCCGACCCGGTGGATCGTCAGCAAGCGCATGGCGCGAACCTTATCGACCGGGCGCGCGCTCGCGGCGTTGAGATCCTGCCGGGTGCCGAGGTTTGGGGGGCATTCGAGGGCCCTGAAATCATGGCCTCAACCGAGACTCATACCTACGCACTCAAACCAGGCGCACTAATCGTGGCAACGGGCGCCTATGAACGGCCGATCATGATTCCGGGCTGGACATTGCCGGGGGTGATGACCGTTGGGGCCGCACAAACCCTTTGGCGCAGCTATGGCGTGCTGCCGGGCAAACGCGTCGCGATCTTTGGGAATGGACCGCTGTGCGCCCAGGTCGCGCTGGAGCTGTCAAAAGGCGGCGCTGAGATTACGGTGCTGGGCGAGGCTGCGCCGCCGGGCTGGACCCGGCCGGGCGCCCTCCTCTCCATGGCATCTAATGACCGCCTGCTTGCAGCCAAGGGCGTAGGCATGCTGCTTGGATTGCGCCGCCGAGGTATTTTCGTTAGCTGGCGCGCCCAGCCGCTCGCCATCAAGGAAGACGGGGACAAACTAATCGTTCGATATCAGGTCGGCGGGGCCGAACATAAGGCGTCTGTCGATGCCGTCTGCCTCAATTTCGGATTTCAGCCGCAAAACGAGATCCTTCGGCTTCTCGGCGCTCGCATGCGATTTGACGAACGGTTTGGCCAGGTGCGGCCCGAGCGCAACGCGAATTTGGAGACGAGCGTATCCGGCGTCTATGCGGTCGGCGATTGCTGTGGCCTAGGGGGAGCGCATGCCGCTCTGATCGAGGGCCATATTGCCGGAATCGCAGCAAGCGGTGGCGCAGACCCCACACCAAGGGATTTTGCAGCATTGTCGCGCCACAGGCGCTTTCAGAACGCGCTCTGGCGACTCTACGCCGCCGATATGCCAGAGATTGAGCACGCGGACGGGGAGACCGTGATCTGCCGCTGTGAGGAAGTCACGTGCGGTGCGGTTGATGACGCGCTGAGCGCCGGCGCGCGGGATATCGGGGCAATCAAGCGCGCGACTCGCGTGGGCATGGGCCGCTGCCAGGGCCGCTATTGCGCGCCGGCTTTGGCAGACTATCTCGCCAAGAAATCTGGTCGAAAGGTCGAGGACCGCTCCTTCTTCGCGCCGCAGGTGCCGATTAAACCGGTCGATGTCGCCACGGTTGCTGCGACGGAAGTGCTGTTGAACACTCCGCCAGCCGATGGCTGACCTATTCGACCTTCTGATCATTGGCGGCGGCATTACGGGACAGTGCGCCGCGCTTACCGCCGCGGTCGCAGGCGCTAAGGTTGGGATCGTCGACTTTGGGCAGAATGCCGGATCGCACGCCAACGCCGGCAGCTTGCACGTGCAGTTGCAAAGCCGGTTTCTGCGGCTGAACCCCCATCTCGCGGAGAATGTCGAGAGCTCGCTGCCACTCTACCTCGCCGCTGTCCAAGAGTGGGAAGCCCTGGACACCCAACTTGGCGGCGTTGAGTTAAGCCGGGAGGGCGGGTTGATGCTGGCCGAGAGTGCCGACCAGATGGTTTTTTTGCGTCAGAAGGCCGAGCGAGAGGCCCGAAAGGGTCTTGCCGTCGATATCCTCGAACGCGACGCGTTGGGAAGGATCGCGCCCTATCTCGGCCCAAGCATCGTCGGGGCCGAACTCTGCCACGATGAAGGCAAACTCAATCCCCTGATCGCAAACAAGAAGCTCAATGCCCGCTTGGGGGAACTCGGGGTTCGGCAGATCGCGGATCGAATCGATCGGATCGACATTGAACCGGGCAAGCCAGCGGCGATCGGCCAAACGAGGTACGAGGCATCGCATATCTTGATTGCTGCGGCTTGGGGGACAGAAGTTTTGACCGAAGGGCTCGGTCTTCGGCTGCCGACGCCGCCAGAACCGCTGCACATGAACATCACGGAGCCCGGCGAATACGCCATCAAGCACCTCGTCCAACATGCCGAGCGGTCAATCACGCTGAAGCAGTTTCGGTCGGGTCAAGTGGTCATCGGCGGCGGCTGGCCTGCGCAGCAGGAGCACGCTGAGGCCACGCCCCGCGTCCGAAGCGACAGCTTCCTCGGCAATGTTGCGCTGGCGGCGGCCATCGCGCCTGGTATCGCGCAGCTTCGGATCCTACGCACCTGGGCCGGCGTCAACACGCCGGTCGACGGAAAGGCGACGATCGGACCCATTCGGCCCGGTGCACCTGTCTCGCTGGCACTTCCCGGGGACGCGGGCTATACGCTTGGCCCCATTGTCGGGCGCTGCGCCGCCGAGATGATCTTGGGAATGCCGACTCAGATCGACCCAGAGCCCTATTCGCCAAGCCGATGGGCTGCCTAGCGGGCGAGCGATTCCTGAATCTGGTCGGCCGTTTCCCGCAGCTTCGGCAAGTAGATATCCACCATGTCCTGCGGCACGGCCCTTACAGAGGGCACCGCGATGTTGATCGCGCCGGCCAGCACACCTGAGCGGTAGCGCAACGGGATCGCGATTGAGAGCAGCCCCAGCTCAAGTTCCTGGTCAACCAGGGACCAACCCTTCTCGCGCACATCTTCAAGAACTTCTCGGAACATAGTCTTCTTGGTCACGCTGTACTGCGTGCGCGGCGTGAGTTGCGCGTTTTTTATGATCCCGTCCCAGTACTCCTTGGGCTGTGCAGCCAGCAGCACACGCCCGTTGGCTGTGTAGACGGCGGACAAGCGGCTGCCGATGGTGATGCCGACTGAGATGATGTTGTGCGCCTGCACGCCCGCGACATAGACAACCTCAAGCCCGTCCAGGATCGCCGCTGAGCAGGTCTCGCCCGTCTGGTCCGAAAGCCGCTCCATAAAGGGGCGCGCCCGATCCCAGATGCCAATCGTGGACAACACCGAAAATCCCAGATCCAGTACTTTCGGCGTCAGGTCGAACATCTTGCCGTCAGTGACGACATAGCCCTCTTTCACCAGCGTCAGAAGAAAACGTCTTGCCGTGGCGCGGCTCATGCCGGTTTCGGCAGCGACCTCGCTTAAGGTCATCTTGCGCGACGTCTTTGAAAAGCTGCTGAGGATTGATAGGCCCCGCGACAGCGAACTAACGAAGTCGCGGCTGGACAGTTTTTCTTCTTCGTCGAAGCCAATCCCAGGATCGACCGTGCCCAGCCGGTTCTCGCTGACCGCTGACAGTTGGGTCCGCAGTTCCTGTTTTGCCATTCAATTCGTCTCCGTCCAGCCGGGCGCTCGATACCATACCGGCAGGTTCTCTGAGAAGCATCGCGCAGCCCATCGAACTTCACGTCTCCGTTGGCCAGAAACCGCTTGCCTCACTCTCCGGCCAACAGCATAGTACGAACATAAGTTCGTAATACGAACACTACTCACAACAGGGGATACGTCAAATGACTGACAATCGCTTCATGTCAACGGGCGTTCCGCGCCGCACCGTACTGACGGGAATGGCCGCGGCGGGTGCTGCCGCCGCAATGCCTCGCCGGCTGCGCGCGCAAGACACGATCACGCTGCGCTGGTGGTCGCCGCAAAGCTCGCCGGAACAGCTGGCGGCCTACGAAACCCAGATGCGGAACTTCGAGGCCCTGCATGAAGGGGTTCAGGTGGTTTTCGAACGAACCTCCGACGAAGGCTACGCCCCGCAGCTCGCAGCCGCTTTCGCCAGCGGTGATGTGCCGAACATCGTCACGCACCTGCCCAGCTTCGCAGTCTCAGACTATTGGAGCGCCGGTCTGCTGGAGCCGTTCAACGACGTCATCGATATGGTCGGCCCCGAAAACTATTATGAGGGCGCGAACCAGATCTATGAGATCGATCCGGGCGTCTATGCCGGCACAGGCATCGGCAATTCGGCCGCCAACATGCTGTGGCTGCGCCGCGACCTGATGGAAGAAGCAGGCATCGATGCTGCCCCGCGCACCTGGGACCAGCTGCGCAGCGCAGTCAGCGCCATGCAGGGTGGCGGCATCTTTGGTGCACCCCTGCCCTACGGCCGGAACTCGATGACCTCGCTGATCTTCATCGGCGTGATGCATCAGGCCGGCGCACAGGTCTTCAGCCCCGATCTCGACGTTGCGATCGACAGCGACGACACACGCAACGCGCTGGAGTTCTATCGCTCCATGCGTGAGTACTGCCCACCCGGCGCGACCAACTATAGCTGGGGCGAAAGTCTCACCGCCTTCGTGTCGGGGGCGACGGCCACCGGCATCTACACCGGCCGCGTCTTGATCAACGTCAACAACCAGAACCCTGATATCGCGGACTACATCACTTGCGTGCAATACCCAACGATCTCTGAGGATGTCCCGGCCTGGACCTTCAACGACTTCCCGTCGGTCTTCATTCCGGCTCAAGCCCAGAATATGGAGGCGACCAAGCAGTTCGCCGCCTTCCTGTTCGATCCGGAGGGTTACATTCAGCAGCTACACGCAGCCCCAGGGCACGTGCTCCCTGTCCTTTGGACGATTTCGGAAAATCCGGCCTATTTGGACAACCCGATCATCGAGAAGTACACGTCGGAAGTCGATCACATGGCCTCTTCTGCTGCCGAAGGCTACAACCTCGGCTGGGAGAGCAGCGACCATCGGCCGAAC
>JBCCER010000116.1:0-13729 GCA_039030175.1 Pseudomonadota bacterium
GGAGAAGTCGTCTTCGCGACACTGGGCGGGGCCGGGCGGCTCGAATACACCGTGATCGGTCAGGCCGCCAACCTCGCTGCCAAGCTGGAGAAGCACAACAAGGCCGAAGGGGTAGCGGCGCTGACCACACGCGCTGGCTACCAACTTGCCGTTCGGCAAGGCTACGAAATGCCAAAGCCGCCGAAGATCCTGGAGGCCAGAAATGTCACCGGCGTTAGTCAGCCGCTTGACCTGGTGGTCCTGGCCTAGTCCTTCCGAACGCAGTGGCTACTGTCAGAACCGTTCCGGCACAAAGGTCTGATCGCTCATCGGCGGCCGAACGTAACTGCCGGCGTCCTGGCGCGGCGGCAGTTTGATGGCAGGCGGCGTCAGATCTTCGTAAGGAATTACGCTCAGCAGGTGGCTGATGCAGTTCAGCCGGGCGCGCTTCTTGACATCGGCCTCGACCACGAACCAGGGCGATTGTTTTGTGTCGGTATGGGCGAACATTGCGTCCTTGGCCTTCGAGTATTCGACCCAGCGTTTGCGGGATTCCAAGTCCATAGGCGATAGTTTCCAGCGTTTGGTCGGATCGGTAATACGCCCCCGAAAACGCCGCTCTTGTTCCTCATCGCCGACCGAGAACCAGTATTTGATCAGGATGATGCCCGACCGCATCAGCATACGTTCGAATTCGGGGCAGGTGCGCATGAACTCGTCATATTCTTCGTCGGAGCAAAAGCCCATGACGCGTTCCACCCCCGCCCGGTTGTACCAAGACCGATCGAAAAGGACCATTTCGCCGGCGGCGGGAAGATGGGGAACATAGCGCTGGAAGTACCATTGCGTCTTCTCGCGCTCCGTCGGAGTGCCGAGTGCGACGATGCGGCAATAGCGAGGATTGAGACTCTCGGTTATTCGCTTGATTACGCCGCCTTTGCCGGCCGCGTCGCGCCCTTCGAATAGCACGACGACCTTTAAGCCCTCTTGCCTGATCCATTCCTGAAGTTTGACCAGCTCGACCTGCAGTCTCGCCAGTTCCGCTTCATAGACCTCGTTTTTGATCTTCTTCAGTCGTTTGGCCGATCCGCTGCTTGAGGACTTATCTGAGGCAACCAGTCGTAAATCGGCCTGTTTGGTCGTGCTCTTCTTAGCCATGTTGCTGCTCCTTCGAGCCATCGCGACGCATTCGATGTGCGAACTCGTTCGCAGCCTCCGATCATAGGCAGTCGAAGGAAAGAATGGTAGTGTTGCTGAGTTGTGACGCAGCTTTTCGGGAGGCGAGGCGATGCCACTCAGCGGTGTTTGGACGGTCGAGGTATACGGCCCTTTTGGCTGGGAGAACCGCGGCATCTACGTCATCGAAAAGGAGCGCATCATCGGCGGCGATAATCGGCACTATTCGATGGGTCGGTGTCAGATCGACGGCAAACAGATGAGGGCTGCGCTCAGTGTCCACTATTACGGCCCGCCGCGCACGCAGTTCGGCGATGCCAGCGAACGGTTTCAAACCGAGATTACCGGGGAGTTGTTGGACGGTACCATTGAGGGCACAATTCGTCGTCCGGACAAACCTCAGTTTGACCTTCAGATTCGCATGACCAAGCGGATGGATATTCCAGACGATTAGGCAACAGACGTTTCGCTACGCCACCACGCAGCCCAGGCATCGGGGGCATTGGTCGAAATCTGATCTGTCCCAAGGTCAACCAGGCGTTTGACCACAGACTTACTGTCGTCACTGGGGTCAAGCGTCCAGACATCGACCTTCTGACCCAGAGCCTGTGCCCTTCCGACAATGTCCACGCCCAGGTCCATGGCGGCGAGCACGAGGCGAAAATACAGATAGATCCATCTCGCGGTCGGGGCCACCGACAAGGATCGCTGAACGAAGTCGTCCATTGCCGCGGCAGTTTGCGGGAACGATGTCCAATCGGATGGAAACAGTTCCAGCGGATCGAAGCCAAGACACAAGCCCTCAACATCGGCGCCAAGTTCCTCGACCGCTGGCCAATCGGCGCCCGACAGCACGCAATGTTCTGCCGTCGGCGAAACAAGATCGCAAAATCGACCGGCTGCGGCATCCGATATCTCGGCCAACGGTGTCTTTAGGTCGCACTGCAAGATCAGCCCTTTGCCTGGGGTGCTGGCAGATAGCTCGGATATCACGTCGCTGAGCAGCAATACTGGCGCCACCGGTTTACCCTTATCCGGTGCGCGCATGGCGAGGTTGGGGACATCCTTGCTATTTAGGGCCGAAACCGGCCCGCTGCCCGTCGTCTCATGGTCGAGTTGGTCGTCGTGCAACACGACCCAATCGTCGTCCGCCGTACGCTGAATATCGATCTCGATCGAGGCGCCGGCAGCAATTCCGGCACGCAGATTGACAACTCCGAACGGAATGTCGTCGACCTGCCGCCGAAGCATATGCCACTTCAGTTGGACCCGGTGACCGTCGGCGCGAGTAAGGGCGACAGGTGAAGTCATCGATGGGTCCCGCCCTTAGTGATGCGCTGCGGCGCGTTGCTTGAGGGTGACGCGGTCGATCTTGCCCGTCGGATTCAGCGGTATCTGGTCGAGATATTCGATCTGTTCGGGCGCCTTGTAGCCGATGCGATCGCGGGCAAAGGCCATGATCTCCTCCTGCTTTGGCGTATCGAAGCCTTCCTTGATGGAGATGTAGGCCCGCACGATTTCCCCATGAAGAAGGTCGTGAACACCGATCACCCCGGCATTCTCGACCGAGGGATGCTCCAGCACCGCTTCCTCAACCTCCTGCGGGTAAATGTTGGAGCCGTCATGCACGATGATTTGTTTCTTCCGGCCGCAAAACCAAAGGTAGCCATCCTCGTCGGCTTTCATGATATCGCCACTGTCGATCCAGCCATCCTGGATTGTCGCTTTCGTTTCATCCGGATTCTCCCAATAGCCGATCATCAGGGAGCCGGTCTTCATGAACAGCCGGCCCGGTGTTCCAACAGGCACCTCGTTGCCGTCATCGTCGCGGATGGACATGGCATAGCCCGGAACAGGTCTTCCGACCGAGCCAAGCTTGATCGGCCCCGATGGGGGATTGAGGGAGGCGAGGCCAACCTCCGACATGCCATATCCTTCATCGATTTCGTGACCGGTAAGCTGTTCGAACTCAAGCTCAAGTTCTGCAGGTACCTTGTCCGACCCGCAGCGGCAAACCCGGATCGAGGAAAAGTCGTCCTTCGTCGCGCCGTGATCGCGCACCAGTCGCATCAACGCCGCTGGGATCATGCACAATATTGTCGGCCGTTCGGCGCGCAACAGCGGCAAGATTTCATGGGAGTCGAATGTTCGTGCGACCACCACCTTCGCACCCAAAGCCAAACCGGCAAGAGCCCACATGAAACTGCCGATATGGGACATTGATGAGCCTGGCAGGACCACATCGTCGTGGGTCATCTCGAAAGCACCTGCAGCGCTGGCGAACATCCAGCCAAGGCTTCCGAATGTGTGCGTGACCGCCTTGGGCAAGCCCGTGCTGCCTGAAGTGAAAAATAGCCCGATCGGATGGGTATCGCGATGCGGCGTAACCTCAAAAGGTTTGGCCGGTCCCTCGATCAGATCTTCATAGCGAGAGCCCGAGCCGGCGGGGGCACCATACGTTAATACCCCGTGGGTAAGCTTATTAGCGTTGTCGCTCGCCTGCCAGTCATGCTGCCGCTCGATATGCGCAAACAGAAGCGATGTACCGCTGAGCCCAAGGGCGTAGTCGATTTGACGCTCCATGTAGCGATAGTTGAGTGGCACCACCACCAGACCAGCCTTGAAGCAGGCAATATAGAAGATGAGGAGAGCGGTACGGTTAGGCATCAGGGATGCAACGCGGTCGCCCTGACGCAATCCCATGGCTAGCAACCGGCCTGCTAGCCGATTGGTGACATCGTCTAACTCGCGCCAGGTCCAGCGCATCTCGGCGGAAACTAAGGCGATAGCATCAGGCTCTCGTTCAAGGCCCGCCCGGAGCAGTGTTCTGATGTCGACGGGCGCGTCCAGCGCAGGGCCGGCGAGGGGCATGGCGAGATCCTTTAAGATGATTTGGCCGAGACCACGGCAGCTTGTTGGCAGGCATGGTCTACAATCCTCAACCGGCTTTCTCAACATCGCGCGAGAGCGAAGACCCCATCCAGACTTGCCGAGAAGGCTTAGACGAGCACACCCGCGCTCAAAGGCGAGACCAGCGCCGCAACGCCAAACAAACAGACAGCTGAACCTTTGGCGCCCAATTGGCCCGCTCGCGAAACACCCTTCCATTTTGACGAAGCTACGACGAATGACACCACCGTCAGTTCGACGGCGAGCGCAGCGACCATATAGCTGCCGCCAAGGATGGCGAGTTGAGGGGCGGCGGGCAGGCCTGAGTCAACGAAAGACGGCATTTGAGTCGCCAGGAACAAAAGCGTTATCGGGCTGGTCGACGCGGCAACGAAACCCTGCATGAAGGCGCCCGCCTTCCGTCCTTCACGATGCTTTGTCTCTTCAAGCGCCTGCCCAGTCGATCGCCACGCGCGGACGGCTGCGGCAAGGATGTAGAGCGCGCCCACCCAGCGTATTGATGTGCCATAGGTCTCGACGAAGGCCAGCGTTGAAGTCAGCAGGCCGATAAGACACAGAACGATGAGCGCTTTGCCCGCTGCAACACCGCAGACGGTTTGTAGGCCAGACCGTCGACCTCTTGTTGCGGTATTGACCGCTATAAGGGCAAGGGTCGGGCCGGGGATAAGCAGGATCGCCAGCGTTACTGGTACAAAAGCGAGATAAAGATCCCAGGTCACCACAGCCGACCGCCCTCTTGGATGAGAAACGAAATGTGTCGGCTGTCTTGATGACAGGGGGGTCGTTAAGCTCGCGTCAAACGCGTGCTACTTGTGGTTACTTGATGCTTTAGGTTGGGTGCGGGGTCAGGGTCGACGTCTTGGCGATGCTCGATATCAATCGCTCAGACCAGCCAGATCCTGATACCGTAGGCAACGGCCGCGATCACCAGAACGCTGACCAGCCACAAGCCCCCAAACCAAAGGAGTCTGCGCCATATGGGCGTGTTGGGCGCTTCGTATTCCGACATAGCCTGGATGCTCAGCCCTAGTGGTATCCGATCTTCATGTTCACCTTGCCCCGGAATACCCAGTAGGAATAGGCAGTGTAACAAAGCAGGATGACGAGCAGGACAGGCGCACCATAGATCAGGAAGATCTGGCTGCTTGCTGGGGCCGCCGCGTCAAAGATCGTCAAGCTCGGCGGTGCGATATAGGGGTACATGCTGATCGCCAAGCCTGCGTAGGACAGGACAAACAGGCATAGGGCGAGCAGGAAAGGCGCGCGTTCCCGGCGGGCGGTCAGGGCGAACCAGAAAAAGACTGCAATAACGCCTACAAGTACTGGGACCGGCGCAAACAGTAGGGTATTCGGCCAATTCCACCATCGAGCCAGATATGCGTCGCCCAAGAGCGGCGTCCAAATGCTGACCGCGACGATGAATCCGAGCGTCAGAACACCGGCAACCCTCGCGATGCCAAACGCGCGTTCTTGTAGGGCGCCTTCGGTCTTGAGGATCAGCCAGGTCGACCCAAGCAAGATGTAGCCGACGACGACAGCCAAGCCGGTTAGGATGCTGAACGGTGTTAGCCAATCCCACCAGCCGCCGGCATACGCCCGGTCGGCGACCTCTACCCCCTGCAAGATAGTGCCCAGCGCCATGCCCTGAGCGAATGCGGCAACCATCGATCCGCCGGCAAAAGCGGCATTCCAGATGAAGCGCCCGCTGGTTGCGCGCCAGCGATATTCAAACGCGACGCCCCGGAACGCTAAACCCAGAAGCATGGCGATGAGAGGCGCATAAATCGCTGGGAAGAGAACCGAGTAGGCGAGCGGGAACGTAGCCAAGAGGCCGCCGCCGCCCATCACCAGCCAGGTTTCGTTGCCGTCCCACACCGGCGCGACCGAATTCATCATGATGTCGCGGTGCTCTTCTTCGTGCACGACCCCGAACAGGATGCCGACGCCAAGGTCGAAACCGTCCAGGATGACATACATGATGATCGCAAATGCGATCACGGCGGCCCAGAAGATGGTCAGCGTGGTATTCGGTTCCATCGCGTCGCCCCCTAATCGCCGGCTTCCGGATTGCGTTCTGTATCGATCGACTGCACCGGCGTCATGCCCGCCGTCCGGATCGGCCCTTCGGTCACCGGTTCTTCATGGGTTGAGGCAGGCGTGCCGCGCATCAGGCGCAAAATGTAAATCGTACCGGCACCGAAGATGAAGAAGTAGACGACGATGAATGCAAGCAAAGAGGCACCCACTGCAGGCGCATCGAGCGGTGAGGCAGAGTCCGCAGTTCGCAATATGTTGTAGATCGTAAAGGGTTGCCGCCCGACCTCCGTCGTTATCCAGCCGCACAACACGGCGGCAAAGCCGGCAGGCCCCATGATCACCGCGTATCGGTGCAGCCAAACCGAGTCGTAAAGTCGGTGCCTTATCCGTTTGTAAAGGCTGAACAAACCCAGCCCAAGCATCAGGACGCCGAGGCCCACCATGGCCCGGAAGCTGTAGAAGACAATGGGCGTCGGCGGCCAATCCTCGCGTGGGAAGGCGTCAAGGCCCTGTAGCGGGCTGGTCAAATCGTGGGTCAGGATCAGGCTGCCGAGCAACGGGATTTCAACGGAATAGAGGGTCTCGCCGGCCTCGTTTGACGGCCAGCCGAGTAGAATGAGCGGTGCGTGCCCCTCGGGATAGCTCTGATAGTGCCCTTCAATGGCGGCGAGTTTGGCGGGTTGGTGCGCAAGCGTGTTTCGGCCATGCTCATCGCCGGCGAATAGCTGCATCGGCACAACGATGGTCAGCATCCACATGGCCATCGAAAACATGATCCGAATCGGCTCTTCGCGGTTGCCACGCAGCATATGCCAAGCACCGACCGCACCAACCACCAGCGCTGTCGTCAGATATGCCGCGAGAACCATATGGACGAGCCGGTAGGGGAACGACGGGTTGAAGATCACTTCCAGCCAGTCGACTGGGACGAACTGCCCGACGTCATTGATCTCAAAGCCGGCCGGCGTCTGCATCCATGAGTTGACGGCGAGAATCCAAAACGCCGAGGCGAGGGTGCCGATCGCCACCATCAAGGTGGCAAAGAAGTGCAGTCCCTTACCAACTCTCTTTAACCCAAACAGCATGATGCCGAGGAAGCCTGCCTCCAGAAAGAAGGCAGACAAAACTTCATAGCCCATCAGCGGGCCAATTACTGGCCCGGCCCTGTCGGAGAATACCCCCCAGTTCGTGCCAAACTGGTAAGCCATTACAATGCCGGAAACGACACCCATGCCAAAGGCTACGGCGAAAATCCTAATCCAATACTTGAACAAACGCATATAGACGTCGCGCTTGGTGATCAGCCACAGACCCTCGAGAACCGCCAGGAAACTGGCAAGGCCAATAGAAAAGGACGGGAAAATGATGTGAAAGGCGACCGTGAACGCGAACTGAAAACGGGCTAGCAGGATTGCGTCTGCGTTTTCAAACATGATGCCACCTATGACAACAAAACGGGGCTCAGATCGCTTGAGTCGCGGTCGATAGTAGTTGATCGGCTGGCCCTATGCCACTCTAAGGCGCCAACATGATGTCGCACCGCAACGCTGGGTTGGCGAACTTGGCTTGCGACGAACTGGCCCGCTGTATGACTTAATCTACGATGCCGCGTTCCAGTAACGAGGTGGCCGACCGCCGCAGGCTCTCCGCAACGTCGATGAACTGCATGCCCAACATTTCCTTTGCGCGCCGGTTGGAAAGGGCGTCGCGCCGTCCGAGATTTGGAACGATGGAGCGTACGGGTCTGTCGAAGAGCGCGATAATGCGAACCAGCCAGTTCGGAGCCTGGCGGGTCACGATTTTGCGGTCAGGGAAGGCGGCCGCTAGGATCTTCGCCATTTCGACGATTGAAAGCGGGCGATCCGCGCCAACAATGCGCTGTCCGGCTGTTTCCGGGCAAGACAAGGCGCGGACATGCATATCGGCGATATCGCGTACATCGACGCAGCTGAACGAGATATCCGGCAAGGCCGGGTCCTTCGCGCGCAACAGCCGCTGCACGACTTTGATCGACGCGCTGAGATGGTCGTCCAAAAGGGGGCCAAGGACGAAGGCGGGGTTGATCGTGGTCAACGCCATTCCTTGTGCCTCGCGCTCAACGAAACTCCAGGCCGCACGCTCCGCCAATGTTTTTGACATCGCGTAAGGCGTCATCGCCGGATCGTCCACGTCGCTCCAGTCGCTTTCGTTATACTCGGTGCGTCCTACCGGCAGCTTGGAGTTCATGATGGCGGCGTTCGATGAGGTCAGGACAACCCGATCGATTCCTGCTGCGCTCGCCGCCTTTAGTGCGCGCCGCGTTCCGCCAACCGCCGTCTCGACCAGTACTCTTGCGTCTTTTGGCTGCTCTAGCGGGACAGGGGAGGCGGTATGGATGAGAGTGTCGGCCCCGTGCATGGTCTCATCCCAGCCACCGTCTTCCGTCAGATCAAGCGTTACAAAACGCAAACGATCCGTGAGGTCCGTCGCGTCCGCTAAGTTAGCTGCCATCGCCCGCCGTGTCTCTTCGGCGCGAGCCTCGCTTCGTACCGATCCCACGACAGTATGGCCGTCCGACAGCGCTTTCAGGCAGATATGTTTGGCGATGAAACCGGAGGCACCGGTCAGGAAGATTGTCTTCGGCGGGGTTAGCTCTGTCATGCCAACCCCTCCTAAGCGGCCGGTTTTGTGGTGCTAGCGATCGAGCCCATGTTCGATCAGATAGCCGGCTGACTCCAGCAGGCTCTGTTCGACATCCATGAACTCCATGCCGAGCAAATCGCGCGCAAGCTGATTCGACAGATCCAGGCGTTCATCGAGGTTGGGCACGATCGATCGAACTGGTTTGTCGAACAGCGCAAGTATCCGCACGAGCCAATTCGGCGCTCTACGCGCTGCGATTTTTCGGTCGGGATAAGCGGCGGCCAGGGTTTTCGCCATGTCCAGGAACCAAAAGAAGCGATCCGATCCAATGATGCGCCTGCCAACGGTCTCGGGGCTCGACAGGGCACGGACGTGCATCTCGGCAATATCCCGCACATCAACGCTCGCAAACCCGATGTTCGGCAGGGCTGGGTCTTTCGACCTCAGCAAGCGTCGGATGACCAGAAGCGAGGTGCCGAGGTGATTGTCCAGCGGCGGTCCCAGCACGAACGCGGGATTGACGACCGTAAGCGCGATCTCGCGCGCCTCTTCCTCGACAAACCGCCAGGCAGCCTGTTCAGCCAGCGTCTTTGACTTAACATACGGAATGGCCGTCGGCCTTGTAAGGTCCGACCAGTCGTTTTCGTCGTACACCGTTCTGCCGGGCGGCAAGGCGGTGTTCATGATCGCGACAGTGGAGGATGTCATCACAACGCGGCTAACCCCGGCTGAGCGCGCGGCACGCAACGCCCTCAAGGTTCCTTCGACTGCAGGACGAATCACACTCTGCTCGTCCTCAGGCTGACCCATCGGAAAGGGCGAGGCAGTGTGTATCAATATGTCGATACCATTCAGGGCCTCCCGCCAGCCATCGTCGCGGTCGAGGTCCAGGGTAACCGTTATCAGCCGCGCCGACAGACCTTCCTGCGAGTCCAGGTACGGCGACACCGCCGCGACAACTTCAGGCCCGCGCTCCGCTGTACGTACCGAGCCGACGACGTGATAACCGGCATTCAGCAGTCGCAGGCAAATGTGCTTTGCGATGAAGCCGGAGGCGCCGGTGACAAGGACGGTTTTGGGCTGAGGCATCACGGCGTCCGAATGGTTGGCTAATTGGTTCCGATACGCCGGTGTGGGCCCGTCGGATCAATCGCCTGGCTTCGTCGGGCGATGTCTGTCGAGGACCAGCGTGGGCTGACCCTTGTACGAGGCCCGCATCAACTCGCGATAACCGTTCTTTTCTGCGACCTTGATAGACGCGACATGGTCCGGATCGACGATGCAGAAGGTGCGTTTCTGCTCGAGATACCGGTCGCCCCATTGCAGTGCGGCGGCCACCGTCTCTGTCGCCAATCCTTGTCCGTGAGCATCTGGATGCAATACCCAGCCGATTTCCGGCAGTCCATCCAGCGCCGGGTCAAGCCCGCGTTTGAAATCGGCAAACCCGACCTCGCCGAGGAAACGGCCTGTGGCCGTGTCCGTCACAGCCCAGTAGCCGTAGCCGAGCGCGGACCAATGCCCGATATAGCGTAGCAGCCTTGTCCAGGACTCGGCCGGCGTCGACGGCGTACCGCTGATGTGCCGAACCACGACAGGTTCCGCCCACATGGATGCGACGGCCTCGAAATCGTCGCTGTGATGGGGGCGCATGATCGTGCGGTCGGTCTCAAACGTGGTCGGTGGCGCTTGGCCGCCTATCTGTTCGCTATTGAGGGCGAACTCGGTGAGCGCCTCGCCCTCAATACGGAAATAGACTTTGCGATCCAACTGTTGTGCGCCGAGGCGATCGTAGAGCGCCATCGCCCGTGGATTTGCGGACTCCGCCGTCCAATCCAATCGCAGACAACCCCGACCGACCGCGAGCGTGGCCAAGGCACGCAGCAGCCGCTCGCCAACCCCTTGCGAGCGGAATGGCTCAAGGACGAACAGGTCTCGAACAAACAAGGCCGAGCCGAGCCCCACCGCCGGAAACATCGTTGTAAATGTCGCGAATCCGATGGGCTCTTTGCCAATGGTCGCGATCAGAATCTCAGATTCGGAGCGCGCGCTTAGTTGTTTGGCAACTTGGTCGGCGGCGTCGTCGGGATCGATCGGCTGGTTGGGGAAATAGTGAGCGACCATTCCAGAGAACAGTGTTCCGAGGATAGTTCTGTCTGCGATCGGGTCTGCCAATCGAAAGCGCAACGAATCTAGGTTAGACAGCGGCGGGTCCTTTCGATCAACGACGGGTAGCGATACTGGCTGTCGGGCGTTGTGATGTCAGAGTAACCGGCATACCCGGTACGAGATAGTCGTCAAACCAGATGTGAGGCAGTTGATCGGCCTCGTCCATCCATTCGGTAATCAAACGATTGGCCGATAACTCGGCAATCCAGTCCGAGGTCGCCGGGAAGCAAGTCGTATCCGCTTTGTGCCGCGACAGCCGAAATGCGGCGGGCGTAAGCATGAAATCGGCAAGCGAAATCGTTCCGAACAAATAGGGGCCGCCGCTCTTGGCAAGGCAGTCCTCCAGAACGCCGAACAGTCGACCGCACTCGGCTTGCTCTTCATCCGTAAGCGGTCGCTTTTCGGGATAAAAGGCACTTTCGAACGAGATTCTCTCGCAGATCGACGACAGCCCCGAATGTTGCCAGGCGACCAACGATCTGGCGCGGGCGCGGGCTTCGATGTCCTTTGGCAACAACTTGCCGCCGCTGAAGTCGTTGGCGAACTCCATAATGGCATTTGAGTCGGCAATGACGCCGCGACCCGTATCGAGAACGGGCACGCATCCGGGCGGGGAGAAACGTCGAATGCTCGCGAGATTGTTGAATCGCTGAGGCCAGCGAATGTCGACGACCAACTCATCGAACTCGTACCCGGCCGCCTTCAGCGCAAGCCATGCCCGCATGGCCCAGCTCGAGGCGTTCTTAGTGCCGGAATAGAAAATCGGTTTGCCCATGGCTCTTGGTGCTCCTATTGTCTGCTATCTTTTTCGTAGCATGCTATGAAATCCATAGCATTGGAGGAACGCTTGGTCAATATTCCGCGCCCGGGCGCGCCAGTACGGGGCTCGCAAAGCGGCAGCCCGATCATGGCCCTGTTCGATTTACTCGGACGACGGTGGGGGATGGGGGTGCTCTGGACGCTTGCTGAAAAGGGTCCTTGCACGTTCCGCGCGCTTCAGTCGGCCTGTGAAACCATATCGCCGGCCGTGCTCAACGCTCGGCTAAAGGAACTACAGCAGGCCCGGTTTGTCGAGCGAGGGCCAAATGGGTATCAGGTCACGGTCTTGGGACGGCAGATCTATTCGGATCTGCTCCCTCTCTCAAAAACGTCAAAACGTTGGGCTCTGGAAATGGAGAGTAAGGATGTTCGGGATTAGGATCAGCGGGGTTTGTTGATGATGGCCTCGACCAGATAGTTGGTAGCCTGCCTGTAGTTTTCACTGGGCTCGCCTTCGGCTATGGCAAGCGCCGCCCGATCGAACCCGGCGGATAGCATCTTGGTCATGGCACCAAGCACGGCTGGCGATATCTCTTGAGCGTCAAGAGCATAGGCTAGTCCCTCGCGAAGCTCCTCGCCGCCTGTTTGCCGGTCGATTCGGTCTATTTCCGCCCGCCCGAGCACCGCGGGGCCTTCCAGCAGAAGAAGGCGAACACGTCCCGGTACGGCCATCGCTTCGAAATACGCGTCGGTGCCAGACGTTAGGGCTTCAAGGGCCGACGTGGGGTTGGCGCTTGCCCCTTCGATATGCTTGGCAACCGCCTGCGCCTCGCGCTCGACGACGGCGCGAAACAGGTCCGTTTTGTCGGCAAAATGGTGATAGAGCGCGCCGCGCGTAACGTTCGCCCTGGCAACGATGTCCGGCGTTCCGGTGTCGGCATACCCCTTGTGCACGAACAGATCTCTGGCGGCGTCTAGCAATGCGCCGCGCGTCGCCTCAGTCCGCGCGGCGTTGGAGCGTCTCTTCAGTTTCTCTTGCATACATGCAGCCTGTATGTATATTCAGTCACATACATAGCGTATGTAAATGCAACGGAAGGCGATAGCCATGAAATGCACCCAGTACTATCCAGTGATCATGACCGGAGACGTCGCCGGAACCGCGCGCTTTTACCAAGATCATTTCCGCTTCCGGCCCAGCTTTGAAAGCGATTGGTATGTCCATCTTCAATCGAGCGAGGATGAGAAGGTGAATCTAGCGATCCTGCAAGGCGACCATGCAACCATCCCCGAAGTTGGACGAGGACGTGTGTCGGGGCTGCTGATCAACTTCGAGGTCGAAGACGTCGATGCGGAGTTCGAGCACGCAAAGGCAAAAGGGCTGCCCATCGTGCAGACACTTCGTGACGAGCCCTTTGGCCAGCGGCACTTCATCATCCAGGACCCCAACGGCGTCTTGATCGATATCGTCAAACCGATCGCGCCGAGCGAGGAGTTTCTCAGCCAGTACCAGGCCGACGCTGTGCCAGCCTGGCGCGTCTAGCTATCCGCTTGCAAAGCTGATGGGAACGAACAAGCTTGTCAGCCACATGGCCAGCAGCAAAATGACATAAGTACCCGCCACCCAAGCGACGGCCTGTCCGGTCGAAAGGCTACCCATATGCATCGTACGGTGCTCTCCGTCTCCCATCGCTTCAGGTGATTGGTGGCCAAGGCCGGGCGCGGGACCGTCCGCGTCCGGCAGGGTCATGCAGCCATGCTTCAAATGGTTTCTGACCATCCAGTAGTTGATGGGGTAGGCGATGATCCCGCCGACAATGCTGGCAATGCCCATGCGGAACCAGAATGAAGCGTTGAGCGGACTTTCTGAGCTTGGGATCAGGTCGGCCAGTATGATCATCACAGGCAACATGCCGGTCATGACCATGTTCATGGATACGGTTTCGGCAAACAGGGTTTTGCGGACGGCCAGCCAATAGTTGCCGTCATACATGCCGCGCATCATCAGGGCCTGGAACACGAACAGGCCGGAGATAAAACCGGCGAGATACTCCAAAATACCATCCCAGCCGTTTGCCAA
>JBCCER010000117.1:0-13617 GCA_039030175.1 Pseudomonadota bacterium
CCCGAATTGCGGTCCTTCCAGCTTTCCGAGGTGGCGACGGACAGGTTGCACACCCGCCCGCCGCTTTGCATGGTCCGGACTTCCGGATCGCGTCCTAGGTTGCCGACCAAAATAACTTTGTTGACGCTTCCTGCCATGTCCTCGCTACCCTGTCCGATGATCGTCACCATCCGTCAGGGTTAGGCCGTCAGGACGATGGCGGGGGTGGTGGCACTGTCGTCGAGGCGCTTTCCCGCTGTTCCATGCGGTCCGCCCAATCGGCAAGTGCGTGTCGTTCAGCGATCATGGGGCCAACTTCCGCGTCGGAACGCAAGTACCAAATGATCGGGAACGCCATATAGTCCGCAATACTCGGACCACTGCCCGCGAAATAGCCGGAGTCGCCCAAGGCCGCGTTCATTGCATCGAACTGCGGACCAAGCTTCTCACGAGCCTCCTGAAGCGCTGCTTGGTCAGGTCCGCTCTCAGGCGCGAAAATCTTTTTCAAGAGATAGTCTTTGATCGCCACCGGATAGACGTAGTCGATAATCGCGCTGTTCCACTGAGACATCTTGGCCTGTCCGACCGGATCAGCCGGCTGCAAGCTAGGACCATCGAACGCGCCATCGGCATATTGACCAATGGCAATCGTCTCAAACAACTGCACGTCGCCATGTTTGAAAGCCGGGATCTTGCCAAACGGGTGCAGTGCGTAAAGCGCGTCTGAGCCCAGCTCTACTGGCTCGAGCGTGTGATCGACGCCCTTTTCCTTGAGCATCATGAGAGCAGATCGCGTGTAAGTGCTCTGCGGAATGCCGTAAACGGTCGCTTGAGTCATCATCGTCTCCCATTGTTAGACTACGCTTACGTAAGCAATTGGTTACCATAAGTAAAGCGGCACCGAGATACCTCCTGACAGCATGCTGCCGATAGCGAGATCATCGCTGATCTGATTTTGAGTTTTCAGCCAGTCCCAATACTGTGGACGGATTGATGCCACCTGGACCGACACCCGCCACAAATTTTTCGAAAGGGTCACTCATGCCTCCCGCAAACGACCTCGCTGCAATCGGCACAGTCGAACTTGCCCAGCGGATACGAAAGGGTGAGCTGTCGGCCGTCGAGGTGACTCAAGCCACGATCGAACGCGTCGAACGGCGGAACCCCAGCCTGAACGCCTTGGTTTACATGGCGTTCGACGAAGCGCTGGACCGTGCGCGCGAGGCTGATGACGTGCTGCGCAAGGGCGAAGCCATTGGGCCGCTTCACGGCGTTCCAACGGCTTTGAAAGACATCACCGGCTTCAAGCCAGGCTGGCCGGCCACATGGGGCGGCATTCGCGCGCTGAAGGACAATCGCACGGAGCTGAGCGGTCTCTATACCGAGCGGATGGAACGTGCTGGCGCTATCATCATCGGCCGAACGAACGCACCAACGATGGGTTTTCGCGGCACTTGCGACAACTATCTGTTCGGCGCGACGCGCAACCCATTCGACCTCTCCAGAAACAGTGGCGGCTCGTCCGGCGGCAGCTCGGCGGCCGTGGCGGACGGCTTGCTGTCTTTGGCGGAAGCAACCGACGGCGGCGGGTCGATCCGTATTCCCGCGTCGTGGTGCGGCGTCTATGGATACAAGCCTTCCTTCGGCCGCGTTCCGCATATCGCACGGCCAAATGCCTTCAACGGCGTCAACCCGTTCATCTTCCTCGGATCAGTCACTCGCTCCGTTGAGGATGCGGCGTTGGCAATGAACGTGCTGGCGGGCGGCGATCCCCGAGATCCGCTGTCGGCGCCGGACACGGTGGATTTTGCCGCGGCAACGAAACGGTCGATCCAGGGATTGCGCATCGCTTATAGCCCCGATCTTGACGTGTTTCCCGTTGACCCTCGCGTCGAGGCCGCTGTGTCGAAAGCAGTAGCGGCGTTTGAAGAGAGTGGCGCGACGGTCGATACGGTTAAGCTGGGAATCACGATTCCGCAGCAGGAACTCAGCGACCTCTGGTGCCGCCTGATCATTCCACTCAGCCTGTTCGATTTCGATCAATTGAAGGCTGACGGACTTGATCTGCTCGGAGACCATGCGGACGATTTTCCGCCCGAGTATTTGCATTGGCTTGAGGTGGGGCGGCATCAGACGGCCGTCGACTTCCTGCGCGACCAGGCAATGCGGACGGAAATCTTCGACGCTGTCCAAGGGGTTTTCGAAGGATATGACTTGCTCATTACCCCGACGCTTGCCTGCTTGCCGGTTAAAAATGCAGACAATGGCAATACGGTCGGGCCAAACGAGATCAACGGCGAGACCGTCGATCCGCTCATCGGGTGGTGCCTGACCTATCCGATTAACTTCACGGGCCATCCAGCCGCGTCGATCCCAGCGGGCCTTGTCGACGGCTTGCCCGTCGGCATGCAGATTGTTGGCCGGTTGGGTGCGGATGGCGACGTGATGGCAGCTAGCGCGGAGTTTGAGCGCATCCGCCCTTGGAAAGACAGCTACAAGATCTGCGAAGATCGGCCGATCTGAGGCTTAGGCCAAGTCTTCAGCCCGCTGACAGCATGCTGTCGGCAGCCTGTCAGCTATGCGGCGCGAGAGTCGCTTTTTTGGCCCCCCTCGCCCATATTGAGCACGGGTGCGGCGCGGAGTCGGCCGTGCCATCCCGAACCGGTGGATGTGGATGCACAAGTCGATAAGCGTGCGCGGTGCGCGTGAGCATAATCTCAAAAATGTCGATGTAGACCTGCCGCGCGACAGTCTCGTGGTGATTACCGGTCTTTCGGGCTCCGGCAAGTCTTCTCTGGCGTTCGACACGATCTATGCCGAGGGCCAGCGCCGCTATGTCGAAAGCCTGTCGGCCTATGCGCGCCAGTTCCTGGAGCTGATGCAAAAGCCGGATGTCGATTCGATCGAAGGTCTGTCGCCAGCGATCTCGATTGAGCAGAAAACCACGAGCCGCAACCCGCGCTCCACCGTTGGCACGGTAACCGAGATTTACGACTATATGCGGCTGCTTTGGGCGCGCGTAGGCATCCCCTACTCGCCCGCCACTGGCTTGCCGATCGAAAGCCAGACGGTCAGCCAGATGGTCGACCGCATTCTGACAATGGAGGAAGGCACACGGCTATACCTCCTGGCGCCCATCGTGCGCGGTCGGAAGGGTGAGTACCGCAAGGAACTGGCCGATCTACGCAAACGTGGCTTTCAGCGGGTGAAGATCGACGGCGAGCTTTACGAGATCGACGAGGCCCCTGCCCTCAACAAGAAGGTCAAGCACGACATCGAAGTTGTGGTCGACCGGCTGGTGCTGCGGGACGGGCTGGGCAATCGCATCGCTGATTCGGTCGAGACGGCGCTAGAACTGGCCGACGGTCTGTGCTTTGCGGAGGATGCCACGACCGGCGAGCGAACCGTCTTCTCGGCGAAGTTCGCCTGCCCGGTCTCGGGGTTCACCATCGACGAGATCGAACCGCGGCTGTTTTCGTTCAACAACCCGTTCGGCGCATGCCCAGCGTGCGATGGGCTAGGCACTAAGCTGGTCTTTGACCCGGAATTAATCGTGCCAGATGAGACCAAAAGCCTGGACGGCGGCGCGATTGCGCCTTGGGCCAATTCGTCATCGCAGTATTATCGTCAGACCCTTGAGAGCATCGCGCGGCATTTCGATGTTTCGATGTCGATGCCTTGGTCTGAACTGCCAGAGAAGGTGCGTAAGGTTATCCTCCACGGCTCCGGCGGCAAGACGATACCGCTGGAATACGATGACGGGCTGCGCTCGTACAAAACCAACAAGGCGTTCGAGGGCATCGTGCCCAATATGACCCGCCGCTATCGCGAAACGGACAGCTCGTGGGTGCGCGATGAGTTGGGCAAATACCAAAACGCCATGCTCTGCGAGACCTGCCAAGGCCAGCGGCTGAAGCCAGAAGCGCTCGCGGTCAAGATCGACCACATGACGATTAGCACGGTGGCTGACTTCTCGATCGGTCATGCGACCGAATGGTTCGCATCGCTCAACGACAAGCTGTCGCCCAAGGATCAGGAAATTGCCTCCCGTATTCTCAAGGAAATCAACGAGCGGCTTGGTTTCCTGTCTAGTGTTGGGCTTGGCTACCTGACGCTGTCACGCACATCGGGTACTCTGTCGGGCGGGGAGAGTCAGCGCATTCGTCTGGCGTCCCAAATTGGCTCTGGCCTGACCGGTGTGCTGTACGTGCTGGACGAACCGTCTATCGGCTTGCACCAGCGTGACAATGATCGACTGCTGGCCACTCTCAGACGCCTTCGCGATCTCGGTAACACTGTGGTGGTCGTCGAGCATGACGAGGACGCGATTCGCAGCGCCGATCATGTGCTGGATATGGGCCCAGGGGCCGGTGTCCATGGCGGCCAACTGGTCGCAAGCGGCCCGCCTGCCGCGATTATGTCGAACCCGAACAGCCTGACAGGCCAATACTTAACCGGCATGCAGCAAATCCCCGTGCCGGATGCGCGTCGTAAGAACAAGCGTGGCAAAGTGCTCAAGCTGTTCGGAGCTAAAGCCAATAACCTCAAGAATGTCAATTTGGCCCTGCCGCTGGGCGTTCTGACTTGCATCACAGGCGTTTCCGGCGGCGGCAAATCCTCGCTGGTGGTCGAAACCCTTTACAAGGCGCTGGCTAAGCAACTGAACGGCGCCCGCGAGCATGCTGGAGAGCATGATCGCATCGAGGGCATGCAGCATCTCGACAAAATCATCGATATCGATCAGTCGCCGATCGGTCGCACCCCCCGTTCCAACCCGGCCACCTATACCGGCGCCTTCACACCGATTCGGGAGTGGTTCGCCGGTCTGCCGGAGGCAAAGGCGCGCGGTTACGGCCCTGGCCGCTTCTCGTTCAACGTCAAAGGCGGACGGTGCGAGGCCTGCCAGGGCGACGGCGTCATCAAGATCGAGATGCATTTTCTGCCTGACGTCTATGTTCAGTGCGACGTGTGCCAGGGCAGCCGCTACAATCGCGAGACACTTGAAATCTTGTATCGTGACAAATCGATCGCAGGCGTTCTTGACATGACAGTCGAAGAAGGTGCGGCTTTCTTCAAGGCCGTGCCATCTATCCGGGACAAACTGGAAACCTTGCGCCGAGTCGGCCTCGGCTACATCAAGATCGGGCAACCGGCCACCACCTTGTCTGGCGGCGAGGCTCAGCGCGTCAAGCTTGCAAAGGAACTGTCACGCAGGGCAACCGGCCGCACGCTCTACATCCTGGACGAACCGACCACGGGTCTGCATTTCGACGATGTACGTAAACTGCTTGAAGTGCTGCACGAACTCACGGACCAGGGCAATACGATGGTCGTGATCGAGCACAATCTGGAAGTCATCAAGACCGCCGACTGGATTGTTGACCTTGGCCCGGAAGGGGGCGATGGCGGCGGCGAGATTGTCGCCGAGGGCACGCCTGAGATCGTCGCGTCGATCGAGCGGAGTTATACCGGACAATATCTGGCGAGCTATTTGGGGCGTACCGAAGAAGGCCGAAAAAGAGCCTGATGGCCTCCCTTACGATGTCTCGTGCGGCAACAAACGAGATAGCAAGCCGGCCAAGAAGGCCGTGCTCAATCCAAAGGTCAGCAAACCGGTGACCGCCGCCATGGCACCGAAGACCTGGAAGTCGTCGGCGAGTGTGACGTCGCCGTATCCAAGCGTTGTGTATGTGACCAGCGAGAAATAGATCGACCGCCCAACATCGTGCAGGGCGCCCATCAAGATAAATACACCCGCCCAGATCCAGACTTGTAGCGTGTGAGAGAAAACGACGGTGCCGAACACTGCGCCGATCAACACCCCACTTCGATGGGAAGCTCTAAAGTGAGCAAGATTGCGTCCGACCCGGACGAGCATACCGGCAGCCCAGACCAGAACCACGACATGCACCAGGGAACAGCCGATAAGCACCGCGGTGCCCAGCAGGATCTGAGTAAATGTGCCCATGCGCAGGCCCTCTTTGACGTTGTCTGACATCCTAGACTGACGAGTATTAGCTTCCCGTCCAAATGGAAACTGTGTGTAAAACCGGACCAGTTGCTAACGACTGGGTGGTCGAAGCATATCCGGACGAATTGACGGCTGGCGGTGTTCCATCGATACAGAGTGGCAAACACAAAGAGGTGCGCCTGTGGCCAAACCTTTAGACGGCATCCGCGTCCTTGATCTCACAAACGTGCTGGCTGGCCCGTTCTGCTGTCATCAACTCGCCCATCTGGGATGCGAGGTCATCAAGGTCGAGGCGGTGGGACGAGGCGATCTGGCACGACAGCTTGGCGCGGACCCCAGCCTAAATGCGGCAAAGATGGGCGTATCCTTCCTGGCGCAGAACGCCGGCAAGAAGTCTGTCACACTCAACTTGAAGCATGATCGGGGCAAGGCGCTGCTCAAGCGACTTGTCGAGACAAGCGACGTTTTGGTTGAGAACTTCAGGCCTGGCGTGATGGACCGGTTGGAGCTTGGATATCAGATTCTTAAACGAGTAAGGCCCAACCTAGTCTATTGCGCAATCTCGGGATTTGGCCAGGAAGGACCCTGGGTTAACCGACCAGCCTACGATCAAATCATCCAAGGCGCCTCCGGCGTCATGTCCATCACGGGCGAGAAAGACAGCGCGCCGCTACGCGTTGGCTATCCGATAGCCGACACGATCGGCGGTATGACGGCTGCCTTTGCCATTGCTGCGGCACTTAACGACCGCGAAACGGGCGCCTTTATCGATATCTCCATGCTGGAAGCGACCATGGCGACCATGGGCTGGGCGGTATCGAACTATCTGATCGCCGGCTTGGAACCGGCCGCCCATGGCAACGAGAACACGACCTCTGCCCCGTCAGGCGCCTTTCAGGCTGCCGATGGATTGGTCAACATCGCAGCCAACAAAGATGAGCAGTGGGAACTTCTGGCGCGTCACCTTGGGCGCCCTGAATTGCTGGATCGAGCGGACTACGCAACGCGCGAGGATCGGAAGGCGAATCGTGTTGACCTAAAGGCAGATCTCGAAACCACCCTCAAGACCAGGCCAGCGCGCGAATGGGCACGAGAGCTAAATCGGATCGGCGTGCCCGCCGGAGCCGTTCTGTCAGTGGCAGAGGTGTTGAAACATCCCCAGATCGCCGATCGCGGCATGTTGGCTACCTTCCCGGACGTGCCCGGCGTCGGCCGAGACGTCACCGCGATTCGCACCGGGATCAAGATCGATGGCGAGCCGCCTCAGGTGAATACCCCTCCCCCCGAACTTGGGCAGGACAACCAGGAAATCTATGGCGAACTCGGCATTGAGCCGGATGAGCTTGCACAAATGGAGAAGGACGGCCTGATCTAGACGGCCAAGGCAAGCCCAGAGGGCGCCCAGCTATTACTCTTTGTCCATGATCAGCAACGGCGCCCGCTCGGCCATCTCGTACGTCCCTACGGCCTTCAACGAAGCATTTGGGAATTGCTCGCGTGCAATTGCCAGGACCTGCTCCTCAGTGGGATAGGAATAGACCGTGTCGGAGTCGCGGTAGAAGTCGATCGTGTCGATCGCCTGCTCGCTCCAACCCGTCACTTGAGCTAGTTCCATTCGGTCAGGAAAACGGGCGGTAAAGTCATCCCAAACGTCCCGTAGCTTCATATTGACACTGCCGGTTTCCGCAGCTCGCGCCATTGCCAATCTGAACTTCAACGCGTGAATGGAGCGAAGTTTCCCTTCCCAGGTAGCATCAGATAGCTCTTCCAGCGATTCGCAGAGAGATGGTACGCAGAACAGCCGGAAGATCGCTCTGCCCCCTGGCTCCAGGACCCGCGATAGCTGTTTGAAGATTGTCGCGTAACCGTCGGGATACGGGATAAGCGTCAGCCCACCGTCGCATACCGCGGATTGCCGAGAGCTATCGTCGCAGGGCAAGTCCGCCCAGTTGCCCTCAACAGCCCGGCGCGCTTCGGTGTCCCCGGGCCAAATTGCAGCGATCATATTAGGGCTTGCATCGACCGCGAGCACATCCGCGGCCAAATCAGCAAACTCCGGCGTTACGCCAAGGATCAGCAGGCGGTCTCGATGCCCGGAAAGGCTCTCCTTGATTCCGGCCACCACCTCGACATTCGGACGTAAGGGCGGGCCCATTCGGCTCCAGGCGCGCTGGATGTCGGTCCAAAGTTTGCTCACGGCTGGGGCTTTCTTTTCTTGTGACTTTTCACTGCCGTAGCACATGATTGGAAATCCGGTCTAGGCTGGGTTGCGAATCCATTTGGTTTCCCCGAACCATGAGCCTAGCTTTCATCGATTAATAGAACGCGAGCAACCCACGATGGCCAAAATTGCCGTCATTACTCACGATTATGACTGCTTCATGCAGCGCCGATTCGGTGTTCTGCTGCGGCGGCGTTTTTTGCTGCAGGATCTGCTGCGAGAACTTCGCAACAATGGTCATCGCGTGGAGATTTCCGTCGGTACCGACCGCCGGGTCGAGGCCGATGTCGGAATTCTTCATATTGATTGTTCCGTGATACCGACACCTTACCTGGATCTGGCGAACAGCTACGACGTCACGGTCAACGGCTCGGCAAACGACATCACCAAGCGTACCGTTGGCGGCGCTGGTCTTAAGCCGGACAGCGACTGGGACGGGCCGGTCATCGTCAAGTCGAACTTCAATTCCGGCGGCAGGGGCGAGCATTACCATAACCGGGAAGCACTGCGCCGTGGTCATGCCAAACCCCATCCGTCAGTGGACGGCATGGTCTCATACAATCTTTACGACACCTTGTCCGGAGTGCCCGAGGACGCCTGGGCGGATGGGTCGCGCGTGGTTGAGCGGCTGATACCGGAGCCCGATCCTCAGGGCTATGCTATGCGAACATGGATCTTCTTCGGTGATCGGGAGCGATGCACCCGGTATGTCGGGCCGAACCCGATCATCAAGGGGGCCGACATAATTGCGCGATCCCCTGCCCCAGTGCCGGATGAGCTACGTGCTGAGCGCGAGCGGCTGGGGTTCGACTATGGCAAGTTCGACTTCGTCGTGCATGACGGCAAAGGCGTGCTGCTCGATGCTAACCGGACACCTGGAAGCACGCGCAATCTGGGCAAGGCACTGAGAGCGGCAAATATCGAACTTATCAAAGGCTTCGACGCACTTATCCGATAGACGGAGCGCTCGTTGCATGCGGTGCGTCGGCGTCGTAGGGTCCCGCGCCGCCGACTTGTGACTACCGTAATTTTTTGATGACCCTTTCTCAGCAACCGCCAAACCGAGAACAAATTCGCGTCCTTGAGCTCGGCGACAACATGACCTTTGCCCTTGGCAAGCCCAAAAACACCGACTTCTACATGGCCAGCATGCGAGGCAACCGCAGCAAGAGCGCGGGTCCCTGGCCTGAGATGACGCCGTGGCGGCTCTTTAGACTGTTCGGAAAGATGCGGCGCGGCGAGTATGACTTGGTTGTTATCCAACCCCCTATCTATCCCTGGTGGCATCCCCGCTCTTTCCTAACCGTGCTAAAAAACACGACGTTCCGCGGCCGACTGCTGGGGTTCTTCTCGACCCTTTCGGCTACGATGGCTTTTGAGCTTTTGAGATTTATGCCACGCAATGTGCCGAAGGTTGTCGTCGATATGAACGACAGCTACGGCATTTTTCGGCACAACTGCTTTCTGTTTGATCGCTGTCAAGTCTATTTCAAGCGCGAATTGCCGATTGACAAATGGCATGTCTTTTACCGCTCAGCGCATCGCAACCTGCCGACCGTCAACTTTCGCAGTAAGCCGAAGTGGCGGCGCTATATGGACAAAATCGCCCCCATTGGTGTTGGTACACTGCAGGTCGTGCTTGATCGAGCAGAGACGCATTTCGGGGCAGAGAAGAAGAAGGATATCTTCTTTGCCGGAACGACCTTTGCGACAAACCGGGTGCGCGAGGAAGGCGTTGCCCTGCTAGACAGGTTGAAGGAACGAGGCGTTGCCGTCGATCACGTCAAGGACCTAGTGCCATTCGACGAGTTCATTGAGCGTTGTTCACAAGCTTGGCTCACCTGGTCACCGGCGGGATTCGGTTGGGAGTGCTTTCGCCATCTCGAGGCATCTATGGCCGGCTCCGTGCCAGTGATCAGCAGCCCGACAATCCACCGCTACAAGCCTATGGCCCATGGGGAGCATTGCTTCTTCTACCATGTCGAGGGCGAGGATCTGGTCGAGACCGTAATCGAGGCGCTGAAGAACAAAGAAAAACTCGCGCAGATGGCCCAAGCGGCACGCGATCATGTTCTACAGCATCACACCCATGAGGCGTTGTGCGACCATGTGATCGAGAGCGTCCTTGGCAATCAGACAGCCACAACTAGCAGCGCCGATACCGCACAGTGACGATTTCAACTACGTACCCAACAAAGCCCAACTCAGTTGGGCTTCGCCTTTGCGCGCCGACGAGACCGCCGTCTCATCACGATGAACCCAACCAGCACAACCACGATAATGGCGAGCCCAATCAGCGCTACGTAGTGGCCCGCTGAGAAGATCGACTCGAAAAATGCAATGTGTCGGTCGAATAGGAAGACGCCATACCCCCAGGCGCCAACCCAAAGGGCCGCGCCGACGCAGTTATAGGCAAAAAATCTCCACCAGCTCATTCCCGCCATGCCAGCGACAATGCCGTTGAGCTGGCGTGCAGGCACGATGAAGCGGGCGAACAATACGACCTCTCCACCGAAGCGCTTGAAGAAGGCCTCGACCTTACCAAGCCTTGCGTGGTTCAAGCCGACATGGCGGCCATAGCGGACGATCAGTTCCCGGCCCGCATAGCGTCCGATTGCATAACCAATATTGTCGCCGATAACGGAGCCGAGCCAGGCAAGGAAAAGCATCATCGGCAGGCTGAGATCGCCATGAGCAGCCAAAACCGCCGTCGCCACGATAAGGCTTTCGCCCGGCGCAGGCATGCCAAACGAGTCCAGCAACACACTGATGAAGACGATAATCAGCCCGTATTCGTGCAGGTAGGTCGTCGCCAGTTCGGTCAGATAGTGCATTCAGCGGGCACGTCTCGTCCTGGTCGCAGGGCAACGGGCAGGTAGGATCACCTACCCATCGGCATTGGTCATAGACCACCCGATCAAGGTAAAGAAGGACAATCTTAGACAGTCGTGCCCGGCCCTACGGCGCCATCGGAGTGCACAACTCTACCGTATTGCCCAGATGGTCTGAGACATAAGACACGGTCTGTCCCCAGGGCATCTCGGCGGGACTCTTGCGTTCGACCGCGCCGGCATCGATGGCCTTTTGGTGAGCGGCAGCAACATCCTCGGCAACAAGCGCTACTTCGAAAGCCCCGGGCTCAGCATCCGGCCTCTGCCTGCGAAATGGAAAGCCGTGACTGGCGGCCAGCCCCTCCCCCGCAAAGGCAAGCGTCGTCTCGCCTGTCGTCAACTCGGCATAGGTTCCGCTCTCATGAATGAACCGGCGTGATAGACCGAAGGCGCGCTCGTAGAACTCAACGGCGTCATCGACATCCGGCACATACAGAATGATATAGCCCAGCTTCATTTCTAGAGTCCCTGTTCATTAAATTTGGAACATAACAGGAACACCTAATTGCCACAAGACAGCTGTTCCAGGGCCGGCCGCCTATCGCAGCTTAGTCGCCATAAAACGCAAGCGGACATAATCGGCGTGCCATTGTCCTTGCTCGTTGCACAATGCAGGCTCCAGTAGTTCGACGATCTCGCTAACTGCCGTTTCTCGGTGCGATGGATCTAGCCTGTTGACGAAGCCCTCGGCAAAAACCGAGAGCCAGCCGCTGATATCTGTCGGCAATGGTGTGGGGCGCGAAAATAAGGTGCACTCACCGACCGCGAATCCATGGCGCTCCAGTCTCTCCCGATATGCTTCTGCGGTTGGGAAGAACCAGCCAAGTTCGCGCCAGACGACGTCGTAGCGATACAGAATTGCCCGCAGAGCCGTCGTTACCGCTGCGACATTGCCGTGACCGCCAAACTCTCCAACGAACCGACCGCCAGGCTTCAGAACGCGGCCGACGCCGCGTAACACACCGTCCGCATCGGGCATCCAATGTAGGGCCGCATTGGAGAAGACAGCGTCAAAACTGTCGGGTTCGAAGGGCAGATCCTGTCCATCGCCATGAACCACATCCAGCCCCCTTGCTTGGGCACTGGCGACGAAGCTGGGGTCTGCGTCGAGACCCAACACATCGACTTGCCGACCGGCAAGCACCTCCGTCAACGCGCCGTCACCGCAGCCAAGATCAAGAATCAGCTCGCCCGGTTGCGGGTTCAGCAGCTCGACGACCGGACTGCCAAGCTCCGATACATAGCGCACATGGCGGTGGTAGCTGTCGGTGTGCCAATCGGGCTTATCGAGGTGCTCGCTCATTCCTTCATTCCTGATGCACTGGTGGTGGCTCTAACATTGTGTCTTAGCCCCCAACAGCCTATCTGTTCCAGCCATGAGTAACCCGATCCACATCGTTGGCGGCGGCCTGGCCGGTAGCGAGGCCGCCTGGCAAATCGCCCAACAAGACCTGCCCGTCATTCTCCATGAAATGCGGCCTTTAACCGGCACCGATGCCCACCAGACAGATGGGCTTGCCGAACTCGTGTGCTCGAATTCATTCCGGTCTGACGATTGGCAGGCCAGCGCAGTCGGATTGCTGCATGAGGAGATGCGTCGCTGCGGCTCCCTCATATTGCGTGAAGGCGATACTCATAAGGTCCCGGCAGGAGGCGCTCTTGCCGTCGACAGGGATGGGTTTTCCAATGGTGTCACCGCTGCGCTGACGGACCACCCGCTGGTAACCATAGAGCGCGGTGAGGTAGACGGGCTGCCACCGACCGACTGGGACAGCGTCATCGTCGCTACGGGTCCCCTCACCTCTCAGAAGCTGGCGGCGGCGGTTCAGGGCGTGACTGGAGAGGATGAACTATCCTTCTTTGACGCAATCGCACCCATCGTCTACCGCGACAGCGTCGATTTCGATCAAGCCTGGTTTCAGTCACGGTATGACAAACCCGGCCCCGGCGGCACGGGCAAGGACTATATCAACTGCCCTCTCTCGCGCGAGCAGTACGAAGCCTTCATCGCCGCCCTGCTGGAAGCGCCAAAAACCGAGTTCAAGGACTGGGAGAAGGACACCCCGTATTTCGAGGGGTGTCTGCCGATTGAGGTTATGGCCGAGCGTGGGCCGGAGACATTGCGCTATGGCCCGATGAAGCCGGTTGGGCTTACCAATCCGCACCGTGATGAACGGCCCTATGCGGTGGTTCAGCTACGCCAGGACAATGCACTGGGCACGCTGTACAACATCGTCGGCTTTCAGACGAAGCTCAAGTATGGCGAGCAGAAACGGGTATTTCAGTCGATCCCGGGGCTTGAAAATGCTGAGTTTGCCCGGTTGGGCGGCATTCACCGTAATACGTTCATGAACAGTCCGAAGGTGCTTGAAGGCGATCTGCGCCTGAAGGCTCTGCCACAGCTGCGGTTTGCAGGCCAGGTAACCGGCGTTGAAGGCTATGTCGAAAGCGCCGCCATCGGTCTCTTGGCTGGTCGGTTCGCCGCGGCAGAGAGACTTGGCACCACAATGCCTTCACCGCCGCCGACAACGGCGCTGGGGGCGCTTCTGGGGCAC
>JBCCER010000118.1:0-13603 GCA_039030175.1 Pseudomonadota bacterium
CCCAACCTGCTGTCGGCCCAAGCCATCGAGAACCTGAAAAAGCTGAACGAGATCGCCGGTCGACGCGGCCAAACGCTGGCCCAGATGGCCCTGGCCTGGGTCTTGCGCGAGGGCGGCATCACCACGGCCCTGATCGGCGCCTCGAAGCCCGAGCAGGTGATCGACTGCGTCGGCGCCATCGATAATCTGGAGTTCACCGCCGAAGAGCTGGCCGAAATCGACGAGGTCGCGTCGGAGGAAAAGGTCAACCTCTGGGCCCGGTCCTCGGACGCCTGACAGGGAACGAAAAGATGAGCACAACTACAGAACGCATTGGGTTCATCGGTCTTGGCTTCATGGGCCACGGCATGGCCAAGAATGTCCGCGAGGCCGGCTACGAGGTCACGGTTCTGGGCAATCGCAACCGCAAGCCAGTCGAGGATATGGTCGCGCGCGGCGCCGTTGAGGCGAGCAACTCAAGGGAAGTCGGCGAGCGCTCTGACATCGTCATGATGTGCCTGCCCGGCTCGCCCCAGGTCGAGGCGGTGGTACGCGGTGAAAACGGCCTGCGCGAGGGGTTAGCGTCAGGCTCCGTGATCATCGACAGCACCACCGCCGACCCGGTCTCGACCGCCGCCATCGCCGACGAGCTGGCCAAGAAGGGCGTCGATTTCGTCGACGCCCCCCTCAGCCGCACGCCGAAGGAAGCGTGGGAAGGCACGCTCGACATGATGGTCGGGGCCAAGGACCAGGTCTTGGAACGGGTCCGCCCGGTCCTCGAGGTCTGCACCCAGCGCTTCACCCATATCGGCGGTGTCGGCGACGGCCACCGGATGAAGCTGCTGAACAACTTCTTGTCCATGGGCTATGCCTCGATTTATGCCGAGGCGCTGACCCTGGCCAACAAGGTCGGCATTGCGCCGGAAACCTTCCACAGTGTCATCAATGGCAGCCGGATGGATTGCGGCTTTTACCAGACCTTCATGGGCTACCTGATCGAGGGCAACCGCGAGGCCCACAAATTCACCCTGACCAACGGGCTGAAGGATTTGCGCTATCTCGGTTCCATGGCGGACAGCGTCGGTCTGGTGAACCCGGTGGGCGCAGCCGCCAAGAACACGCTTGCCGCGGCGGTTGCCTCGGGCGCCGACGGGCCGGAGGACTACGTGCCCCATCTGCCCGAACATATCGGCCGGCTGAATGGCACGACGCTGAAACCGACCAAGGGCTGACTGGCGGTCTACCAACTAAGCCGCAGGCCGCCTGAGGCCTGAAAGCCCTCGACCCCATCATCGAAAGGCACGCGATAGTCGATCTCGGCGAACAGGGCGAACCCGTCGCCGAGATCGACCCGGCCGCCAAGGCCCAGCTCGACCGAGGTTCCGCCCAGATCCTGGCTCAAGGCGGTGGAGGTTCCGCCGGCCATGACCGTGACCGCATTGTCTCCTTGGAACTCGTGCAGTAGGTCCAGCTCGACAAAACCAACTGCCTCGCGCCCGTCCGATATCGACCAGCGCCCCTCGCCGGCAATGCCCAGCCGGCCGACAAGACTGTCGCCATCATCGAGCCTCACGCCCACGCCCTCGGGGTCAGCAAAGTCGTCAAAATCGATCGTCTGCCAGACCAACTGCGCTTGCGGCACGATCGCAAATGCGTCGCCGAGCGACAGCCGATACCCCGCCTCGCCGGACAGGGCGATGCCGTACCCGTCCGTCTGGGATGACGACCAGCGCGAGGCAGTCGATAGGTCGATGTCGTAGGCGGTGTATTGGATGACGCCGTCGAGATAGAAGCCACTGGCGCCAAACCAGGTCGCGCTCAGCCCGCCACCGAACGCGTCGATATCCGCGCTGCCTCTCGCCGCCCCGGCCGCGTCGGACACGTCAAGCGAGCTGGCACCGATATGGCCGAGCAAGCCTGCCACAAGCCGGCCGGAGTCCCCGGCCAACAGTTCGAATTCGACGCCGGTTTGGAACAGGCCGATCGACTGCTCGAACGAGCCACCCAGCGCGCCGGCGAGATCACCGGAACTGTCCAGCCACTCACCAACGCCTCTGGCCCAAACTCTTGGCGTTACCGCCCTCGTCTCGGGCGCCGCGCCCACGCGCTCAACCAACTTTCCGACAGAGGCCGCGCCGATGGCTTGCACGGCGCCGGGCAGGCTTTGATAGACATAGGCCTGGTCCAAAACCTCTGACTGCAGATACCAATTCTGGCCGTCGGCCTGGACCAGATCATAGGCGAAGATGCCTGCCACAGCCGGACTTGCGAGGCTGAAATCGGCATCCGACACGCCGCCAACCTCGATCAGCAAAATCCCGTCCGTCGGCCCGTTCCCTGTTAGCGCCCCGCTTCCACCCGCGTTCACGACTGTGACCGTCGAGTTACCCGCGCTATTGCCGGCGATGACAAGCCAGTCCGTCTCATCAACCGCGCCGTCGTTGAGCACCGTATCGAACACCAGTGCGCCATCGCCATCATAATCTCCTGTGATCAGCAGCGCATCGTCGGCGCCCTCCAAACCACCGATCGATCCGTTACCGCCAAGCAGGACAGTGCCGCTGTTCACAACATCCCCCGTCACTTGCGCGACACCGATCGCTCCTAGCGCGCCGCCCTGCAAGATCGTCAGCGGTGAGGACCCGTTCAGCACCAGATCGGCATCCGACAGGGCCGCGACGCCGCCTGTGATGGAGGCCTGTTCGAAGGCCAGCACATTGCTGCCCGACAAGACGAAACTGGAGAAGTCTTCCTTCATGAGGATCGGGCTAAAACCGAAGATCTGTTCGGCCCCCTGCGCCACGCCGTCCCCGTCATCGAGAATGGCGAGGTCGAATTCGGCCAATCCCGCCGACCCGCCCAGCACCAGGCGGTTGTCCCGCCCGCCACCTGGGTTCGCCCGCGCCTCACCCGTCAGGCCGAAACCGGGCTGCAGCTCCAGCCTTGTGTCGCCGGTAACCATCAGCGTATCGATCGCAACGCCATTGCCGCCACTGACCAAACCGGCGATTTCCAGAAACGCAGACGATGTGAAGGACTGAAGGAAGATCCCGTTCTCGGCGACGCCCTCGACCGCGCCGCTGGTCTCGATAAAGATGTCCCCGCTGCCAAGATTGCGTGCGGAGATCCCGACCATGCCGCCCCTGACCTCGTTGACACGAAGCGTTATGTCTGTGCCTTGGTTTTCGGCTCGGATGCCATAGCCGATACCGCCAACGACACTGCCAGTAGTCGTCACGGTGAGCGCGCCAACGCCGCCAGCTGTGGTGTAAACACCCGTCCGGGCACCGCCGACATTGTTGGCATTGATTTCAACGTCGGTCCCCAATGTGGCGGCGTTGATACCGTCGAAATCCGTCGCCGACACGTCGCCGTTCGCCTGGACCAGAGTTGTGCCAGCACCGAAATTGGTTGCCAGAATACCGAAATTCTTGCCGCTCGAATTCTCGGTGACGATGGTCAGATCGGTGCCCTCGGTGAAGGCGGAAACACCCGATTCATCGGCGCTGGTCACATCGCCCGTTGTCGTGATGCTGACCGAGCCGGCGATCGTGTTCTTCGCCAAGACGCCAAACCCCGCGGCATGCACGTCGACGGCCGAAACGATGACATCGGTTCCTTCGTTCAGCGCCTCGATCCCGTTTCCGCCAGCACCCGTAATCGTGCCGGTCGTCGTGACGCTCAGAACGCCGACGCCGAAGTTGCGCGCGACAATGCCGTTGTCCCCACCATTAACGCCCACCGCCGCGATGGCGAGATCCGAGCCGTAATTGAGCGCGAAGATCCCGTCCGACGCGGTTCCCGTCACATCGCCCGTCGCGGTGATGCTGAGCGCACCCGAACTGACATTATCGGCAAAGATGCCTCGATAGCCGCCGCTGACCGATGCGGTCGAGATCGTCATGTCGGTGCCGATACTGTACGCGCTGATGCCGTCCTGATCGGCCGCGACGACCGGCCCGGTGGTCGTGATGCTCACCGCACCGCCACCAGTGTTGCTGGCAAAGACACCGAAGCCGTCGGCAGTCACGTCGGCAGCAGCGATCGTAAGGCCGCTACCGACATTGATGCCGAAGATTCCGCCGCCATTCAGGCTCTCGACCGAGCCTGTAACGGTGATGCTCACCGACCCAACATTGTCGTTGAAGCCGTAGATCGCCGTGTCGTCGCCGGTAATGTCGGACGCGAAACTGTCCACAATCGTCAGGCCGTCGGACGCTACAATATCCAGCGCCCGGCCACCATTGACAGTGGTGTCGATGCCGAACCCGTCCGCCGTCGTCACCGTCACCGGCACAACTTCATTGATCGTCACGGTCGTGTCGGTGTTGAGGTCGGCCAGCCCGCTGCAAACGAAGTCAGCCGGCCCGCCCACGCAATCGCCGGCATAGACCGGCGCCGCGCCAAAGGATCCGAACAAAATGACGCCCGTAAGGGCAGTGCCAAGCGCCAGCTTACGGCGCAAACCGTTAGGACCGACCATCGATCCATCTCCCCAATTGAAGAAAATTCAAGTATCTGCCGATGCGCGTCTCAGTCCGCGCAGGCGATCGCCTCGACCTCGACCAGCCAAGTCGGTGAGACCAGGCCGGCGACAAACACCGTGGTGATCGCCGGACGCACGCCGTCCAGCGTCTCTTTGCGGATCTTCACCAGCGCGTCCATGTCCTGTCGACGGACCAGAAAGAAGGTCAGCTTAACGATGTCGGTCAGCTTCATGCCGGCCGAACACAGCACGGAATCAAGATTGCAAATCGCCTGCCGACACTGACCCTCGAAATCCGGCGACAAATGCCCTTCCGGCGAGTCCCCCACCTGGCCCGAGACATAAAGCGTGCGCGCCTGGCCCCGCGTCTCTACGCCATGGGCATAAATCCCGTGATAGGGGTCGTTGACGGGATAGGGATCGTGCCGCGTTGCGATGGAACCTGTACTGGCCATGGGGGAACCGCTCCTCTTGCCGATAATCGGCACCGAGAATGGCCGCAAAGCCGCGTCAACGCAGGCGAGTTCTCGTCACGCTCCCCATGAGAAATTCTCAGAGTTCTCGGCGGACAGTCGGCCGCTCACCGCCCCCACGGCACCGCCGAGATCAAAAATCCCAGCACCCCCGCAGCCAGCATCATCACCGCCGTCCCAAAAATCAGCTTCCAGATCGAGAAGGGGCGTTGGCCATAAGCTTTGGCCGTGTGGCCATTGACCGAGAGACGATAGGTTTTGCCGGCGAAATCATAGTGGGTGATCCAGACCGGCACGAGAATGTGTTTGAAGGTTTCCTTGGAGAAGGTGGTGCGGGTCGTGTCGATGCGCTGGCGCTGGCCGCCAATGTCCCGTTTGATCCAGTCGGTGATCACCGCGCGCATATAGACCTGCGCCTTGGCGAACCCTTCCCTCAGCCCGATCCTATGGTTTTCTGCGCGGAACCCGGCCAGGAACTCGGTCTGATAGGTCTCTAACTCCCGCAGCGGCCAGGGCGCCAGCGCGTCCTTGAACTCCGCCGAGACCGATTTGGAGCCCGAGACGATCACGTCGTCAAAGCCGCCTTTCACATTGCCGCTGACCTTGGTCCACACAGTGCGCGTGGTCTTGCCCGACTTCACGCGCCGGCCGCGCGCACCGGTATAGTCGGTGTCGGAGTAGGCGTCATAGGTCCAAAACGGGATGTAGATGCCATGGAAATGGTCTGACTTGGCCTCCTCGGCGATGTCGTTCGGGGCGAACCAGCGCGACTTCAGCCATTTGCGCATAGCCTCTTGCGCTTCCTTCTCCAGCAGCTTGAAGGGCAGCACGCCCTGCGGGACGATGCGGCGCTGCATGCGCACATCGCCGACGATGGCGCTATCGCAAAACGGGCAGATCCGCGAATGCTCGTCGACATGGAACTCGACCGAGGCGCCGCAGCCATTGCAGTCGATGGCGGGGGCCTCCTCCTCCGCCATCGCGCCGGTGTCTTTGCCGAGATAGAAGTGATAGCAGTTCTCAAGCTGGGCCGCCTCGTCGTCCACATGGGGGACTTCGGCCTCTGTCCCGCAATGGGCGCAGATCATGTTGGCGGTGCCCGGGTCGAAGCGCAGATCGGCGCCACAGCTTGGGCACGGGAAGAACCGGGTTGAGTGGCGCTGGTCCTCCTCGGCTTCCTTCCGATATTGCTTGCGGTGCAGCCGCTCGTCGATCCGCCGGCCCCACGGCCCGCGTTCTTTGGAGGTCTCGGTCGTTTCTTGAGGCTCTTGCGTAGCGGCCCCGATATCGCCTTCCTTCATGTCGGCCGCCGCAAATCAGTTGTCGGACATCGCGCTCAGGATCTCGATGATGAAATGCAGCCGCACCGCCAGCGCGGCGAACGCAAAGTCGAGATCCTCGAACACGATCCAGTCGATGAAAAAACTCCAGGCCGTCGCCGCCAAGACTGCCCAGACGAAAAACCGGGCAAAGCCGGCCAGTCGTGACCGTTTCGTCAGGCTGTCGCCCTTGAATTCGTAGTGGCCCTCCAGCGCGAGGGTCAGCGTGCGCAGCACATAGACGCCCGTGGCGCCAAATATGGCCGCACAGATTGATGCGCTGATTGCAAAGCCGAGATAGTCACCAGCGGTCATGCCATACACTGTCTTCATTAAGTGCGAGCCCCTCCATCGCAAAATGAAGCGCATGTTTGGCCGCAAGGCAACCGGGCAATACCAGTTTAGGTATCAGGCGCCGACGCTTGTGCCGATGCGTAGCGCTGGAGCCATGCCACGCCGAATTCGGTGATCTCGGGCGCGCTGACCAGCACACAATCCGCCGCACCGACCTTGCTTCTGCGCCCTTTGCCGGTGTCGAGATACTGCTCGACAATGTCGCCGAAATACTCCGCCGGCAGCCCGTCCAGCACCGGCTCGCCGGTATCGAATTCCTCGATCATGCTCCAACGGACACCGTCCCCGTTGCGCAACGGCGCCTCATACCGCCGCAATCGTTTGCCGCTTACCGGCGCGATGTGCTCGGCGTGATGCAAAAGCGTCATCGCATCCAAGGGCGCGCCTAGCATCAGTACCTTGCCGCCCTCTTCAACCAGCCGTGCCAAAGGCGTGCCGGCGCCATAACCGTAGTTGAGCGGGTGTTCGGCCGTGAAATGTTTGGCCTTAGCCCCCAGCGCGACCACCGACGCGCCCGGATTGCCGCTGCGCAGCGCCCCAGGCGTCGTGCGCAAAAACTCGGGAAACACGCCATTGTCCCGCGCCGCGCGGGAGGCTGCCGGATCGAAGACGGGAATGTGATCCCGCCAGGCATCCGGCACCCGGCCCTCATCGTCAAGCAGCGCATCGAAGTCGACACCCCAATCGGCGTAGCCCAAGAGCGTGCCTTTCGGACCCACGGCATCGCGCAGGGCGGCGATCACCGTGTCCGGCCCGCCCAGCACCGGCCCGACCTTACTAATGGCCGCGTGCACCATCACGCTGTCCCCCGGCTGGATGCCAAGCGCCGTCAGGTCGCGTCTTATGTCGGTCCTTGTCAACATCGCCTGATTGTCTACCGGCTCGCAGCCGCCTCTGCCCTCAGCCAGGCAATCACCTCGGCCACGATCGCGCGCCGTTCAGCATTGGGCGGATGGGCGATATGGAACGTATCGGGCCAGGGCACCGGGGTTGGCGAGAATTGGACCAGCCGACCGGTCGCCAGCTCGTCCTGAATCAAGATAGCGGGTACCAGGGCCAATCCCTGCCCCGACAGCACGGCCTGGGCGGCGACCATGAAATGCTCCATGATCACCGGCTGCTGGTCTTCCGGCAGGCTCACCCCCTCGATCTCCTGCCACGCGCGCCACTCGTCGCTGGAATAGATGCGGATGCGGCGCGCGGAACCGACCGTCTCCGCCAGCCCCTCGCCGCTGTGGGCCTCCAGAAAGTCGGGCGCGCAGACGGGCGCCAATTCGCCCGGCACCAGCTCGCTCGACACCAGCCCGTCCCAGTCCCCCGCCCCGTACCGGACGCTGAAATCGATCTCCTCCCGCTCGAAATCGACCACCCGGTCGGAGGTCAAGATCTCCAGTGAGACATCCGGCAACGCCTCGGCAAAGGCATCAAGGCGCGGCACCAAAAACTGCCCAGCGAAGGAGGCGACGGTCGCCAGCCGCACCACGGTCGAACGCGGCGGACGGCGCGAAAATCGGGCGAACGCATCCGTCAGCATGGCGAAGGCCGGCGAGATCGACTCCTTCAAGGTCCGCCCCTCCAAAGTCAGCCCCAGCCCGCCCGGCAGCCGCTCGAACAGCTTAGCGCCGATATAGTCCTCCAGGATCGAAATCTGCTTGCTGACGGCGCTCTGGGTCACGCCCAGCTCGTCCGCCGCGCGGGTGAAGTTGAGATGCTGTGCCGCCACCTCAAAGGCGCGGATGGAGTTCAATGGAGGCAAGGGTCTGGCCATGGCGGCCATGATACCAGCCGAACGCGCCGAAAGGTCAAATGGCAGAATGCGCCAATTTCATACCACCCAACACACCGCGCCGGTTGCCTCGCGACCACCGCTGATCCAACGTCGCCTGCATCTCTTGAGCCATCGGGGAGACCCAATATGACCAAAGTAACCGGCGGCTGCCTGTGCGGCGCGGTCCGAATTACGGCAACGGGCGCCCCTTACCGGGTTGGCGTCTGCCACTGCATGGACTGTCGCAAGCATCACGGTGCGCTATTCCACGCCTCCGCTATTTTCCCCGCGGAGGCCGTCACGGTCGAAGGCGAGACGCGCGCCTATGAGGGCCGGCACTTCTGCCCAAAATGCGGCTCGTCGGTCTTCTCCCAAAGTGACGACGAAATCGAGATTCATCTCGGATCCCTCGACGCCCCCGACCAGTTCGTACCGACTTACGAGCTTTGGACGGTCCGGCGCGAAGCCTGGCTGCCGCCCTTTCCCGTGAAGCACCGCTATGAACGAAACCGCGAAAGCACCCATCGGGCCGAGGATTAGGGCGACCGAACTGGACGATCCACGCTAGAGTCTCAAACGCTCATCCAGCACCAATTCGACCGTCACCCAGGGAAGGATCGATCCGATGACCACCGCGCAAGAGGTTCTCGACCAGGCCCATGCGGCCCTCGCCGAAACCGACCGGCAGATCCGCAACCACCCCTATCTCGCCGAAATCCGCGCCGGTACCGTCACCCTTGAGGCCCTGCGATCCTTCCCGGGCCACCAATATCATCTTTGGCGCAGCGACCTGCGCTCAACCGCGACCATGGTCCAACGCTTCGGCGACCTGCCCTATGGCGATTTCTTCATCAACGACCTCCAGGCCGAGGTGGCAGCCCGAGAGCAAATCCTCGTCCTGGCCGCCAAGCTCGGCATGTCCGAGGCCGACCTCGAGGCGTTCGAGCCCACACCGGACGGCTTCGCCTACACCGCCTATTTCGCCTGGCTGTCTATGTATGGCTCGGCGGCAGAGGTCGCCTGCGGCGTCGCCGTCAACTTCGCCGCCTGGGGCCACAATTGCGGCGAGGTCAGCAAGGGCCTGAAAGAGCATTACAGCGTCACCGAAGACGAGGCCCGTTTCCTAGACGATTTCGCCAACCTCCCCTCCTTCGACAGCGCCGCCGCCGTGATCATCGAGGACGATCTGAAAAAGGGCGTAGAGCCAAGAGTGATCGTCCGCGCCGCCCGCCTGATCCAGGCCTACGAGCAATCATTCTGGGACGCGATGCTGGCAGCGACGCGGTAGAGCATCGAGTCTAGAAAAGGTGCCGAAGCCATTTCGGCCCGAAGATGATCATTAAAAATATGGCGATCAAAGTCCCGATAACGATAAGGCTCCAGAGGCCGATAAACAGGTACATGCCAACAGCAACGGCCAGCCATATCACGATACCATGTGAGTGCTCATTCAGGAGTTTTCGGATCTCTTTCAATTAGTTTTACACTCCCGTACTGCCAGTCAGATTGGTGCAATCCGCTTCATTCACGATAGCGAATATGAGTGCTTGGACTCAATGCTGACAGCGGCGCGCGAGGCGCATTCGGCAGCACTCCCGTCAAACACCGGCTTCAGCCGTCGCGCCACCCGGCCGAATAGGCGCATGACGGTGCGGATGCGGGCGACGCGGGCAAGGTCCGGATGGGTCACGATCCAAAGGTCCGGGTAGGCGCGGGCGGGCAAGCCGGGCAGGCGCAGCAGCCCGTCCATAGGGTCGCCGAAATAGCAGGGCAGATAGGCCGCGCCCATGCCGGCGCGGGCGGCAAAGGCCGCAACCAGCTTATCGTCCGAGGCGAGCGAGACCGTCTTGCCGCCGTGATAGTCGGTGGCCTCGGTGCCGGGCGAGCCCTGCGGGATGTGGCCGATCCATTCCATGGCGTCGGGCCCGGCCTCCGGCGCCAACCCCGCCAGATAAGCGGGCGCAGCATAAGCGTGAACGCGGACCTCCGTCAGCTTCAGCCCGAACAGACCCTCATCAGGCGCGCCGGTCGCGCGGATTGCAATATCTGTCTCGCGCTGGTGCAGGTTTAAGACGTCGATCCCGGCCAGCGTCCGCAGCACGATGCCCGGATAGCGCTGCTTCAAAACAGTCGCCATCTCCAAGAACGGCTCGCTGGCCAGGAAGATGTGCGGCGCGGATACGGTCACCGGCCCTTCCGGCCGCACGTCGCGCTGGTCGAGGCGCCGGTCGAGGCCGATCGCCGCCGCCTCCATCTGCTCGGCCGCATCGACGGCATCGAGGCCCGCCGCGGTCGGCGCAAAGCCGCTCGGCAAGCGATCGAACAGGCGAACGCCGACTTGTCGCTCAAGCGACGCGATCCGCCGCGATACCGTGGCGTGGTTGACGCCCAGCCGACGCGCGGCCGCCGTCACCCCACCGCTACGGGCAATCTCCAGCACGAATTTCAGATCGTCCCAATCCATCGCGCGCCCGTTCATGTCTGTGCGATAATGCACTAGTATCGTGACAACTCCGATAGTTTATTAACGGAAATTGCACCCCAGATTCAATCCGTTCAACCGCCAAACCGACGGCCCCACTCCTCGGGCGCCGCGAACAGGAGAGATCATGACCGCCAGACTCATCGTCCTCGTGAAGTCGGTGAAGGACGCCGATACGTACGCCAAATATCGCGAGGTCTCCGGCGCCGCCCTCGCCAAGCATGGCGCCAAGGTCGTGCAGGCGAGCCCGAACCCCACGCAACTAGAGGGCGCGGACAATCCGCTGGCGACCGTTGCGATCATCGAGTTCCCCGACGCCGACGCCGCCCATGCCTGGTACAACGATCCGGACCTGGCAGACAGTCACGCAATGCGCCGCGAGGGGGTTGAACTGGCGCTGTATCTGGCGGGCTAACGGCCCGTCGCTAAAGCGCGATCACGCCGGCACAGACGGCCAAGGCCTGGCCGGTGATGTTCGCGCCGGCCGGCGTGCATAGGAACAGGGCCATGTTCGCGATGTCGCGGTTGGTGACCATCTTGCCCATGGCGACCTTTTGCAGGGTCTGATCGCGCGCCGTGTCGAAGCTGACCCCTTCGGCCTCGGCGCGGGCCGCGATCACCCTGTCGATGCGCGGGCCTTCGACGATGCCAGGTTGGATGCAGTTCACCCTTATGCCGTGCCCACCCAGCTCGATCGCAAGGCTCTCGGTCATGCCGACAATGGCCCATTTAGTCGCCGAATAGGGCAACCGCCGCGCCATGCCCATTCGGCCCGCCGTCGAGGACAGCGCGACGATCGACGCATCCTCCGACTGCTTCAACAAAGGCACCGCCCGGCGCAGGCAATAGAATTGGCCGTTGAGATTAACGTCCACGGTTCGCCGCCATTCGTCCGGCGTCATGTCCTCCACATTCGCCGTCGGCCCGGCGATACCGGCATTGTTGATCAGAACATCCAGCCCGCCGAGCCGGCTCTCGACCGCATCGAACAGCGCATCGACATCGCCCTCGTCGGCGACATCCGCCTGCATCGCCTGCGCGCTGGGATGGGCCTCCCGGAAGTCGGCCAACGCTGCCTCGTCAACGTCGCAAACGAAGATCTTGGCCTCATGCCTCAAAAACACCTCAGCGATCTCGCGCCCGATGCCGGCGGCGCCGGCCGTCACCACCACCCGCAATCCGGTACGCGGCCGAAACTCATCGGAAGTATTGCTCATTCGATCTCACGGCCTTTCCAAATTCTCAAGAAGGTTACAAACACAATAGCCGGCCGCGCGCAAAGCTTTCCGCATTTCTCAACTTATACCAAGGAGCGTTGATAGTGACTCATGTGACCGCTTTGTCTTGTCGGCTGGATAGGCGCGTGTCGCGCCGTGGTGTGGAGCACCACAAGCGGCGCGCCCCAATAGAGCTTTCTGGGCAGCCAGCGGGCAAGACAACGCGGCCTCCGGTGGGGCCAAATCGCTCCACGGCTGCGTTGCGCCGCTAGCCCGATGCTAAAGCATCGCGCTGCGCGACCCGCCTTGCCGTGAACCGATTTGGCCGCCATCACATGGGTCACTATCAACGATCCTTGGTATTAGGCTACTCTCCCCCACCCAAAACTCGCGAGGGGCGGCTACCAGTAACAGGGAGGGAACTTGCATGACCACCGTCATCTATGGCCCGTTTCGCCTGTCGATCGACGACGCCAACCCGGCCGATCATCCCCAGTCGGAAAAGGAAACCGTGCTGCTGCACGCGATCTATGACTGTTTCCCGCCGCCCGGCTCTCACGGCTTTATCGAGCGGCCGCAGACGGCAACCCCGCAACTGATCAGCCGCTTTTTGCGCCGGCAGGAATCCTCCGACCTGATCCTCTACGCCCCTGCCGTGAATGGCCGTCCGCCGACCCTGGAGGTCGCCATCGCCGCGATCATGGACAAGCTGGATGTCGACCCGCTGACGATCACCTACTTGGCTGACAGTTACAAGGCTCTGCTGAATTCCAAGCCCTGCTACAAGGCGACCATTTACCTGCGCATCGGCTTCACGATCCGGGAGATCAAAGTCGCGGCCAATGTGGATCTGGGCAAGGGTGCCGACAAATTCGCCAAGGGCGACGAAATCGCCACCTTCCGGGTTAAGGAACCAAAGCAGTTCCGGTTCGAGAAGTACTACGAATTCAACAAGAAGTGCTGCACCGAGGAACCGGACGAAAAGCCGGAAACAGAGCGCACCCCATGGCTGCCGCGAGAAGGCGTTCTGGATCTCGACCGCTACGGCATCAACCCGACCTGGCGTTTCCGAATCAATCCTGAGTTCCGCTACAAATTCGACTTCACGCCACGCTATCGGTTCTTTGAGGGGGAGGACGGCAACGGGAGCGAGGACGGCGACAGCGACGGACCGCAGGAGAACTAGCCGCGCATCCGTGCGACGTCAGTCCGTATAGGCTGCGCTTCCTAGACCGAGACATTCAAACTACGGTCGTGACGGCTTGCCGAATCGTCACCACCGGACCCGCCTTTCCATGCTCGACGCCATCTTCAAGCTGTCGGAAAACAACACGACTGTCCGCACTGAGCTGATTGCCGGGGCGACGACGTTTCTGGCGATGGCCTATATCGCCTTCGTCAATCCGCAGATCCTGGCGGCGGCGGGCATGGATCGAGATGCGGTGTTCGTTGCGACCTGTCTAGCGGCCACTTTCGGCTCTGCCTTCATGGGGCTCTACGCCCGATACCCGATCGCGGTGGCGCC